>NZ_MLBG01000026.1 GCF_001936595.1 Desulfovibrio sp. DV
GGCGCGGTCTCGCAGGCCCGCTTGAACCCCATGGCCCGCAGGATCATGGGCGGCATGCCCGGATTGGCCCGGTAGACCTCGGTGACGGCCTTGGCCCGGGCAATGGAGACCGAGGGCTTGGCCTCCAGGTAGGCCTGGCGCAGGGCCGCCACCCGCGGGGTGAGGCCGGACTGGGTCGTGTTGCTGGCGGCGGGGACGATGCGTTCATCCTTCATGGGATCGCTCCTTGGGCGCGGTGGCCCGATCGGCCGGGGCGGGTTTGGCCCCGGCCGGCAATGGATACGGCTCAGGTCAGGGCGGCGACGGCTGCCGCCCGGGGCAGGGCCGGGCCGGGGCTGTCGTCGCCGCGCAGTTCCCCGACCAGGGCTTGCAGGTTTTCGGTCAGCTGGACCAGTTCGCACAGGGCCTTGGCCGACTGGGCCATGCCGGCGGCGGTTTCGGCGGTGATGCCGACCACCTCGCCCAGGGTGTTGTGGATCTGGTCGGCGGCAGTGGATTGTTCCTCGGCGGCGGCAGCGATGTCCTGGATCTGGCCGGCGCTTTGCCGGGCCAGGGTGACGATGTTTTCCAGGGCCGTGCCGGACTGGCCGCCCAGGGCCGCGGCTTCGCCGGCAGATTTGGCGGCCAGATCGACGCTGGCGGCGTTTTGCCGGGAGGCTTCCTGGACGGCCTTGATCTTGGCCCCCACGTCGCTGGTGGCCTGCATGGTTTTTTCGGCCAGTTTGCGCACCTCGTCGGCCACGACCGCGAAGCCGCGTCCGGCCTCGCCGGCCCGGGCGGCCTCGATGGCGGCATTGAGCGCCAGGAGGTTGGTCTGGTCGGCGATGTCGGAAATGACGTCCATGACCCCGCCAATGAGCCGGGCCTGTTCGGCCAGCCCGGCCATGTCGTGGCGCAGCCGGCCGGTGAGGCCCTCCAGGGACACGATGGCGGCCAGGGCCCGGTCGATGACCGCTGCGCCTTCGGCGGCCCGGGTCCGGGCGTTTTCGGCGCTGGTGGACGCCCGGGCGGCGCTTTGGGCCACATCCAGGATCGAGGTGTTCATCTGGGCCATGGCCGTGGCCGTCTCGCCCATGGACCGGCGCTGGACCTCGCAGCCACGGGCCGTCTCGTCCACCTGGCTGGAGAGCTGCTGCACGGCCGAGGCCACGCGTTCGGCAATGACCGAGGCCCGGCCGGCCGCGTCCTGCATCCGGAGCATGAGTTCGTCGATGTGGGCTTCCTTGGCCGTGGCCTCGTTCAGGGCCTGCCGGGTGCGCCTGGACTCCTGGCCGATGGCGGCGCTTTGTTCCTCGATGGCGGCCATGTTGCGTTTAAGCGTGGTCACCATGTGGCCCAGGGCCTTGGCCAGGGCCCCGAGTTCGTCGTTTTGGTCCAGGATGAATTCCCGGTCGAGCTCGCCACGGGCCACGGCCTCGGCAAAGCCCACGCCCTTTTTGAGCGGCCCGGTGATGGCCCGGGTCATGAAACAGGCCACGGCCACGCCCAGGCAAAGGGCTGTGCCGAGGCCCACAAGCAGGAGCAGGCGGGCCCGGTCCAGGCCGGCCATGGCCGCGTCGGCCAGTTGTTTGGCGCTGGCCATGCCGTGGGCCGCGGTATCCCGGGTCAGGCGTTCGAGCTCCAGACCGGCCGTTTCCAGGGCCAGCCCGGTTTCCTGGACCGCGGCCAGGGCGGCGATGAGGCTGTCCTGTTGGGCGCGGTACTGCTCAAAGGCGGTGCGCATGGGTTCGATCAGGCGCACTTCCTCGGCCTTTCTGGCCAACTGGCGCAGGTTGCGGATGTTCTCGGCCGCTTCGTCGTAGCGGGGCCGGGCCGCGACCACGATCCCCGGATCGCGCAGGGCCTGGGCCTGCCAGTTGGCCACCCGGACCTTGGCGGCCAGATCGAGGATGGCCGTGGCCTGCCCGATCTTGCTGCGGCGCTCGGCCAGGGCGGCGCTGTCGGCTCCGGCCTCGATCTCCTGATCGAGACGGGTGTTGTTAAGGGCCAGCAGACTGGCCAGCCCCTCGTCGAAAATCTGGGCCCAGCGGAAAAGCCCCTCGCGCTCGGCAGCGATGGCCGTTCCCGTCTCCTGCATCCGGGCCATCAGGGTCTTGAATTGGTCCAGATGCCGGCCGATGCCCTCGGTGCTCTCGCCAAGCATGGTCAGCTCGGCAAAGCGGTCGGCCAGTTCCCTGGCTGCGGCCAGCTGTTTTTCCACCTCGGCCACGGCAGCGGCGGCATCATTGAAAAAAGCGGTTTCATTGGTCAGGGCAAACAGCTGCATGGCCCGGGTGGCCTGGGTGGTAGCGGCGCGCAGGGCGGTGACGATTTCGATTTCGGGCATGAGCCGGGTGGCCTGGACCGAGGATTTTTCCCGGGCCTGGGACATGCTCCACACCGCCAGGCCGCCAAGCCCCACGGTCAGCGACAGGAGCAGGCCGAGGCCCAGGGCGATTTTCAGGCCAAGTTTGAGATTCTTCACGATTCTCCCCCCGGGGCGTTGCATGGTTTGTCCATGGGCCCGGAGCCGGCCGCCGGAGCGCCCCAGCGGCTCCAGGCCAGTCTGGCCCGGCCGCGCCCGGTGATGCAGTAGGACTCGATGAGCCTTTCGCCGGCCAGATACGCCGCCGCCCGCCGGACCAGGCCCACGGCTCGAAGGGCCTGCAGGTGGTCTTCCACGGCCTCGGGCGCGCTCTGGCGTTCGCCAGGATAATTCAGGGCCAGCCGGCCGGAGATGTCGGCGGCGGTCAGGGGTTCGCCGGTTTCAAGGACGGCCATGACGGCCATGCGCAAAGGCGCTTTGACGGCCGTCATGGGGCCGCCCGGACCGGACTGTCGTCGGTGGCGCGCAGATCGGCCATCCGCCGGGGATCGCCCACAACCAGCATCATGCCGCCGACGATGGCCGCCGCTCCCAGCCAGACCCCGGCCGTTAGGGCCGCTCCGGTGAACAGGGCGCTAAACACCACGCCCCACAGGGCATAGGTGACGTTGACGGCCATGGCCCGGCTGACCCCGGTCCGGTTCATGGCCCGGTACCACAGGAGATAGGAGCCGGCTCCGATGACCGAGGCTGCGACGATGACGGCTCCGCCCGGCGAGACGACCGCCCGGGCCAGCACCGGCCATCCGCCGACCAGCGGCAGCACCACCAGCAGATAGAACGCGCCGGAAACGAACTGGCGGATGTTGAGCGCCACCGGCGGGTCCAGGAGATCCATGGCGCTGGTGGATAAAACGCCCTCGGCCCCCCAGCCGACAGTGGCCAGGGCGGCCATGCCAAGGCCCAGGTAGAACTGGGAGCCTTCGGCTCCCTGGGGCGGCGACCAGCCCATGACGGCCACGCCGCAGGCGCAAAGGGCCAGGCCCAGCCAGGCTCGGGGGACGATGCGCTCGCCAAGCAGGACGGCGGCCAGGGCCGAGGCCACGGCCGGATACAGCGAGGTGATGGGCAGGACATAGGCCGGGCCGGCCAGCCGCAGGCCCACGATGTAGCCGCCCATGCCAAGCGGCCCGCCAAAAAGCGCCCCCAGGCCGACCAGCAGCCCTGGCCGGGTGGCCAGGCTGCGGCCGATCTCGCGCATCCGGCCGGTGGCGGCGTTAAACAGCAGGT
The DNA here is from genome assembly GCF_001936595.1 of Desulfovibrio sp. DV. GTDB lineage: Bacteria > Desulfobacterota > Desulfovibrionia > Desulfovibrionales > Desulfovibrionaceae > Solidesulfovibrio. Next base: position 3,596 of record NZ_MLBG01000026.1, read on the forward strand.
TCCACAGCCCGGCCAGGACGTCGTGCAGGGCCGAGGCGGCCAGGGGGGCGGCCAGCCACAGGGCCGGATCGGCAAAGGGCGTCTGGCTTAGGCCCTTGTCCAACACGACGCCGTTTAACCCCCACAGCAGCCCCGAACCCAGGGCCATGGCCAGGCCGCGCAGGGCAAAGGCCAGGTCGCGCCGGGCAACCAGGGCGGCGGCAAAGGACGTGTTCCCGGACATGGCACCTTCCTTGATAGCAGGATAACCGCCCGGATAAGCACGGATGATGCCAAGCCCCCAGGCCGGCTGCCGGGGGCGATCCCGGGGGGTGTGGGGCCGGGGCTGGCCGGGAGGGGCGACAGGATTGTCGTTGCCGGCCAGAAGATGTGTGGTTAAGGTAGGTTGCGCGCGCGACAAAAATGGCGTGAAACAGGTCATGAGCGACAGGGAGCGATTGTGATGCATGAGGGAAATCAGGCCATCTGCCTGGACTGCGAAACGCTCAAGCTCCACAAGCTGGAAAACAGCTCGGTCCTGCGCCGGCTGCAGGCCGTGGAGCACAAATTCTCACGCCTGCTCGACCATCTGCCCGGCATGGCCTACTGCTGCCGCATCAACGACGGCGAGAATTTCGTGCTGGAGTTTGTGAGCCAGGGCTGCAAGGCGCTCTTAGGCTACACCACCGAGGAACTCCTGCGGGAAAAAAGCAACACCATCGAGCGCATGACCCACCGGGACGATCTGGAGGCCCTGCGCAAGGTCGAGCGGGAGGCCATTGCCAAACGCGAACCCTATCAGCTCATGTACCGCCTGAGCATGTCCTCGGGCGAAGTCAAATGGATCTGGGACCAGGGCGCGGCCCTGTATGACGAGGAGGGCCGGCCGGAATATCTGGTCGGCATCATCATGGACGTCAGCGCCCAGAAGATGCAGGAGATCGAACTGCGGGAGGAAAACGAGCGCCTGCGTTCCTCGGTCAAGTGCAGCTATGGCCTGGGCGGCATCGTCGGCAAAAGCGAGGTCATGCAGAATGTCTACAAGCTGATCCTCAAGGCCGCCCAGAGCGACACCAACGTGATTATTCTCGGCGAGACAGGCACGGGCAAGGATCTGGTGGCCCGCACCATCCACGAGATGAGCGGGCGCACGGGCAAGTACGTGCCGGTCAACTGCGGGGCCATTCCGGAACAGCTCCTTGAAAGCGAATTTTTCGGCCACAAGAAAGGGGCTTTCTCCGGGGCGGTGGACACGCGGCAGGGCTATCTCGGCGCAGCCGACCAGGGCACGCTGTTTCTCGACGAACTGGGCGAACTCACCCTCAATTTGCAGGTCAAGCTGCTGCGGGCCATCGAGAGCAAGCAGTACACCCCGGTTGGCGACACCGTGCCCCGGCGCAGCGAATTCCGGCTGGTGACGGCCACCAACCGCGATCTCAAGGAGATGGTCCAGCAAAAGATCATGCGGGCCGACTTTTTCTACCGGGTCCATGTCCTGGCCATCGAGCTTCCTCCCATCCGCCAGCGCAAGGAGGACCTGCTCCTTTTAATCGACACGTTTCTGGGCCGCAAAACCGGCATCGCCAACAGTTCGGCCCTGCTTCCCCCGGCCCTGCGGCTGTCCATGGAACAGTATGACTGGCCGGGCAACATCCGGGAACTGCACAACGTCCTGGACCGCTATCTGACCTTTGGCGAAGTGAGCTTCCCGGAACTGGACATGGCCGGGGAGGCGCTGGCGCCCCAGGCCGACGAGCTGGCCGCCTGCGAGGGGCTGACGCTGAAGGAGGCCCTGGACAAGGTCGAGCAGGCCATGATCGTCAAGACGCTTGAGCGCAACCGCTGGCGGCGCGGCGAGACAGCCCGGGAGCTGGGGCTGACCCTGCGCACCCTGCAACGCAAGATGAAGTATTTCGCCATTTAGCCGGTAACACCCCAGGAGTGGCCGGCCGGATGGGCGCGTGTCCGGCCGGCCGCCTGTTGTTGGGGGGCGGCCGGAAAGCCGCCCCCGGTCCGCAGGCGTCGTCAGGCGCAGTCGTGCTTGTCCCAGGGTTCGCGGTTGTCGCGCTGGAGCGCGGCTTCCATGCGGGAGAGGGCTTCCCTGAGCTTGCCCAGTTCGGTCAGCTTCAGGTTGGTTTCCTTGAGGGCCTGATAGAGAATGGCTCCGGTGGCGTCGTCGGGCAGGGGCAGATCGGCGATGTGGGCCAGGGTCGGCGTCACATCCCTGGCCTGGGCCGGCCGGGCCATGGTCCCGATCTTGGTGTTGATGCCAAGGCCGTAAAACACCAGGGCGTTGGCCGCAGCCAAAACCACCAGGGTGCGCCGGTCGGCAATCTCCAGCACGTGCCCCAGGGCCGTTTCCAGGCCGGCCGCATCAGGCTCGCCGAGATCGACCAGGACGAGTCCGGCCCCGGCTTCCAGGCTGGCGGCCAGATCGGCCAGCCCGGCCATCACCGCGCCGGGCACCCGCCGGGCCTCGCCGGCCACGTCGCCGCCGCTGTAGGCCGTGGCCACCACGCCCTTTTTCGTGAATTTCTTGAGCGCATTGCCGCCATTGCCCAGCGACACGTCCCCGGCCAGCAACAGGACCACCTTTTTCTCAGCCACGTCCGTACTCCTTCCCACGTTTCAGCCGCATCCAAGCCGGCCGTTAAGTTTTCCACTTCTGGCCCGGTTCTCCGGGCTTCCTGCCCTTCCAACCCCTGTCGCACGTCCCGGGGCGGTCGGCCCGGCGCACGTGCGCCAGGCGCTGCCCCTTTTCCAAAAAGCGGGCCAATGGCGATTGTCGCCTTCAGAGCTGGGAAATGGAGGGGCCAGAGCGGGCCGGGCCGGCGGCAGCCAAGGGCCGGGGGCGACGAATGTTTCGCCTTTTTGGGCAGGAAATCCGTAACACGCTTATTTAAAAGAATTTATCGCGGACGACACAAAGGGATGAAAAAGCGTCATGCCTGTCGCATCAGGGATGACACCTGCGTCGCAGAAAGGTGCCGCCCCGGATTCGGGGCAGGAGAGACTCGAATCCGGGGCGTGGGCGGCAGCCCTGCCGCCAGACACCGACCGCTGCCGGCCGTCCGCCCGGCCAGGGGGCGCGGCAGAAAGTTGGCTGTCCGGGCCGTTTTGCCGCCGTCCCGCCGTCTTGCCGGCCGGCCCGGCCGGTATTTCCGACAAAAAAACTCTTCAATCCCCCCGCCCTGGCACAGCCGTTGCTTTTGCCGCAAGCGCACGTCGCCGATCCCGGGGCAAGGCCGGGGCAACCCGGTCGTTGCCGTCAACCGTCATTGTGGCCGCCGCCACCCCCGGCAGCCGGACAAGCCCGAGGGCGGGAAAGCCGCCCCGACCAAGGAGTTCCCCATGTCCGAGACCATGACCCTGACTTTTGCCCGCGAGACCGATGCAGCCTGGAAAATCGAAACCGGTTCCCTGGCCCTGCCTGTGATCGCCTACGACAACAGCGCCCTGTCGGCCGAGGGAAAAGGCAATGAGCACTTCGGCGGCCGGCTTCTCGTGGCTGCGGCCATCGCCTGCTACACCAACTCCCTGTGGAACGACATCAAACGCGCCGCCGGCAGGCCCGTGCGCATGACGGCCACGGCCACGGTCAGCAAGGAAAAGACCGACTCCATGCGCACGGCCTTCACCCACATCGACCTGCGCGTGGACGTCAGCGCCGAGGACCTGGATGAGGCCTCCTTCGACACCATCCAAAGCGCGCTCTATCGCGGCTCCCTGGTCACCTACTCCCTGGAGGAGGGCCTGGAGTTCGACTACGAGATCAACCGCATCTAACCGGAGGCCGAACCATGCTGTTTTTGCTGCATACGTCCCGCACCGAGGGACTGGAGGAATTGCGCATCCTGGGCGGGGACGAGGACAAGGCCGTGCTGCTGGTGGGCGATGCGGTCTATCTCGGCCTGCCCGGCCAGGTGGATGTTTTTGAGACCCTTGGCGTGGATGCGGTGTTCGCGGCCAGGGACGCCGTGTCCGTCCGGGGCGTGGTCCCGGCCGAGGCCGTGGCCGTGCTTGGCTACGACGGCATGGCCAAACTGATCCTGGACGACCATGACCAGGTCATAAGCCTGTAGGAGCCGCCATGTCCCGCACACTGACCATCGCGCTGCTCTCGGGCAGCACCGAAAACGACGACGCGGCCTTTGTCGTGAACCTCGCCCGGGCCGTGCTGGCCCGGGGCGACGCAGTCAACGTCTTTCTCTACGGCAACGGCTGCAACCTGGCCAACAAGCCCGTGCCCTTTGACGGACGCTCCCCCATCTCCGACGCCCTGCGCGGGCATATGGACGGTTTCGTCCTGGCCGGGGCCATCGAGGAACTTGCTGCAGCCGGGGCGAAATTCGCCACCTGCCACACCACGGAATACAGCCGCGGCACCGAGGGTCTGGCCTATCTCGACGGCGTGGCCTGGGGCGACGTGGGCAATTCCTACACCCGCTTTCTCATGAGCACCGACGTGCTCCTGACCATCGGCCGCTAGGAGGGAGACAGACATGCTTTCAACGATCAACGTCGTGCTGCGCCAGGCTCCGGGCCAGGAAGCGTCCGTGCTCGGCATCCGGGCCGCCTACGCCATGTTGACGGCCGGGGGCTTTGACGTGCGCCTGCTGTGCCTGGGTGACGGCGTCTACAACCTGCTGGGCGTTCCCGGTTATCCGGGCGATTTGGTGCGCCGCTTCGCCGCCGAGGGCGGCACGCTCCACGCCCATGACGAGGCTCTGGACGCCCGTGGCCTTAGCGGGGCTGCCCTGGAGCCGGGGACGGAGGTGCTCGACGCGGCGGCCATGGCCGATCTCGTGGCCGACGCCGAAGCCACCACCGCCTACTGACCCCGGTTGCGGCCGGACCCGGCCGGTTTGGCCCGCCGGGTCCGGCCGGCCGGGGTGATGCCGTCTGGCCGGCCGAAGCCGCCGCCGATGACGTTGAAGGTGTTTTCCACCACGAACAGGGCCTGGGGATCGATCTCGAACACCATGTCTTCCAGCACCTTGACCTGCATGTTGTGGGTGATGGAAAAGAGAATCTCGACCTCCCCGCCCGAATAGCCGCCGCGGCCCTGCATGATGGTGCCGCCGAGGCTCGTTTCCGAGGCCAGCCGCTGGCTGATCTCCCGAGTGCGCGAGGAGATGATCCAGACCGCCTTGCGCTGGTTGAACACCGACAGCACGTATTCCGTCACCACCGAGCAGAGGAACTGCAGCACAATGGAGGCCACCACCAGATCCGGCTCCATGCGCGCGGCCGTGCCCAGCATGATCAGCCCGTTGACCAGGAAGTAAAACACCCCGTAGCGCAGGCCAAAGCGGCGGTTGAGCATGAAGGCCAGGACATCCAGGCCCCCGCCGGCCCCGCTCGAACGCAGGATGATGCCGCAGCCGGCCCCCATGACCGCGCCCGAGGCAATGGCGGCATGGAGCCGGTCCTGGATGCCGAAGTCCGGGTGGAGCAGGGCGGTCAGGACGGCAATGAGGCCCATGCAGTAGAGGTTGAGCAGGAAAAACCGCTTGCCCACGGCCCGCAGGGCCAAAAGAAACACCGGCGCGTTGAACAGGACGTACCAGACGGCCGTGGACAGGCCGCCTCCGGCGTCGTGGACCAGGGCGGCCAGGCCATAGAGGCCTCCGGGCACGAAGCGTTGGCTGGCGGCGATGCCGTTATAGCCCAGGACATAGACGAGGCTGCCCACGGTCAGAAGGGTCAGGCTCCAGAGCAGGGAATGGGGTGCAGGCTGTTTTTTCTGATCTTTTTTCATGGTCGTGGCCTTTTACGGGCCGGGGTTCGGGAAATGAGGAAGGGGCACGTGCTGCAGCACGTGCCCCTTCCGGGGACGGGGACGCTGGATCCCTATGCCTTTTCCGATAGAGCCGGCCGGTCATTGCCGGTCGGCCTGATGCAATCCGGCCTGCCGCCCGGGGCGGCGGCCGGAGGGTGTTTCGCCGCCGCCCTAGGCGCAGTCGTGCTTGTCCCAGGGTTCGCGGTTGTCGCGCTGGAGGGCGGCTTCCATGCGGGAGAGGGCTTCCTTGAGCTTGCCCAGTTCGGTCAGCTTCAGGTTGGTCTCCTTGAGCACCTGATACAGGATCGCGCCGGTGGCGTCGTCGGCCAGGGGCAGATCGGCGATGTGGGCCAGGGTCGGCACCACATCCCTGGCACAGGCGGCGCGCTCGATGGAGCCGATCTTGGTGTTGATGCCAAGGCCGTAAAAGGCCAGGAGATTGTTTGCGGCCAGCACCACCAGGGTGCGCCGGTCAGCGGCTTCCAGGGCGGCGGCCACGGCCGCGTTGACGGCCTCGGGAGCCGCGTCGCCCATCTCCACCAGCACCAGGGCCGCCCCGTCTTCCAGGGCCTTGGCCACCCCGTCCGGCCCGGCCGTCACGGCTCCGGGAACGCGCCTGGCCTCGCCGGCCACGTCGCCGGCCGTGTAGTTGGCGGCGACAACGGCCTTTTTCTTGAATTTCTTCAGGGCATCGCCGCCGGCGTCCAGCGACGCCTGGTCTGCCAGCAGCACAATGACTTTCTTCTCGGCCATGACAGTCTCCTTGAAACCTTCCCGCAGGACAAGCCCTCCGGGAGCGAATTGGCGTGGCGGCCCGCACGCGTCGGGCCGTGTCCCCTATTTCCCGGCGGTGACCAGGTTGGGGTCTTCCATGATCTGGTACATGGGGCCGCCCTCGGCATCGGCCGGGATGGGATTGCCGGTCATGTAGCAAAGGGTCGGCACGATGTCGGCCAGCCAGCGCGGCCGCTCGTAGCGGTAGCCCTTTTTGACGTTGGGGCCTTTGAAGATGAGGACGTTTTTGAGCGAGCCGCAGCCGGATTCGCCGGTGGGCAGGCCATAGCCGTGCTCGGCCATGTACTCGGGCTTGAGGGCATAGACCACGTCCCCGGCCTGGGCTCCGCCCATGCCGAAGACCCGGGCGTCCTCCTTGCGAACGGCCAGGAGCACCGGACGTTCCCCGGTGTCGGGATGGCGGTAGTCGAGCAGGGCGTCGATGATCTCGTCGCGCACCGTCTCGTAGTCCGCGGCCTCCACGATGCCGCCGGGGTACTTATCCTTGAGGTTGACGTAGACGAACATGTAGCGCTGGGGCACGGCCTTGGATTTGGTCACGTCCAGGGTGTAGTTGTAGCCTTCGGATTCCTCGTAGATTTCCCAGTAGTTTTCCGTGGCCTTGGGCTCGTAGTGGCAAAGGCCGGCGGCCTTGAGGGCCTCGGCCGTGTTGAGGATGGGGCCGATGGGCGTGGCGCCGTGGTCGGAGCACAGGCACACGAGGGCCTCCTCGCCGATGGCCTCCATGAGCCGGCCCAGGAGGCGGTCCTCGATCTGGTAGATGGCCCGCTCCATGTCGTAGGCGCGCTGGCGCTTGGCCTCGTCGGCGCTGTCCATGTCGGCCAGCCAACCGTGGTAGAACCAGTCGATCAGGTGGGTGTGCATGTAAAAGAGGTCCCAGTCGGGATTGGCGGCCAGGGTCGAGGTGGCCACGCTCACCAGCCAGTCGCTGTGGTACTGGGCCACTTCGACCACGGTCTCCATGTCGATGACGCCGTGGATGAAGGCCACCAGTCCCATGTCGTTGCAGATGACCTCGTTTGACAGGTCGAGCTGGGCGGCCGCCTCGGGCGGGGACACGAAGCCCTTTTGGCCGGAGATGCCGGTGACGTAGAGCTTGAAGCTCTCGGCGTCGTCGGACAGTTCCAGGAGCTTTAAGCGAAACGTGCCCGTTTCCGTGCGCCCGTCGGCCTTGATGGTGAAAGGCGCGCTCACCACCGGGCTCCACTGGCCTTTTTGGATGGTGCAATAGGCCGTGGCATAGTCCCGCTCGGGGCACAGGGCGAAGGTGTCAAAGCCGTCGTCGCCCGATTCCCAGGCCAGGGCGTACCAGGTCTGGTTCTCCAGCGGGTCCATGGATTCCTTAAACGTCATGGGGATCACGGCTTCGACCAGCTCGTCGGCCCCTTCGGGCAGGTTCTTCCAGCCCTTGGCGTCGTCGAAGCGGGCCTGGACGCCCATGGGATAGAAGTCCGAGGACACCACCGACTCCGAGGCCAGGTATTCCTTGTGGGCGTTGCCGAGCTGCTTCCAGCGGGTCTCGGCCGGGGACAGGCCTTCGCCCATGATCATGACCCCGTTTTGCATCTTGCTTGGCCAGGACATGGGGTAGTTTATGACCAGACACTTCTTGCCCTGCTTGTCCCAGGCGTCCCAGATGGTCTCGGCCGTGAGGATGGCCGAACCAAAGGCCTGGCAGGTCTTTTTGTGCTCCAGGCTCTCGCCTTCCAGGTAATAGTAATAGTCTTCCACGCCGTGGGTCCTGGGATAGGCCCCGGTGCAGATGGTGGCCCAGGAGGGCGGTGTGACGGTCGGCAGGTTGTAGCCTTCCGTCATGTAGCTGCCGCTGTTGATGAACCTGGCGAAGTTGGGCAGGGCGCCTTCGGCCACCAGGGCCTCCAGGCGTTTGGGGATGGCGCAGTCGAAACCGATCAGGGCGGCCTTGCGGGCGATATTTTTCATGGTCTCGTTCTTCCTTCGCATCGGTCTTGGCGTCGATTCCGGTCCGTGGCGGCCGTGGCCGGCGGCGGGGACGGGTCTCGCCGCGTGATTGCTCTTGCAGTCCATGCCGTATGACGATGAGGCGACGGCTGCCTGGAGCCCGACTGGCGAACAGCTTGCGACCCATCCAAAAAGCGGGCCAATGCCGCAACAGCGGCCTTTTCCCTCGGCTCTCCGACCGGATTGCGGCTTTTTTCCCGAAAGCCGGTCCGTCCCGGCCGGCCCAGGCGTCGGGAATGTCGCCTTTGTCCGACGAAACTCCGTAATCGTCTGAATTTAAAGAAATTGTAGTGTGCGTCAGGCATGAACTAAAACACGACATTTCTGTCGTGTTTTTTTTGTGTGCCTGGTGCGTGCAAGGAAGGGAAAGCTGCTAAGGCAGGATTGCCCGGGCCGTGTCGGAAAAAAAATCGGGCCAGTGCGGAAAAGCCCAGGGAATGTTCGGTCCGGTTCCAGGCGAGGCCCGGCCGGGCCCATAAGGCGGCAACGGCCGGCGGAGCGGGGCAGGTGCCGGAAAGCACAATCGCACAGGGCTTGCCTGGGAGCAAACAACCCGGCATTGTTCGTTTTTTCACAATCGCCACCCTGTTTTCACACTAAACAGGTATAATTTTTAGGGAAATCCTGGCATACGCCTTGCTCTTTACGAGGCGACGATGAGCGACGACGCCGTCGACGGAAGGAGGCCGCCAGCTAGGCCGGCCCCTTCCATCGCCCGACCAGCGGAACGCCCCTACGGGGAAGTCTGCACCGAAAAGGAGCGCACCAGACATGTCGGAAACAATGACACTGACGTTCGCCCGCGAAACCGACGCGGCCTGGAAAATCGAAACCGGTTCCCTGGCCCTGCCTGTGATCGCCTACGACAACAGCGCCCTGTCGGCCGAGGACAAGGGCAACGAACACTTCGGCGGCCGGCTTCTCGTGGCCGCAGCCATCGCCTGCTACACCAACTCCCTTTGGAACGACATCAAGCGCGCCGCCGGCAAGCCCGTGCGCCTGACGGCCACGGCCACGGTCAGCAAGGAAAAGACCGATTCCATGCGCACGGCCTTTACCCACATCGACCTGCGCCTGGACGTCAGTGCCGAGGATCTGGACGAGGCCGCTTTCGACACCATGCAAAGCGCACTCTATCGCGGCTCTCTGGTCACCTATTCCATGGAAGAGGGCATCGAGTTCGACTACGAGATCAACCGCGTCTAGGACGCCGGTTTGGGGGAGAGGGAATTATGCTGTTTTTACTGAATAAATCCAGAAAGGACTGTCTGGAGGAGCTGCGAATCCTGGGCGGGGACGAGGACAAGGCCGTGCTGCTCGTGGGCGACGCGGTCTACCTCGGCCTGCCCGGACAGGCCGGCGCCTTTGAGAATCTGGGTGTGGACGAGGTGTTCGCCGATGCCGATTCCGCCGCCGCCCGGGGCGTGGCCCTGGACGATTCGGTGGCCGCAGTCGGCTTTGAGCGCATGGCCCGGCTCATCATGGACGATCACGACCAGGTCATAAGCCTGTAGGAGCCGCCATGTCCCGCACACTGACCATCGCGCTGCTCTCGGGCAGCACTGAAAACGACGACGCGGCCTTTGTCCTCAAATTGGCCCGGGCCGTGCTGGCCCGGGGCGACGCGGTCAACGTCTTTCTCTACGGCAACGGCTGCAATCTGGCCAACAAGCCCGTGCCCTTTGACGGACGCTCCCCCATCTCCGACGCCCTGCGCCAGCATATGGACGGTTACGTCCTGGCCGGAGCCATCGAGGAACTTGCTGCAGCCGGGGCGAAATTCGCCACCTGCCACACCACGGAATACAGCCGGGGCACCGAGGGCCTGGCCTATCTCGACGGCGTGGCCTGGGGCGACGTGGGCAATTCCTACACCCGCTTTCTCATGAGCACCGACGTGCTCCTGACCATCGGCCGCTAGGAAGGAGACCGACATGCTCTCAACGATCAACGTCGTGCTGCGCCAGGCTCCGGGCCAGGAAGCGTCCGTGCTCGGCATCCGGGCCGCCTACGCCATGCTGACGGCCGGGGGCTTTGACGTGCGCCTGCTGTGCCTGGGCGACGGCGTCTACAACCTGCTGGGCGTTCCCGGCTATCCGGGCGATCTGCTGCGCCGCTTCGCCGCCGAGGGCGGCACGCTGCATGCCCATGACGAGGCTCTGGCCGAGCGCGGCATCGCCGCAACCGCCCTGGAGGCAGGGACGGAAGCGCTGGACGCGGCGGCCTTGGCCGACCTCGTGGCCGACGCCGAGGCCACCACCGCCTATTAAGGCTCGCGGCGAGCGCCGGGATGCGGCGCGCAACCACCCGAGGAGACAGACGTGGCACACTGTACGACGCCAAGACCGAAAATCCAGGTCAGCAATTTCACCAAGCGCTACGGCGACCTGACCGTTCTCGACAATATCCACTTCGACATCAGGGAAGGGGAGCTGGTCAGCATCGTCGGGCCCACAGGCTGCGGCAAGACCACCTTTCTCAACTGCATGTCCAAGCTGACCGAAACCACCGAAGGCAACATCTTCATCGACGGCGAAGTGGCCAACCCCGTCAAGCACAACCTGGCCTTCGTCTTCCAGGAGCCGACGGCCCTGCCCTGGCGCACCGTCAGACAGAACGTGGCCTACGGCATGGAGGTCAAGAAGTTCCCCAGGGACGAACTGCAAAAGCGCCTGGACTACATCTTAAACCTCGTCGGCCTGGAAGACACCGCCGATCTCTATCCCAACCAGATTTCGGCCAGCATGATGCAGCGTATTGCCGTGGCCCGGGCCTTTGCCGTCAACCCGGACCTGCTGCTCATGGACGAACCCTACGGCCAGCTCGACGTCAAGCTGCGCTTTTATCTCGAAGACGAGCTGGTCAAGCTCTGGCAGACGCTCAAAAGCACGGTCCTGTTCGTCACCCACAACATCGAAGAAGCGGTCTACGTGGCCGAGCGCATCATCGTGCTGACGCCCAAGCCCACCAAGGTGCGGGCCGAAGTCGTGGTCGATCTGCCGCGTCCCAGAAACTTCCTGGACCCCAAGTTCATCGAAATCCGCCGGCACGTCACCGATCTCATCCGTTGGTGGTGATCGCGGTCCACGGCATAGGAGTGATGCACCATGGCATTTGAAACCGTCAAAGTCCGAAAGCCCCTGCTGCTGCGACTGCTGCCATTTTTAAGCGTGGCCACCTTTTTCCTGGTCTGGGAGTTTGCCGTATCCCCGCCCGGCGTCTCGGACTGGCGCATCCCGTCCACCCTGCTCACCCGTCCGTCCGACACCCTGCTTCTGGCCATCGACAAGCTCACCAACGTCAATCCCGACGGCGCAACCCTTGGCACCCACGCCTGGGTGAGCATGCAGGAGGCGTTTACCGGCTACATCCTGGCCCTGCTCGTCGGCATTCCCCTGGGCCTGCTCATGGGCTGGTTCTCGGCGGTGCGCGGCCTGGCCCGGCCCATCTTCGAGCTGGTGCGGCCCATTCCGCCCATTGCCTGGATTCCCCTGACCATCTTCTGGTTCGGCATCGGCCTTGGCGGCAAGGTCTTCATCATCTGGATCTCCGGCATCGTGCCCTGCGTCATCAACGCCTACATCGGCGTCGGCATGACCAACCCGGTGCACATCCAGATGGCCCGCACCTTCGGGGCCAGCGACTGGAAGATCTTCACCAGCATCTGCATCCCCTCGGCCCTGCCCATGGTCTTCGGGGCTCTGCAGATCGCCCTGGCCTACTGCTGGGTGACCCTGGTCGGGGCCGAGCTGCTGGCCTCGGACCAGGGCCTGGGCTTTCTCATCACCATGGGCCGCAACCTCGGCCGCACCGACATCGTGATCCTCGGCATGGTCAGCGTGGGTCTGGCCGGAGCCGTCATCGGCTGCATCATCGACAGGATCGAGTCCAAACTGCTGGCCGGGATACGGAGATAAGCCATGAGCGACACCGCTGCATCCGTCTGCAATGAAGTCATCGTGCGGGGGCCGGCCAAGCGCCGCATCACCCTGGCCTCGGTCCTTCGCAACGAATACTTCCTCAACACCGTGTCCCTGCTCCTGTTTTTCGGGCTGTGGCACTGGGCTGCGGCCAGCCGGGTGCTTGGCACCTCAAGCGCCCTGGCCACGCCCTTTGAAGTCGTCGTGCGCCTGCAGGAGCTTTTCACCTCCACCCTGGCCGGCCTGACCATGTGGGGCCACATCTTCGCCAGCCTGCGCCGGGTGCTCATCGGCTTTATCATCGCCGCCGCCCTGGGCGTGCCCCTGGGGCTGATCATGGCCCTTAATCCCTACGTCAACGCCGTGGTCAAGCCCATCGTCGACATCTTCAAGCCCATGCCGCCCCTGGCCTGGATCTCCGTGGCCATCCTGTGGTTCGGCATCCAGGAGATGCCCAAGATCTTCATCATCGTCATCGGCTCCTTTGTCCCGGCCCTGTTGAATGCCTACAACAGCGTCCTTTTGATCGAACCGGAACTCTACGACGTGGTGCGGGTCATGGGCGGTGGACGCTGGAACGAGGTCAAGCAGGTGTGCATTCCGGCCTCGCTGCCGGCCATCTCTGCCGGCCTGCAGATTGCCCTGTCCAGCGCCTGGGGCTGCGTCCTGGCCGCCGAACTGGTCAGCTCCCGTTCCGGCCTGGGCTACATCATCATCCAGGGCATGAAGGTGTCCGATCCGGCCATGGTGCTTGGCGGCATGGCCGTCATTGCGGTCATCGCCTGGCTGATGTCCCGGGCCATGGACGCCCTGGACCGCAAGCTGTGCCCCTGGCGCCGCGAAATCAAGGATCTCTAGACCCGCCCCGGCGCGGCTACTGAAGGGATAGAACCGTGAATACGCCAACACACGCGGCCAACGTCAAGATCGCCTGCGACGCCGTGTCCATGACCTTCATCCAGAAAGGCGTCCAGCGCGTCCCGGTCCTGCGCGACGTCTCCATGGAGGTCTTTGACCAGGAATTCCTGGTCATCCTCGGGCCGGGACAATGCGGCAAGACCACCTTGCTGCGCATCATCGCCGGCCTGGAAACGCCTTCAAGCGGCGAGATCCGCCTGGACGGCGCGCCCATCGACGGTCCCGGAACCGACCGGGGCCTGGTCTTTCAAAGCTACATGCTTTTTCCCTGGAAGACGGTCCTTGGCAACGTGACCGTGGGCCTGGACATGAATCCGGCCCTCACTCCCGAGGAACGCCGGGTCGAGGCCAAGCGCTGCATCGATCTGGTCGGCCTGTCCGGCTTCGAGAAATACTATCCGCACCAGCTCTCCGGCGGCATGAAGCAGCGCGTCGGCCTGGCCCGGGCCTTTTCCATGCAGCCCAAGGTCATGCTCATGGACGAGCCCTTTGGCCAGCTCGACGCCCAGACGCGGTTTTTCATGGAGCAGGAGACCGAACGCATCTGGCTCAGCCAAAAGCGCACCACCCTGTTTGTCACCAACAACATCGACGAGGCCCTGCTCCTTGGCGACCGCATCGTCACCATGGAAGGCAAGCTCCCCGGCCAGGTCAAGGCGTCCTACCGGGTGGATCTGCCCCGGCCCCGCGACCCCATGGATATCCGGTTCCTGCAGCTGCGCCAGGAGATCACCGACGCCCAGGAACTGACCCTGTAATGGCGGCCATCCCGGACGCGCGGCGCGTCCCTCAACCCGTAACTGTTCGGAGGTTGTGTATGAGACGGTATCTCGCCCTCGCCCTGACCCTGGCCTTCGTCCTGGCCCAGGCCATACCCGCCCTGGCCCAGGACAAGCCGGTCAAGGTGCCGACCTGCTGGATGGATTCCTCGGAAGCATTCAATATCTGGTATGCCAAGAAAAAGGGATGGGACAAGGAAGAGGGGCTCGACCTGGAAATGCTCATGTTCGGCAGCGGTCCGGCCCAGATGGAGGCCCTGCCGGCCAAGCAGTGGGTCATGGGCGGCACCGGCGTTGGCGGCGTGCTCATCGGCGGGATGCGCTACGACATCTCGCTTCTGGCCCCGGCCATCGACGAGGCCGAGGTCAATGCCTTCTACGTCCGCGCCGACAGCCCGATTTTAAAGACCAAGGGCTTTAACCCCGCCTATCCCGACGTGTACGGCAGCCCTGAATCCGTCAAGGGCAAGACCATCCTGCTCACCTCCCAGACCACGGTCCATTATATCGTCGGCAAGTGGCTGGAAATCCTTGGCCTCAAGGAAAGCGACGTCAAGATCACCAACATGGAGCAGCCCTCCATCGTGGCCGCCTTTGAAAAGGGCATCGGCGACGTGGCCTCGGTGTGGGCGCCGTTCACCTTCACCTGCGAATCGCGCGGCTGGGTCAAGGCCGGCTCCACCGGCACGACCAAGGCCAATACCGCAACCGTCCTGGTTGGCGACAAGAAGTGGTGCGAGGCCAATCCCCAGTTGGTGGCCAAGTTCCTGCGCGTCTACTTCCGCGTCTCCGACGTCATGCGCAAGGAAGGTCCCTCGCCCGAAATGGTCAAGGCCTACCAGGAATTCATGAACGACTTCTGCGGCACCAAGATGAGCGCCGAGGACGCCAAAAAGGAGATGGAAGTCCATCCGCGTTGGACCCTGGCCGAGGCGATCAAGCTCAGTGCCGGCGACAACGATTCCCCCATTGCCAAGTGGCAGGTCCAGGCCGCCGCGTTTTTCACCTCCATGGGCCGTTTTTCCCCGGCCGAACTGGAAAAGTTCAAAAAGACCGATCTGGTCACCGACAAATACCTGAAGATCGCTGCTGAAAAGCCCCTGCCCTAGCCCGGCCCGGCAACAGCGGCGCTTCCGGTATTTCCGACGTCCACGGCCTGCCGGCGAATCCCCGCCACGATGCCCCGCCGGCCGGCAACTGGCCGGCCGGCGGGGTGTGCCCCGAACCCCTGTCAATTGGAGGATGGATGATGCGACGTCTTTCCCTGCTCGTCCTGGTGGCCGCCCTGACCCTGGCCACAACGGCTGCCCGGGCCGCAACAGAAGTGCGCATGGTGGGCGATGCCCTGGTTTACGGCAACTATTTCGCCAAACAAAACTTCACCGGCTGGAGCGGCCCGTCCTGGAACAACAACGTTCCCACCTGGACCGGGGCCGGCCAGCAGACCGAGGACCGCTTCCAGATCTGGGAACGGTTCCGCGTGCGCGCCGACTTCGTGGCCAACGAGGCCGTCAAGTTTCGCCTGGGCACCCGGGTTCTGGACACCTGGGGCCATGGCACCCTGACCGCGGCCAACCCCACGGTCTCCATCTCTGTGTATCAGGCCTATCTGCAGTTCAAGCTGCCCGGCAGCGACGTGGAGGTCACGGCCGGCCTGCAGGACCTGTCCCTGCCGGCCAACGAATTCTTCTGCGACTCCGTGGTCTTCGGCGGCGACCGGGCCGCCGGGCTGGTCGTGCGCGCCCCGCTCATCAACGACACCCTGGGCATCTCCGCCGGCTATGCCCGGCTTATTGACACCAACAAGACCTACGACACCACCACCACCCAGGTGTCTGACGAGCTCGACCTGTACTTCCTGGCCCTGCCCGTGACCGGCCAGGGGTTCACCACCACGCCCTGGGCTGCTGTGAGCGTGGCCGGCCGCGACGCCGCCTACTTCACCAACTACTCCTACGCCAACACGACCTTTGCCGAGAACCTGCTTTCGGCCGGGACGCTCCTGTCCCCGACCAAGTGGAAGAACAGCCAGAACCCGTACTTCTGGGCCGGCGACACCTTCCAGATCACGGCTCTTGATCCGATCAAGTTCTACGGCGATGTGGTCTACGGGGCCGGAGCGGTCAACGACCGCAAAAAAAGCAAGCGCGAAGGCTGGTTCGTCGACCTTGGCGCCGAGTACACCGGCTTTACCATGGTCACCCCCCAGGCCTTTGGCTGGTGGTCCACCGGTGAGGACAGCTCCACCAGAAACGGCAGCGAACGCCTGCCCATCCTGGAATCGAGCTGGGGACCGGGCAACAGCTTCCTGTTCGACACCACCCAGGACCTGTACATGAACAGCAACATGGGCATGAGCATCGTTGGCAACTGGGGTCTTGGCGCCTCCCTGGACAAGATCTCCTTTGTCGAAAAACTCACCCATCGCCTGACCTTCATGTACGTCCACGGCAACAACTCTTCCAAGGCCATCCGCAACCTCAACACCCTGCTCGGCAGCAATCCCTACTTCCAGATGGGCCATGACCTGACCAGCGACGAGCATGTCATGTCGGTCAACTTCGACAACAAATACCAGATTTACGAAAGTCTGGCCCTGCTTCTCGAAACCGGCTGGGCCCATGGCGAGTTCCAGAAAAGCGTGTGGGGACGCCGCCTGGTCAATGCCTCGCGCGACGGCGACTCCCTCAAGGTGGCCTTTGGCCTCAAGTACCGCTTCTAGACAGGCCGGCCTTCCGGCACCGTCTCCCTGCGCCGGGGTCTTCGGGTCCCGGCGCGTTGTTGCTGCCCGCAGGCCTTATGGCCCTCGCCTCGGGGGTGGCGGCGCGCCCCCAAGGACGCTGCATTGACGCCACGACGGGAAGCTCTTATTGCAGTCCGGTGTACCGGTGCGATCATACGATAAAAAACAGAATTCTTGAGAAATATCTGCCAGTTGTCCTGGGCTTTGGGCTGCTGTGCCTGGTTGTGGCCTGCTGTCCGGCAAGCCCAGTCCAGGCCCAGGAATCGGCCCCGGCCCGTCGCCCGCTGGTCATCGGCGGCGACAAGAACTACCCCCCCTACGAATATCTCGACGAAAACGGCCAGCCGGCCGGCTTCAATGTCGATCTGTCCAGGGCCGTTGGCGAGGCCATGGGCGTTCCCGTGCAGTTTGTGCTCATGGACTGGTCCCGCCTGCACGAAGCCCTGGCCGACGGCACGGTGGACGCCCTGCAGCGCACGCCCTATTCCAATCTCTGGCTGCGCGAGGCCGAACTCACCCCGCCCCACACCACCATCCACCACGCCATCTTTGCCCGCAGGGACACGCCGGCCGTTTCCTCCCTGGAGGAACTGGCCGGGAAAAAGGTCATCGTCCATCCCGGGGGCAGCATCAACGACATCCTGGACGGCCTGGGCTACGAAAAGGACCTCATTTTTTCCAGGACCCCGGTGGGCGGCCTGCGCCGTCTGGCCTCGGGGGAGGGGGAGTATGCCGTGGTGGCCATGCTGCCCGGACTCTTTGCCCTGGAGCAGGAGAAACTCGACAATATCCGGGTCGTGGCCAAAAGCGTGACCAGCCAGCCCTACGGATTTGCCGTCATCCACGGCAACGAGGCCACCCTGGCCCTGCTTGGCGAAGGGCTCGCCCTGGTCAAGCAGTCGGGCCGCTACCAGGAACTGCGGCGCAAATGGTTCGGGGTCATGGACACCGAGGCCTTCTCGCCCCGGATGGTGCTCCGTTATGCGGCCGTGGTCCTTGGGCCGCTGTTGCTGTTGCTTGGCGGGGCGGCCCTTTGGACGCGTTCGCTCAAACGGCAGGTCGACCAGCGCACGCGCTCGCTCTCCGATGCCCTGGCCCTGTTGCGCGACAACCAGCAGCAGCTCGTCCAGGCC
Organism: Desulfovibrio sp. DV; assembly: GCF_001936595.1. Classification (GTDB taxonomy): domain Bacteria; phylum Desulfobacterota; class Desulfovibrionia; order Desulfovibrionales; family Desulfovibrionaceae; genus Solidesulfovibrio. The sequence continues at coordinate 21,625 of NZ_MLBG01000026.1, forward strand.
GACAAGATGGCGGCCCTGGGCGTCCTGGTTTCGGGCGTGGCCCATGAGATCAACAACCCGAACGGGTTGATCCTGCTTAATGTGCCGATTCTGAAAAAGCTCAACGCCGAGGCCATGCGCGTTCTGGACGAGGTCTACCGGGAGCGGGGCGATTTCCCCCTTGGCGGCGGCACCTATTCGCGCATCCGGGACAAGCTGCCGCGCATTGTCGACGTGGTCGAGGAAAGCGCCCAGCGCATCCGGCGCATCGTTGACGACCTGCGCGATTTTTCCCGTCTGGCCCCGCCAAGCGACCACCAGCCGTTTCAACTGGACGAGGTGGCCCAAAAGGCCGTCCGCCTGACCGGCAGCTCCATCCACAAAGCCACCCGGTATTTCCGCCAGCAAGACGCGCCCGACCTGCCGCCGGTGTGGGGCAATCCCGCGCGCATCGAACAGGTGGTGGTCAATTTGCTCCTCAATGCCTGCCAGGCCCTGCCATCGCCCGACCAGGGCATTGCCGTGGCCACGGCGCTGGCTCCGGGCGGCAAGGCCGTGGTCCTGACCGTGGCCGACGAGGGCGTCGGCATCGCCGCCGAGGACATCCCCCGCCTGACCGATCCCTTTTTCACCACCAAGCGGGCCACCGGCGGCACCGGGCTTGGGCTGTCCGTCTCGGCCGGCATCGTCAAGGAGCATGGCGGCAGCCTGGAATTTTCCTCTGAACCGGGCCGGGGCACGACGGTGCGCCTGGTGCTGCCTGTTGCTGGCGGGGAGGCCGCATGAGTGGCGCGTGCGCCGGGGGCCTTGGCATTTTGCTCGTGGACGACGAGGCTGACTGGTTGGAATCCATGGCCCTTTTGCTCGAAGTCTCGGCCGGCTTTTCCAATGTGCGGACCTGCCGGGACAGCCGGCAGGTCCTGGACATCCTGGAGGCGGGCGGGATTGGCCTTGTGCTTCTCGACCTGACCATGCCGCATGTGGGCGGCACGGAACTGCTGGCCGCCATCACCGAACGCCATCCGGACGTGGCCTGCATCGTGCTGTCGGGCCTGAACCAGCTGGCCACGGCTGTGGCCTGCATGAAGCTTGGCGCCTACGATTACTGCGTCAAGACCGACGACGAGGGCCGCATCGTCGGGGCCATTGTCCGGGCCATGGAGATGCTTGAACTTCGGGCCGAAAGCCGGGAGGTGGCCAGCCGGGTGGTTTCGGGCAGCCTGGGCCATCCCGAGGCCTTTGCCGCCATCCGCACCCACAGTCCGGCCATGCGGGCCGTTTTCGCCTACATCGAGGCCGTGGCCAAAAGCCCCAGGCCCTTGCTCGTCACCGGGGAATCCGGCGTCGGCAAGGAGGCCCTTGTGCGCGCCGCCCACGCATTGAGCGGCCGAAGCGGCCCCCTGGTGGCCCTCAATGTGGCCGGGCTGGACGATACGGCCTTTACCGACACGCTTTTTGGCCATGTCCGGGGGGCGTTCACCGGGGCCGAGGCCCCGCGCCGGGGGCTGGTCGAGGAGGCTGCCGGCGGCACCCTTTTTCTCGATGAAATCGGCGATCTGGCCGTCGCCTCCCAGGTGAAGCTGTTGCGCCTGCTCCAGGAGGGGGAATACTACCCCCTGGGCTGCGACCAGCCCAGACGGCTGTGCGCCCGGATCATTGCCGCCACCCACGCCGATCTGGCGGCCCGGGAGCGCGAGGGGCTTTTCCGGCGGGACCTCTATTTCCGTTTGCGCACCCACCACGTGGCCGTGCCCCCCTTGCGAGAACGCCCCGAAGACATCGAACCCCTGCTCGACCACTTCCTGGCCGAGGCGGCCGCGGCCCTGGACAAAAGAAAGCCCACGCCACCCCGGGAACTGGTCCCGCTCCTTACGACCTATGCCTTTCCCGGGAACATCCGGGAACTGGCAGCCATGGTCTACGACGCCGTCAGCCTGCATACCGGCCGGATGCTCTCCATGGACAGCTTCAAGCGCCACCTCGGGGAGGCCGAAGGCCCGGCCGCCATCGCCGATGACGAGAACCCCTTTGCCGGGCTGACCAGCCTGCCAAGCTTTGCCAAGGCCGAAAAGCTCCTGCTGGCCGAGGCCCTGGCCCGGTCGGCCGGCCGCCAGACCCTGGCCGCCCGGCTGCTTGGCGTCACCCAGTCGGCCCTGTCAAAGCGCCTCAAGGCCCTGCGCCAGGACGACGACTAGCCGCTTTCCTCGCTGATCCTCCTGCCCAAAGGGGTATGCCGACAGGCACATCATGCCTTTTGGCATGTGCCGCCAAAGCGCCGTGCTTCCGGGCCTGGCGGCCCAAGCCCCCGGGGACTTGCCGTCCGGCATACCCCTTGCCCAGGTCCTTTCCCGTCAGAGAAACTCAATTTCCTATTGTATCCAGCCTGTTAAGCCACAAGACCCGTCCTGGCATCACTCCTGCTTTGGGAATTCCGTCACGAACGAGGGACGGCCCCGCCTCGGAGGCGGCAGCCGGTTCGCGGCGACTGTCCGCGGCCTCCGGCCGCATGGTTTCAAGCAGAGGAGCGAGTATGAACGGATTGCGCATCGTCGGGCTTTGCAGTCTGGCCGGCCTCCTGGCCCTCACCCTGTACGCCGGCAACGCCGCCGCCGCCGAGCCCCTGACCTACGAAGGGGCCAGCACCATCGGGCACATGGTCCTGCCCGAGGCCACCAAGCTCTTTACCGCCAAGACCGGCATTCCCTTCGGCGCCATCGGCACGGCCGGGGCCGGGGCCGGCTTCAAGGCCGTGGTGGCCGGCCAGGTCTCCTTCGGCGGGCTGGCCAGCGAGCCGACCGACAAGGAAAAGGCCGCCCTGACCGACATCGAGGTCATCGGCTACGACGTCATGGGCATTTTCGTGCACCCGCAAAACACCGCCAAAGACCTGAGCATGGCCCAGCTCAAGGACATTTTCTCGGGCAAGGCCACCAACTGGAAGGAAGTCGGCGGCCCGGACCTGCCCATCACCGTGTACAGCGAAAAGCTCGACGGCGGCCGGGCCACGGTCAAGGCCTTCAAGGCCATGGTCCTTGGCGACACGGCCTACGGCCCGGTCAAGGAACTCGACGACGCCACCGACTGCGTGGCCGACGTGGCCAAAGATCCGGGCGGCATCACCGCCTCGTCCATGTCCTTTGCCGTGCCCGGCGTGGCCGCCGTCTCCATCGACAAAGCCAGGCCCGAGGCCGCCGCCGTCCGGTCCGGGGCGTATCGCCTCAAGCGCCCCCTGTCGCTCATTGCCGTCAAGCCTTCCCAAGAGGTTACGGCCTTTTTTGCATTCATGCTGACCCCGCCGGCCCAGTCCATCGTGGCCCAGAGTTTCGTCCCGGCGAAATAGCCGGGCGTTTTGGCCGCGTGCCGCCGCAACCGACAAACCAAAAGGCAGTTCCGATGACCAAGGACATACACGACACCGAATCCCCGACCCGCCGCAACTTCATAAAGGCCGGCATGGTGGCCGGCGTCGGCGCGCTTTTATCGCCGCTGCTCGTCAAGACCGCCCAGGCCGCAGCCGAGGCCGCCCCTGCCGCCGCAGCCGCCACCCCGCCGGCCGGCGCCCCCAAGCTCAAGATCGGCGATGTGCTGCGCGTGGCCCGGGAAAAGCTCTACCCCATCTGCCGCGTCTGTCCGGAGTGCGACGGCGTGGCCTGCGCCGGCGAGGTGCCGGGCATGGGCGGCATCGGCTCCGGCCAGGCATTTAAAAACAACTACAACACCTTAAACAGAATCGATCTGGTCATGCGGACCTTTCACGACGTGAAAAAGCCCGACCTGACCACCACGCTTTTCGGGCAAAAGCTGTCCATGCCCGTGACCTCGGCCGTCACCGGCGGCGTCAGCTACAACATGGGCAACAAAATGACCGAGGAGGAATACGTCATCTCCATCCTCGGCGGCTGCCAGGACGCCGGCACCATCGGCTGGGTGGCGGACGGCATCGGCGACCAGATGGACGTCTTCGAGCGCCGCATCGCCGTACTCAAACAGCAGTTCGGCGGCCGGGCCATCGTCACCATCAAGCCCAAGACCAACGAAGAGATCATCAAGCGCTTCCGCATGGTCGAGGAGGCCGGCGGCATTGCCGTGGCCATCGACATCGACTCTGCCGGCCGGGCCGCCCGGGCCGTCCCCGGCCAGACCGTCGAGCCCAAGACCCCGAAGCAGCTGGCCGAGCTGGCCAAGTCCACCAGCCTGCCCTTTATCATCAAGGGCATCATGACCGTGGAGGAGGCCAAGATCGCCGTGGACATCGGTGCCAAGGGCATTGCCGTGTCCAACCACGGCGGCCGCGTCCTGGACTACACCCCGGCCACGGCCACGGTGCTGCCGGCCATTGCCGAGGCCGTCAAGGGCCGGGCCGTGATCCTGGTCGACGGCGCGGTGCGCCGGGGCCAGGACGTGCTTAAGTATCTGGCCATGGGCGCGGATGTGTGCCTGTGCGGCCGGCCGCTGGTGCGCGGGGCCCATGGCGGCGGCCGCGAGGGCGTGGCCCTTATGATGAACATCATCAAGGATGAGCTGACCGTGGCCATGACCCTGACCGGCGTTCCCAGTGCGCGCAATGTCCCGGCCAACGTCATCACCAGGGAGCAGGCATGAAACGAGCCTGGAGTCTCCTGCTCCTGGCTCTCCTGACCGCCTGGCCGGGGACGTCCCTGGCGACCGGCGGCGGGAAATCCCTGCGCTACGGCGGCGGAGGCCAGGGGACCGTCATGTTCGACGGCAGGCTGCACGCGTCCAAGGGCTTTCGGTGCGCGGATTGCCACACCAAGCTTTTCGACACCCAGAAAGTGGCCCATGTCACCATGGCCGACCACTTCACGGACAAGGCCTGCTTCAAATGCCACAACAATACCAACAAAACCGATCCGATGGCCGCTTCACGGGACTGCGCCACCTGCCATCGCAAGGTGGCCTCCAATGCCGTGACCTCCACCGACGCCATGGCCGGGGTCATTGCCACGGCCTTTACCGGCGACGACGCGGCCAAGGCCGTGCTGCTCTCGGGCAAACAGGGGGCCACGGCCCAGAGCACGGCCTGCCTGTCCTGCCATGGGGCAGCCACGCCGCCAAAGCCGGTGACCGAACGCGGTAAAACCCTTAATCTGCACGTGGACGTGGCCGACTACCAGCACGGCACCCATGCCAACATTCCCTGCGCCACCTGCCACACCGGCCAAAAGGGCGCAGACAGCTTCACCCAGGTGCCCCATGCCGTGGCCCGGCCCGACAACGCCACCTGCCTGTCCTGCCACAACGTGGGGCTGGCCCATCAGATCAAGGCCTTTGGCCAGAGCACCCATGCCGAAAAGCTCAAGGACAAGGTGTCCTGCGGCAGTTGCCACAACCCCCATGCCCAGCCGAAAAAGCCCGAGCAGGTGGCCTATGCCTCGCTCACGGCCATGTACAACGCCCAGTGTCTGGCCTGCCACGACAATGCGGCCAAACTCCAGGAACTCTCGGGCAAATCCGTGCCCGACGCCAAGGCGGCCCATGCCTTCCTGACCAACTGGAGCGCCCACAGCCGGTCCGTCATGTGCGTGGAATGCCACACGCCCGTGGCCGATCCCAACGACCACCTGATCGGCGAGAAAAAGACCGCTGTTCGCGACTGCGCCACCTGCCACACCGAGGCGGGCAAATCGCTGATCGTGGCCCGGGCCACGCCCCATACAGGCGGTGCGGCTCCGGTCACGTCGGGCTACTTCCCGCCAAACCAGGTGGCCCCGGTGCTCAGCACCATCGGCGGCACGGCCGTTTCCGGCGTGTTCGCCCTGGTGCTCGTGCACGGCCTTGGCCGGGCCTGGCCGCGCCGCCGCCCTGTCGGGACGCTGGTGTCGCACGACCTGTATCCGGCCTTCGTGCGGGTCACCCACTGGATAAACGCCGGCCTGTTCGCCATCCTCGGCTACACCGGCCTGTCCGTGCGCTTCCAGGAAGCCGCCTGGGCGCTCGGGCTTGAGCCGGCCACGCGCATCCACAATGTGTGCGGCCTGCTGTTGGCGGCAAACTTCCTGGCCTACGTCATCCGGGCCGTGGCCACGGGCGACATCCGGCAGTACCTGCCGGGCGGGCAGGGAGGGATGGGGCCGCTCTCTATCCAGGCGCGCTATTACTGTTACGGCATCTTCCGGGGCGAGCCGCATCCCTTCCCGGTGACCCGGGAGCGCCGTTTCAATCCGCTGCAGCGCACAGCCTATCTGGCCGTGTTCCTCATCGGCCTGCCGGTGCTCATCACATCCGGCGGGCTGCTGCTCCTGCCGGAGGCCGTCACGGCGGCCATCGCACCGCGCCGCTTCCTGGTCGCGGCCCACTATAGTATTGTCATCGGCTTCGCGCTCTTTGTTGTCGGCCATCTCTATCTGGCCACGACCGGCGCGACGCCGCTGAGCCTTATAAGGGGCATGGTGACGGGCCGGCATGAAGAGGTGCAAACGACCGGGCAGCATCCGGACAAGGAGCAGGGCCCCGACTGATCCGCTTATGGCCGGCTTTTGAGCGTACCTGTAAAAAAGAATCCGGGCGCTGCGGTTGTTGCCGCAGCGCCCGGACTCTTTTTTGCGGGGGTCGCCTGGCCGGCCGGGACATGGCGAGCCGTATTGCGGCGCGACGGGTTGCGGGGCTGCGGTCCTTTGCCGCCCCTGCCGGGGCCGATCAATAGGGTCTGAGCGTCTTGTTTTTGACCAGCCCATGCCATTCGGAGACCTCGATGGTCAGTAAGGCCGCCAAGTGTCTCGAAAAATTTGCCAACTTGTCGCGAGTCGGCCTGACCATGGCCTGCAGGGCCTGTTGGTTGCGCTGAAGGTCCTCCCGGGTGTGGGCATATCTTGTGCTCAGCGTGGCGTATTCGCCCTGGGCCCGGAGGGCGAAAGCCATGGAGGCCACGGAGGGGATAACCAGGGAGATCTGGTTCAGCGCCACGCGCACGCTATTGCCCGTGAGGTCGAGGAACAGGGTGGCATTGTCTTTCACCAGCCAGACAATGACAAAGCGCAGGGCGATAAAGCCCAGGCCGGCGATGAAGCACCAGATGCCAAAGGCGCTGAGCCGGTCGGCGATCAGCCCATAGCGCTCCTTCCGGGCGTCATAAAAATTGATCTGGTCGGTGAGCACATCGGAATCAAGCCGTTGGCGGTACTTCTCCAGCAAAGCGGGTTCCATCCTGGCCGGGACCAGGCCGGCTTGGCGGGCGATGTTGCGCAGATGCCAGGCCGGCCAGTTTTCCCGCGTGTACGTCCTGGCCATGCTGTTGCGGGCGGAAGCCGGCACGCAGCCCAACAGGAACAGGAAGCGCATATGCCGCAACTCCTCGGCGATGAAACGATAGTCGAGAAACCGCTGGTGCCAGTTGCGGGCGGCATTGAGTTGGATGAGGAGCAGGATGAGGGCAAAGGCCAGAACCTGGATGCCAAAGCCGACGGCGTCGAAATGCTTGACATAGGAGCCGATGAAAACGCCGACCAGGACAACGGCCATGAGCAGATGGCGCAAAAAGCCGACGGCCCGGTAGAGCGCGGCATAATGGACGGCCAGCTGGTCTGCCCATTCGTAATGCTCGGCCAGAAGGACTTCTGCCTGCTTGGCCGCGGGACGATCAAAGCCGAGGGCATCGCACCAGGCGCAGGCCGTGGACCGGGGCGGGCCGTTGTCGGGCGGCCGCTTGCCGGCAAGCAGGGCGCAAAGCCCTTTCCATCGGGCGGCAAGCCTGTCCCGGAAGCGCAAACAATCGGATGTGCCCGGGCCGCAGGGCGGCTTTTTCCGGGCGAGCGTCTTTTCAAACCAGGCAGGGAAACGGCCGAGCAGCGTCGGTCCGGGCCGGGTCTCGGCGAAATACTGGGCTGGCGAGGTGCTCCCGGACCCGCCCCCGGAGAACCAATCCCGCAGATGGTCTTTCCATGACCAGACAGGATTGGTTTCGGGGAGCGGGGCGGGCGGCAGGATAAGGCGTCCGATACACGCGTTGAGATCCTGGCCCCAATGGTTGGTTGCGCCCGGAAACTGGAAACGCAGGGCGGCCGGATGGGCCGGGTCGATGATGACAACGGGCAGGCCGCGATCCTCTGCCTCGGCCACGATGTGTCCGGTCCCGCCGATCCCGTTGGGCACGGCCCCGTCCCAGACGGCGATGAGCAGATCGCTGTGTTCAAGGACGATGCGGCCCGCAGCGAGATACGCCTCGCCTTCGGGCTTGCGGGTTCCGTCCAGTTCCAGGACAGCCGTGGCCTTGCCAAGCAAGTCCCGGAACTGCTGTTTGGACGCTGCCGCAGGAAAGTCCTTTTCGTACTCGTGCTGCAAAAAAGGCAGCGGCGTCTGCAGGACATAGCCCTGCTCCAAGGCCTGCCCGGCCACGATGCGATCCGCACCCTCGGCCAGGGGGGAGATGCAGCGCAACAGGGGCGGGCCGGGGCTGTAAAGCCCCTGCGGGGCCAGGGCCAGCTGGTTTGTTACCTCCTGGCGGACGGCGGCCAGGATGTCGGACACGGCCTTGGTGATGGCCGGGAGGCTTTCCGGGGTGAGGCGGCGGTGTCCGGTGACGCTGACAGCGCAGACGAACGGGGTGGTGGGGGGGTGCATGCTTTTCATAAAGCGTCTGGTCGTCCCTTGAGCGGCAGGAGGTGTCGTTGTCCGGCGGATTGGGGCTACCCTTGCCTTGCTGCAGTCTTTTTTGCCATGACATGGCCGATGACAGCCTGCAATTCGGCCATGTCCACGGGCTTGGAGACATAGCCGTCCATGCCGGCGGCGAAGAATTTTTCCTTGTCCCCGGCCATGGCATAGGCCGTCATGGCGATGATCGGGATGCCGGCCTTGTCCGGGCCGGCCTGTCCTTCACGGATGGCCCGGGTGGCGGCCACGCCGTCGAGGCGGGGCATTTGCACGTCCATGAGGATCAGGTTGAATTCCTGTTGCGCCAGACGCGCAAGGACTTCCCGCCCATCCGCGGCCGTGACCACGGTGTACCCGGACTTCTCGAGCAGCCGCTTGCCGGCCATCAGGTTCACGGCGTCGTCTTCAGCGAAAAGCAGGCGTATCGGCCGGGTATGCCCGGCAGGTGCAACCTGTTCGGCCTGAGGCGTCGGCCGCGGCAGGGTGTCTGGGAGTTTGAAGGGCAGGGAGCAATAGACCGTCGTCCCGACGCCCAGCGTGCTGTCGATGGCCAGATCCCCGCCCATCATGCCAAGCAGCCTGCGGACAATGGAAAGCCCGAGTCCGGCCCCCTGGAATCGGCGCGTGTAGGAGCCTTCCGCCTGGGTGAAGGGCTCGAAGATGATCCGGAGCAGATCGTCGTCAATCCCGATTCCCGTGTCGCTGACAACGAACAGCAGGCGAAACAGGCCGTTATGAAGGCCAAGTGGCGTCACCTCGACCCGGACACTGCCGCTGTCAGTGAATTTGAGGGCGTTTCCAACCAGATTGAAAAAGATCTGCTGGAGCCGGGACTTGTCCCCGATCAGCCGCGGCGGCACACGGTCGTCGATGGAAAAATCCAGCTCGACCCGCTTCTCTTTGGCCTCCAGGGCGAAAAGTTCCAAAACGGATTCCCGCTGGCCTGCCAGAGCGAATTCCTCTTCGGTAAGGGCCATTTTCCCCGACTCGATCCGAGACAGGTCGAGGATGTCGGACAGCAGGCGGGTGAGGCGGTTTGACGACTTGATTGCGGCCAGGAGGTACTCTTTCTGTTCGTTGTCAAGAACGGTAGTCCTCATGAGCTGGAGCATCCCCAGGACACCGTTTAACGGCGTGCGGATCTCGTGGCTCATGTTGGCTAAAAATTCCGACTTGACCCGGTTGGCGGATTCCGCCTGATTCCTGGCCGTTTTGAGGGCCTCTTCGGCCTGCTTGCGGTCGGTGACGTCGCTTAGGGTGCCAACCATCCGCAGGGCCCGCCCGGCGGCATCGTTTTCCGTGGCTTTCCCCCGCGTCTGGACCCATTTCCAGCTGCCGTCCCTGGTCCGCATCCGCAGGTCGATGCGAAAGCCCTGGCCGTTTTCGATGGCTTGGTGCAGGGCCTGCTCCACCCCGGCAATATCCTCGGGGTGCACAAGTGGCCGCCAGGTGGCGTAGGATGGGGGGAATTCCTGGTCGTCGTAGCCAAGCAGCCCGTAGTAGAGAGGGCTGAAGTAGGCCTCGCCGGTCGGTACATGCCAGTCCCAGATGCCGTCGTTTACGGCCGTGAGCGTGGCTTGGTAGCGCTTGTCGCTTTCCATCAGGGCCTGCTGCGATTTGTCGCGCTCCATCTCCCGGATCTGGATGGCCGCTGCCATGGCGTCAAAGGCCTTGCTCACCGTTCCAAGCGTTCCGCTTATTTCGTTCAGTCCCGTCCTGGCCGTCAGGTTGCCCCGGCCCAGTTCGGACGCCACGGCGGCCAGCCTGGACAGTCGGTTGACGATCCCCTTGCGGCCGATAACCCAGGCCAGCGAGAAGGCGAAAAGCGCGGCAAAACCCAGCCAGACGAGGTGCCGGCTCGTCACCGCATCGGCAGCGGCCAGGGCCTGGGCCTCGGGAATGGCCACGGCAATGGTGCAATAGGCGGGAGTCTGCGGCCCCAGCCCGAGACTCTTGAAGGCATAAATGCGGCTGACCCCGTCCATGCCCTTGTGCTTGTCGATGCCTGCGGCCTGGCTGGCGTAGATTTCCCAGACCCGGGGGTTGATCTTTCCGCCAATCGGGGTGGCCGGGTTCGGGGGATGGTAGAGCAGGCGGCGGCCGTTACGGTCCAGGATGGCGAGGATGGAGCCTTGCGGGAGGGACGACTTGTCAAACAGGGCGTAATAGCGCTCAAGATTGAGGCTGGTGGTCAGGATGGCGGTCAGTTGGCCGTCCGGGTCCAGCACAGGCAGGGCAAAGGCGAGGATAGGCACGGTGCTGACCCGGCCCAGGAGATATTCGCCAGCCGAGAACTGCCTGGTGGCCATGGCCTCCATGACATGCTTCTGGTCGGCGAAACTCACGGCGGAAAAGGGGAGGGCAGAGGCCAGGACCTTCCCCTGCACGTCGAGGAGGGTGATATTGGCATGGATCGGGTTATGCCTGACGAGTTCCCTGAAGAGCACGTTGCAGGCCTCGACGTTTCTTTGCCGCACGTCCGGGATCAGGGACAGGGTGACGAGCAACTGCCTGGATCCCAGAGTGATATTGTTTTGCTGCTCGGTGATGTTCTCCACCATGCGCCGGGCTTCGGCCTCGGTGTCCGCCAGTTTCGCCTCCCGAAGGGCGATGCCCGAGGCCAGGATGACCAGGAGCACAGGAAGAATCCCGCTGGCGGCGACCAGGACGAGATTCCTGGTGATCGAACCGGAGAAGAATTTTTCAAAAGAGACGCCCATAGGAATGTACCCTGACTTGGATTTCGCCTCTCGGCTGGTTTGCCGTGAGCGGTTGTCACGACTGGCGTACGGGTGCTTCTTGGCCTTCCAGGGATTTTGTACGGGGTTGTTTTCCTGGCAAGAGGATATTTTTTTGGCCCATATTTGCCGACTCTACAGGAGAGCGCCAATCCGGGCCAGAATTAATGACCAAACGGCGGCGGCTGGCCCCGGCCAAACCAAGGCAGGAGGCGTCCGCGCCGGCAGGGGCAGCCGGAATTCCTGGCGTGGCGGGTTTAACAGGCTCGGGGCGCAAGGCCTCTGGCCTGCCCTGCGGCCGGAGCCAAAGGGCAGGATCGAGACCTTGTCCGGGAAGTGCGGCAATTGGGAGGCGGCCAAAGGGTCGGCGTCGCAGGTGTGGATTCCCCTGCGGCGGGAGGCTGCCGTTTCTTCGAGGTGGCCGGGGAACGGGCGTGGCCGGGTCTGCCTGGCTGGATTGTGTTATGCGGCCCGCTGCAGGCCTTTGGCGAAACCGCGCCCCCGGCGTCTCTTCGCGGGGACGCTTACGGCCAAAGGCTCACCCCGAGGACCAGATCGGACAGGCAGCGCCGGGCTTCGTCGTTTTCCGGCCACAGTTCCAGCTCCTGGCGCAGGAAGGCCTCGGTCGAAGGCTCCCCGGCAAAGGCGCTTCGCAAGGCGCGGCACAGGTTCAGCTGTTTCATGCCCTCGACCGGGAGACGCTCGAGGCTCTCCAGCAGAGGCAGGGCCTTTTCCATGTCCCCGGCCAGCATGAGGCGGCGGGCGGCGGCCAGACTTTGGGTGCAAAGGGTCTGCACGTCTTCGCGCCCGGCTACGGACGCGTCATGGCGGAAGGCGGCCACGATGGCCTTGAGGGCACGAATCAGCGAGCCCGGGGGCGGGGCCGTGCCGGCCTCGAGCACCCGGTCCACCGTGTCCAGAAAGGCCCGGGCGCGAATGTCCAGGTTGTAGTACTTGAGGCAGGTGGCCTTGCCCTGGGCGGCAATCTGCTCCCGCTCGTCTTCATGGCCCAGATAGTAAAGAGCCTTGTCGATCAGGTCTTCTGTGGTGGCGTAGGTCACCAGGTCATGGCCTTCGGTGAAAAAGGCGGACAGATTGTCGGAGCGTTCGGTCAGCATGAGGCTGCCGACGCCCATGCCTTCCAACTGGCGCATGTTGGGGCTCAGGTTCTGATGGCCGGAATTGATGGAGCCAAACCCGTTGAGGGTGATGCGGGAACAGGCAAAGGCCTTGAACATGGCCAGTCCCCAGACTTCCCCCCGGTTGTAGCGTTGCACGATCTCCGGGCACGGCGGGCCTTGATTGTAAAACCCCAGATAATAGGCGCAGTCGATGGGGAGCGTCGGCAGGCGGGTGGCCAACTCGAACAGGAATTTGTTGCGCTGCGGATGCGACACAGCCCAATAGCCGGAAAAACACAGATCCGTGCGTTTGACCGCAGAAAACTTGGTGGCCAGTTCCGCCGGCATTCCCGGGAAAGCATACTCGGTATGGCGCGCCCCCTGCTGGCGGGACATGTACAGGCATTCCCTATGCGAGGAGAGGATGATGTCGTAATTATGGAAAAGCATGTGCGGCCGGGTAATGGTGGCGTGCCAGCCGACCACGACTTTCGGACGATAGGGCAGGTAGTCGAGCAGCCCGTCGTCATAGAGGCTGGCGCTGCCGATGTAGAGGATATCCGGTTGAAACCAGGCGATCTGGGCCAGACAGGCCAGGATCGGGGCGCTCGGGTCCCAGGGAATGCCCTGTTCCTCGCACCACAGGCGTTGGCTCATCGTTTCCGTCGGCACGCACAGAAAGGTCTCATGCCCCAGGCGTTTGAAGGCCGGTATCAGGGTATGGCAGCACCAATAGTAGTCGTCGATATAGGCCTGCATCAGTTCGGCGTGGGTCGTCTTTTTCCTGAAAAGCTGGGCGAAATGAGCCAGGTAGGCGTGGTGCGAGTTGCCGATTTGCATGATGCGCATGGTGGAGCACCTTGGGGGGCGTCGGGAGGTTGGAGTGGCCTGCCGTATTCCAGGCTGCCCCCGAATATCGTGATCAAGGCCTCGTTGCAAGGGTCCGGCCCTGCCGGCGCGCCAGTCTGGCGCAACCATGGGCTGCCCGGGCATGGTGCGGGCGTGGTGACGGGTGCCGGAGTCTTGTTGGCTGCAGTGCCTGGCGCAGAGGGGCCGCAAATGGACTTGCCCGGGCGGATGGGCTAGCCTGGGCCAGGGCAGGGAGCAGGGCATGAAGACAGGAAATGCAGACGATCTGGTTTTGGGCGCAGCCACAGGCTACGCTCTGGAGGACCTGCTGCCTTTTGTGCTGTCCCTGAAAAAAACCGGGTACGCCGGGCGCATCTGTCTTTTTGTCTGGGATCTGGAACCGAAAGCAATGGTTGTGCTGCGCCGCCTGGGCGTGGAGCTCTATCCCTGCAGTGTGTCCCAGTCGGACAAAACCTATACCGTGACCGGTGGACGCTTCTTTGTCTTTCAGGATTTTTTGAAGGGGCTGGCCGGGGACGGCGGCCGGGTCATGCTCACGGACGTGCGGGACGTGGTCTTCCAGCGCAATCCCTTTGACGCGATCGAGGCAGCCGGCGTGCACGTCTTTTTCGAGCACGACGCCTCTACCCTTGGCCGGGAGGCCTTCAATGCCGCCGCCATTGTCCGGGCCTATGGGCCCGACGTCCTGGACACCCTGGCCGGGAAGCCGATTGCCTGCGTCGGCGTGGTCATCGGCGACCAGCCCTCCATCCTGGCCTATCTGGAGCGGATCACCGCCGAACTCGGGGCCATGGCCGAGGACTTTTTCGGATCGGATCAGGCGGCCCATAACCGTATCGTGCATGAAAACGCAGTGGAGAACTGTGTGGCCCATGGCAATGACGCCGGGCCTGTGCTGCATATGGCGTTGGTCGCGCCATCTGCCGTCCGCGTCAATGGCGATGGCTGTGTGGTTCGGGCAAACGGCGAAGTCATTCCCGTGTTGCATCAATACGACCGGCATCCGGCCCTGCAACATCATCTTCTTCGCAAGTATCTGTAGGCGGGCAGCCAACCATGTTCCTCACACTCTCGACCTATACCTACAACGACGGCGAATTGCTCGGCGGTCTGCTTGAAAACGAGCAGGGGTGGACCCTTCGTCCCGATGCGATCAGCATTGTCGATGACGGTTCAACCGAGCCTTTTGCGCCGCCGCCCGAGGACACCCGGATAAAGCTCATCCGCCTTGAAACCAACCAGGGCTTCACCACGGCCAAGGCCACGGGGATCGGCCGGGCCGCAGGCGACCTTATCCTGTCCGTGGACTGCGATATGCGCCTGGCCCCTGACTGGCTGGCCCTTGCCATGCCCCACGCCCTTACCCCCGACATCGGTCTGGTTGCCGGCAGCGTGGCGCGCTACGAAGGCGGCGACACCGTGTCCCGGTTTTTAAACGCCTTTGACCGCTGCGACGCCCTGGCCGTGACCGGGGAGGCCGATTTCGTGCCGGGCATGGTGTTTCTCATGCGCCGCGAGGTCTGGCAGGCGGTTGGCGGCTTTGGCGGGCATACGCGTCTTTTTGGCGAGGACCATGCGCTCTGTACGGCCCTGCGGCAGCATGGCTACCGGATTTTCGTGGAAAGCAGGGCGGTTGGCCTGCAGACCAGACGGCTTTCCCGGGCGGCCATGTGCCGCCGCTCCGTGGTCTGGTGCCGTGCCGCGCTGTTGCAGCAAATGCCCCACGACGACCGGCTTGTCCCGTATCTGTTTGAAGTGGCGGTCAAGCCCATGCTCGGCCGGTTCGAGACGTCCATTGATCTGGGGGAGCCGCTCTTTCTCTATCTGGACCTCTTGTATCTGGCCCTGCTCGTGTCCACCCTGCTCGGTGAGGCGAAGGGGAAGGGGCAGATTGCACCGGAAGCCGGCGACGCCTTTGGCAGCCTCTTCCTGGCCCGGCTGGCGCCTTACAAAAAGCTGTCCCGGCTCTTTGCCCTCGACCTGGCCTCCATGGGATGCCGCCTGCGGCCCGATCCCAAGGGCGCGGCCGCTTCCCAGGGGTGGCAGGATTTCTTCATGTTCTTTGAATACCTGGAAAAGGCGGGTTTTTTCGCCTGGATGGAAAGCGTTGGCGTGGCCCGTCTTCTGGATGAGGACGCACACACCACCTGCAGCCATTCCCGCTACGGCGAGCTTGAGGCCGCGGCCCTGGCCCGGCTTCGCGGCGAGAAAAATTTTTGAGCCGGGCCAAGGGGGGCACGCCCGGCCGCCTCAGCTTCGAACGAGGCCGGACAGGCCGGCCGGGGCCTTTTGATAGGCCAGGCCGCATTCCGGACAGACCAACGCGTCCGTGAGCTTTTCGCCGCATTCGCACACCCAGCCATGCAGGCGTCCCGGATTGCCGAAATACAGGGCATGGTCCGGCACGTCGCGGGTGATGACCGCCCCGGCGCCGACAAAGGCAAAGCGGCCGATGGTGACGCCGCAGACAATGGTCGCGTTGGCCCCGATGCTCGCGCCGTGGCAGACCCGGGTGGGGCGGGCCTCGGCCATGCGTTTGATGTGGGCCCGGGGATTGAAGACATTGGTAAAGACCATCGACGGCCCGCAAAAGACATCGTCTTCCAGCGTAACACCGGTATAGACACTGACGTTGTTCTGTATTTTGCAGCGATTGCCGATGGTTACATTCGGGCCGATGACGACGTTTTGCCCCACGTTGCAATGGGAGCCAAGGACGGTTCCCGGAAGCAGATGGGAAAAATGCCAGATATGGGTGCCGTCGCCAATCCGGACGTTGTCGTCGATGACGGCTGTTGGGTGGATGGTGGGCATCGGTCTAGCTGTGTGACGGCGGCGTCTGTTGAAGGGCGTGAACAATGGCCCGGCCCACGGCCGCGATGTCGGCTTCGGGCATGAACGGGTACATGGGCAGGCTCAGGATGCGCTGCGACAGGTTTTCAGACACCGGCAGGTCGCCGGCCGTATAGTTGCTGTGGGCAAAGGCCGGTTGCAGATGGAGCGGCGTGGTATAGTAGATGGCAGTCGGGATGCCCTGGCCGCGAAGGGCGGCGGCAACATGGTCGCGGACCGTCTCCGATGGGAACAGCACGGAATACTGGGCATAGGAGCTGGTGCAGTGGGTCGGGACCGTGGGCAGCGTCAGGCCGGGCACGCCGGCCAGCAGGCTGCGGTAATGGGCGGCAACCTCCTGGCGGGCGGTTAATTCTTCGTCGAAAACAGCCAGTTTGGGGAGGACGATGGCTGCCTGCAGGGTGTCCATGCGGCTGTTTGTGCCGATGCGCACGTTGTCGTACTTGTTTGCGCCCTTGCCATGCACCCGCAGGGATTTGATCAGCGCGGCCAGCGTGTCGTCGTCGGTGAAGATGGCTCCGCCGTCACCGTAGCAGCCCAGGGGCTTGGCAGGGAAAAAGCTGGTGGCCGCAGCCTCGGCCCCCAGGCCGCAGACCCGTTTGCCGTGGTAGCGGCTGCCAAAGGCCTGGGCCCCGTCTTCCAGGGTCAGGAGGCCGTGGGACCGGGCCAGGGGCAGCAAGGCGGCATAGTCGGCCGCGATGCCGAACAGATCGACCGGGATGACCGCGCGCGGGGTCAGTTGCCGGTGCAGGGCCTGGGCCGGCAGGGGATGGGCCGAGGCATTCCGGCGCAAGACGGCGTCGATGGCCTTTTCCAGTTGTCCGGGCACCATGTTAAACGTCACCGGGTCCACATCGACAAACACCGCAACCGCTCCGGTCATGGCAACCATTTCCGCCGTGGCAAAAAACGTGAACGACGGGACGAAGACGGCGTCGCCCGGCCCGATGCCCCAGGCCAGGAGCGGCAGGAGCAGGGCGTCGGTGCCCGAGGCGCAGGTGATGGCGTGTCGCGCCCCGGCAAAGGCGGCCAGCTGTTGCTCAAGCTCGGCGATTTCCGGCCCCATGATGAAGTGCCCGTGGGCGAGCACGGCATCGATGCGGGCGCGAATCGGGGCTTCCAGCCGGCGGTATTGGGCTTTGACGTCGATAAATTCCATGGCAGGCGTCACTTTCTCTCGGATAACAGGGTGGCAACGCGAGGCGTCAGCTAGTATTCGAGCGGCAAAGAGACGGTCCGGCCGTCGCGGGCGGAAATATAGGAGGCAATGAGCACCTCCAGCGACTTGAGGCCCTCTCGCCCGTCTGTGTCCGGCTGGGCCTCGCCGCGCAGCACATCCACGACGTTTTTGAAATACTGCGGGTGGCCAAAGCCGTACACCGAAGTGGTCTGGTAATTGGCGGCCTTCACCTGCTCGTCATAGTCGCGGGGTTCGGCAAAATCCCATAATTCGATTTCGTTGACCGCCACGCCGCCAACCCGCACCGTGCCTTTCTCGCCAATGATCGTGAGGCTTCCTTCCAGGTTTTTGGGGTAGGTGAGCATGGTTACGGCCATGGAGCCCAGGGCACCGGAACGCCAGCGGACATTCATGACCCCGGTGTCTTCCACCTCGATGTCCCGGGCCAGGGTGCCGGTCATGGCCTGCACGTCGGCAATGGGGCCGATCAGCCAGTCCAGCAGATCGACGTAATGGCTGGCCTGGTTCATGAATGCGCCCCCGTCCATTTCCCAGGTGCCGCGCCACTCTGCCGAGTCGTAATACTGCTGCGGGCGCGTCCAGAAGACGTTCATGTGCACCATGTGGATGCGTCCGAACCGTTTCTCGTCAATGGCCCGTTTGAGGAGCTGGATGGTGGAGTTGCGGCGGTTCTGCTTGATGACAAACAGCCTGACCCGGGCATCGTCGCAGGCTTTGACCATGGCCAGGCCGTCTTTCCAGCGGGTGGCCATGGGCTTTTCCGTCATCACGTGCTTGCCGAACTTGGAGGCCAGAATGGTCTCGTAGGGGTGCAGGCCGCTTGGCGTGCACAGCGAGACGATGTCGCAGTTGCTTTCGGCCAGCAGCGTCCCGTAAAATTTATACTTCGCCACGCCCAGGCGCTCGGCGTGCTCATCCAGCCGGGCTTCGTCCTGGTCGCAGATGGCAACAAGTTCAAGATCGTCGGAAAGCCGCTCAATAGCCGCAAAATGATTGTGGGAAATCCGGCCGCAACCGATGACGGCGATGCGTATTTTTCGGCCTTTGATGGATGGATACATAGATCCTCGCTTGCAAAGTTCTCTTGAACATTGGCCAACGACTGCTTGCCGTCTTGCCGGGCTTGCGTCGGCCGCATCCGGCACACAGCCCCGGGGCATTCCGGTCAGTTGCCGCATCCCCGACGAAGCGGCTGCCATAGTCGCGCTCTGGCCGGCTCCTGCCAGGAGGCTGCCAAAGCAATTGTCCGGCAAAGCACTGTAAAAATGACACTTGCCTTTGCAGTTAGCAAATTTGGTGCCAAGGCCCTTTGGGGCGTGCCGGCCCCGGCGGCCGCGCGTGCTCCCGGATTCAGGCTCCCGGCGATACGGCGGCCCTCCGGGCCTGGGGTTTCGCCCGGCGGCTCGGGGGTGCTTTTCCCCTAGCACAAAAGGAAAAAGATGGGTGCCGGATATCGCCGGCGCAACGCCCTTGCAGCTTGCCGGCCTGGAGATTATCGTCTCGCCGGAGCCGCCGGGAGGCCGTGTTGCTCCCGGACTGCCGGGCTGTTGCCCTGGCCCGGGGCTGCGTTGTCGCTGCAGTGCCCGGCCGTGGGGCCTTGGCGCAGGGCTGGCCGGCCTTATGCACAAGCAGGCCACGCAAGTGTATTTGCATTCTTAAAAATCATGAACGGTTTTTTTGCAAAAATCAGGTTTCTCCCGGCCTTTGACCGTACTGGCGCGGACAACACAGCCAAGCGAGCGTTGTTGTAAAGGGGATGCCGTCCCGTTGCCGCGTGAGGCCCTGTTGCCTCACGCCTGTTGCAGAAGCCTTTGGCGTGTTGTTTGACGCGACACATGGGAGCTGCCGATGCCTTCGTCCTGCGCCAAGCGCCTGCCGGGCCGGCCCCGCAGCGATGCCGCACGAACTGCCGTGCTCGAAGCCGCCAACAGCCTGCTTTCCGAAGTGGGCTTTTCCAGGCTGACCATGGAAAGCATCGCGGCCCGGGCCGGCGTGGGCAAAGCCACGCTTTATCGTTGGTGGCCAAGCAAGGGTGCCGTGGCCATGGAAGCCTTTCTGGCCGCTGTTTCGCCGAAGATCGCCTTCCCCCGCACCGATTCGGCCGTGGCCGACATCACCACCCAGATGCTGCGGCTGGCCGAGGCCTACCGGGGCACGACCGGGCGCATCGTGTGCGAATTCATTGCCCTGGGCCAGGCCGACCCGGAAATCCTTGCCGCCTTTCTTGAAGGCTACATGTTTCCCCGCCGCAACGCGGCCAAGGAAGTCCTCGGCCGGGGCGTCGCCTCCGGGGAACTCCGGGCGGACGTCGATCTGGACCTCCTGGTGGACGCCCTCTACGGCCCCATCTTCCATCGCATGTTGCTGCGCCACCAGCCCCTCGACGAGGCCTTCGTGCGCACCCTCAGCGCCCTGGTCTTTGCCGGACTGGCCCGGCGGTAAATTCCGGCCCGATCCGGCAGCCGGGGTGTTTTCTCTGTTGTTTCCATGATATAACAGAATATTAAGTGTAAAACGCTTTTGGGGTGAGGGCGGTTTTTGGCCTTGACTCCTGTTGCGGGCTGATTATATACGAAACGTATCGTTTCGAAATTAAGCACAGGAGTCGCAATATGCACAGCCCAACCGTTTCCAAGACAACCCTTGCCAATACCGTGGCCCGGGAGCCGGGCCAGGGGACCGTGGCGCTCATGGCCGGGGCCGCCGGCCTTTCCGTGGCCAGCATCTATTACAACCAGCCCATGCTTGGGATTCTGGCCCAGGAGTTCCAGGTGGACGCGGCCGCCATTGCCTGGATCGCGGTGCTGACCCAGGTCGGCTACGCGCTTGGGCTGGTGGTGCTCGCCCCCCTTGGCGACCGTTTTGAGCGGCGCGGGCTCATTGGCCTGACCTTTGCGGCCCTGTCCCTGGCTCTGGCCGTGGCCGCCCTGGCGCCGGGCCTGCCGATGCTTCTGGTTTCCAGCCTGTTTGTGGGAATGCTGGCCACCGTGGCCCAGCAGGTGGTGCCCATGGCGGCCCAACTGGCTCCCGAAGCCCGCCGGGGAAGCGTGGTCGGCGTGGTGATGGCCGGCCTGCTGGCCGGCATCCTGCTGTCGCGCACGGTCAGCGGACTGGTGACCCAGTACGGCTCCTGGCGGCAGATGTATGGCGTGGCCGCCGCGGCCACGCTGGGCATGGGTCTCATCCTTTCCCTGCGCCTGCCGCGGGTGGAACCGGTGACCACGCTCTCCTATCCGCAGATTCTGCTGTCCCTTGGCCGGCTGCTTGGCCGCTACCGGACGCTGCGCCGGGCCGGTCTGGTGCAGGGCCTGCTCTTTGGCGGATTTGTGGCCTTTTGGGCCAATCTGGCCCTGTTCCTGGAAAAGCCGCCCTTTGCCCAGGGCAGCGCCGTGGCCGGACTGCTTGGCCTGGTCGGCGTGGCCGGGGTGGTGTGCGCGCCCCTGGCCGGGCCGTCTGGCCGACCGGGGG
>NZ_MLBG01000027.1 GCF_001936595.1 Desulfovibrio sp. DV
TTCACGCCGGCCGACCACAACGGCCTTGACGAGACCGCCTTTGTCATGGTCACCATCGCCGGCGGCGATTTCAAACTGTTGCCCCAAGCGCAATAATCTCCGGCCCCACCCGGTTTCCTTCCCGCCCGGAATCGACTACAAGGCGGGACACGAATCGACGACACCGACGTTTTCCGCGCAACGGAGAGTCCGTTGCGCGGAAAACGCGCTTGAAGGAGCGAGCCATGCGCATCAAAGCGATCCTCCTGGCCCTTTGCGCCCTTTTTGCCGCCACCGGCCCGGTCCGCGCCGCCGAACCCATCCGGCTCGGTGCGGTGCTGTCCGTCACCGGACCGGCCTCGTTTCTCGGCGAACCCGAGCGCAACACCATCCAGATGGAACTGGACAAGATAAACGCCGCCGGCGGCGTCCTTGGCCGGCCCGTGGAAGTCGTCATCCTCGATGACGAGACCGACGTGAACAAGGCCGTTTTGGCCGTTGATCGCCTCATCAAAAAGGAAAACGTGGCCGCCATCCTCGGCCCCACCACCTCGGGCAACTCGCTTGCCGTCATGGGCAAGGCCGCTGCCGCCAAGGTGCCGCTTATTTCCTGCTCCGCCGCCGAAAAAATCACCAAGCCGGTGAATCCCTATATCTACAAGGTCGCCCCGTCCGACCGGCTGGCCGTGGCCCGCATCCTGACCCACGCCAAGGGCAAGGGATACAAAAAACTCGCCATCCTCACCGTGTCCGACGGCTTCGGCCAGGCCGGGCGCGAGGTGCTCAAGGAGCTGATCCCGGCCGGGGGCTTTGAAATGACCGCTGATGAGGTGTTTGGCCCCAAAGACACCGACATGACCGCCCAGCTGACCAAGATCCAGGGCACAAGCCCCGACGCCGTCATCTGCTGGGGCACCAACCCCGGACCGGCCGTGGTGGCCAAAAACCGGGTCCAGCTCGGCATCACCACCCCGCTCTACATGAGCCACGGCGTGGCCTCGAAAAAATTCATCGAACTGGCCGGCGATGCGGCCGAAGGCCTGCTCCTTCCTGCCGGCAAGATCACCGTGGCCGAGAAACTCCCGGACACCGATCTGGAAAAAACCCAGCTCGTGGCCTATGCCAAGAGCTATGACGAGCGCTTCAAGGCCCCGGTCTCGACCTTTGGCGGACACGGCTACGACTCGCTCCATCTGGCCGTGCGGGCCATTGCCGACGCCGGCTCCGACAAGCCCGAAGCCATCCGCGACGCACTGGAAAAGATCAAAGGCTTCGCCGGCATCGGCGGCATCTTCACGTTTACCCCCGAGGACCATGCCGGTCTTGGTCCCGACGCCTTCATCATGCTTGGCATCGAGAAGGGCGACTGGGTCATTGTTGGTCAGTGATGTTTGCCGGCGCGCCCCAATACATCGTTTCAGGACTCACCCAGGGGGCCGCCTATGGTCTGATCGGGCTTGGGTTCACCATGATCTTCAACACCACCGGCATCATCAACTTCGCCCAGGGCGAGTTCGTGATGCTCGGCGGGATGTTGTCGGTGTGCCTGCTGGGGGCGGGGCTGCCCCTGCCCCTGGCCATCGTGGCCGCCTGTCTGGCCACGGCCGTCATCGGCGGCCTCATGGAACGGCTGACCATCCGGCCGCTGGCCGGTGCGCCGGCCGTTAACGCCGTCATCATCACCATCGGCGTCTCCATTCTCCTGCGCGGCGGGGCCATGCTGGCCTTTGGCAAGGACACCGTCGCCCTGCCGGCCTTTTCCGGGGTCAAGCCCATCCTGGCCCTGGGCGCGGCCATCCAGCCCCAGAGCCTGTGGGTCCTGGCCGTGACGCTGGCCCTCTTGGCCGCCCTCAAGCTCTTTTTCTCCGCCACCATCCAGGGCAAGGCCATGCTGGCCTGCGCCTGCCAGAAGAAAGCCGCCAGCCTCGTCGGCATCTCGGTGGCCCGCATGGCGCTTTTGTCCTTCGCCATAAGCGGCCTGATCGGGGCCACGGCCGGGGCCATCCTCGCCCCCATCACCATGACTGCCTACGACGTCGGCATGATGCTTGGCCTCAAGGGCTTTGCCGCCTGCATCCTGGGGGGCCTGGGCAATCCCTTCGGCGCAGCCGCCGGCGGGCTGCTCCTTGGCGTCCTGGAATCCTTTGGCGCAGGCTACGTGGCCTCGGGCTACAAGGACGCCTTTGCCTTCATCGTCCTGCTCCTGCTGCTCTTCGTCAAACCCTCGGGCCTTTTTGGCAAGGCCGGGGTGGAGCGGGTATGAAGCGTCCCATTCTTGGCCAAAACGCCGCCCAGGCGGTTCTTTTTTTCGCCCTGCTCCTGGCCGTGCCCTACGGCCTGCCCAACGAATACTATTTGAGCATCTGCATTCTGGGGAGCCTTAACGCCGTCATTGCCGTGGGCTTAAATCTCCTCATGGGCTACGCCGGGCAGGTCTCGCTTGGCCACGCCGCCTTCTACGGCCTCGGGGCCTATGCCACGGCCATCTGCACCACCCGCTTCGGCCTGCCCATCCCGGTCGGCATGGCCGCCGGCGTCACCCTGGCGGCAGCCGTGGCCTGGATCGTGGCCCTGCCCACGCTCAAGCTCAAGGGCAACTATCTGGCCATGGCCACGCTTGGCTTTGGCATCATCGTTTCCATCGTCTTTAACGAGGCCGTGGACCTGACCGGCGGCCCGTCCGGCTTCGTCGGCATCCCCCGCCTCGCCCTTTTCGGCCACACCTTCGAGTCCGACCACGGCTATTACAATCTCATGGCCGTGGTTCTCACCCTGGTCGTGCTCCTGGCCTTGAACCTCATGAAATCGCGCACCGGCCGGGCGCTGCGGGCCCTGCACGTCAGCGAAAAGGCCGCCTCCAGCCTTGGCGTCGACATCGCCGCCCACAAGCGCTTCGTCTTTGTCCTGTCCGCTGCCCTGGCCGGTCTGGCCGGGGTGCTCTACGCCCACTACCTGAGCTTCATCGCCCCGGCCTCCTTCGGGTTCTCCTTCTCGGTCCAGCTCGTGGTCATGGTCGTCCTCGGCGGCATGGCCAGCGTCTGGGGCTCGGTTGCCGGCGCGTTCTTTTTAACCGCCCTGCCGGAAGCGCTCCGGGAGTTCGAAGACATCGACATCCTGGTCTACGGAGCCATCTTAGTGCTCACCATCATGTATCTTCCCGACGGGCTGGCCGGCGGCATCAAACGCCTTTCCCGCAAACTGCGGCGCACCGGGGTGGATGATGCCCGCAGCTAACGCCGTCTCCCCCGCCCCGCCGGCTCCGCTGCTCGACGTTTGCGCCGCAACCGTCCGTTTCGGCGGCATCCACGCCCTGACCGAGGCCGATTTCGCCATTGCCCGGGGGTCGGTCACGGCGCTCATCGGCCCCAACGGCGCCGGCAAGACCACCATGTTAAACGCCATCACCGGCATGGTGCCGCTCACCTCCGGCGACATCCGCCTGGACGGGGCCGACATCGCTGGCCTGCCCCCCCACAAGCGGGCCGCGGCCGGCGTCGTGCGCACCTTCCAGAATCTCGAAGTCTTCACCTCCATGTCCGTCCTGGAAAACGTCATGGCCGGCCGCCATGCGCTCACCCGCTACACCGTGGCCGCCAGCATCCTGCGCACCCCGGGATTTCGTCGCGCCGAAGCAGCCTGCCGCGAAGCAGCCCTGGACTGCCTGGAGTTCGTCGGACTGGCCGATGAGGCTGATACCCCGGCCGGAGATCTGCCCTACGGCAAACAACGCCTCCTGGAGATGGCCCGGGCCCTGGCCGCCGACCCCAAGCTGCTGCTCCTCGACGAGCCGGCCGCCGGACTCAATTCCAAGGAAACAGCCCGACTCGGCGACCTCATCCGGGCCGTGTGCGACCGCCGCCACGTCACCGTCGGTCTGGTCGAACACGACATGGAATTGGTCATGGCTGTGAGCGACCACATCACCGTGCTCCACTTCGGCCACCCGCTGGCCGCCGGCACACCCGACGCCATCCAGGCCAACCCGGAAGTCATCAAGGCGTACCTGGGTGAGGACGAGTGATGTGAGAGGGAAGAGGTAGAGAGAAGAGAAGATGCCTCCGGCGGCCGGGGGGATGATCCCCCCGGACCCCTGCAAAGGGGAAAGTTTTAAAAGGGTTGCTGCTGGGGTGTAAGATGTCCCAACCAACCGGCATCCCCCAGGTGGGATTCCAAAGGGCTCAGCCCTTTGGCCGCCGGAGGCTCTCGAAATTTTGCAACAGCCGTAAAGTAAATAATCTGTCCCCCGCCCAGGGGGTCCGGGGGGATGATCCCCCCCGGCGGAGAGGTCCAGGAGAGGCAGCGCCTCTCCTGGCCGCCGGAGGCAAACCCCACAATGCTGACTCTTCGTAACATCGATATACACTATGGCCGGGTGCACGCGGTGCGTCGGGTGTCGCTCCATGTCGCCCCGGGCGAGATCGTGGCCCTGATCGGGGCCAACGGCGCGGGCAAGACTACGCTGTTATCCGCCATCTCCGGCGTCATGCGCGTCTCCGGCGGCGACATCGAATTTGACGGCCGCTCCATAGCCACGGAAAAGCCCGAGCGTATCGTGCGCCTGGGGCTGTCCCATGTGCCCGAGCGGCGGCTGGTCTTTGGCCCCATGTCGGTCGAGGACAATCTGCTCCTTGGGGCCTATACGAAATTTCGCCGCCGCGAAGTGGCGGCCGATCTGGAAGAGATTTACAGCATGTTCCCGGTGCTGCTCGACCGCAAAGGCCAGCAGGCAGCCGCCCTCTCCGGCGGCGAGCAGCAGATGCTGGCCATTGGCCGGGCGCTCATGGCCCGGCCGCGCTGCCTGCTTTTGGACGAACCCGGCATGGGCCTTGCCCCCCAGATCTGTAAGGAAATCTTCCGCCACGTGGCCACCCTTCGCCGCGACAAGGGCCTGACCGTCCTTTTGGTCGAGCAAAACGCCAAGAGCGCCCTGGCCGTAGCCGACCGGGGCTACGTGCTGGAGACGGGCCGGGTGCTCCTCTCCGGCACCTCCGAAGAGCTGCTCGCCAACCACGACGTCCGCCGCGCCTATCTCGGGCGAGAGAAGGATAATTAAGAGAGAAGAGGAAAGAAAGAAGAGAAGATGCCTCCGGCGGCCGGGGGGATGATCCCCCCGGACCCCTGCAAAGGGAAAAATTTTCAAGGGGCGACTGTTGTTGCAGCAACAGACGTTGTTCCCCATGAACCCCTTGCCTTCCAGGAGGGATTCCAAAGGGGTCACCCCTTTGGCCGCCGGAGGCACTCTTTCTCTCACTCTCACTCTCACGGGAGCCTGACCATGCGCGAATGTTTTGAGCCGAAATTCGAGACCATGGAGCGTCGGGAGCTGGCCCAGTTGCAGTTGGAGCGATTGCAGGAAACGCTGACCCGCGTGGCCCGCAACGTGCCGCTGTATCGCAAGCGCTTTGCCGAGTTGGGCGTCGATCCCGAAACATTCTCCGATCTGGCCGACGTGCGCCGCCTGCCCTTCACCACCAAGGCCGATCTGCGCGAGGCCTATCCGTATGGGCTTTTTGCCGTGCCCCTGCGGGATGTCGTGCGCCTGCACGCCTCGTCGGGTACATCGGGCAAGCCGGTGGTGGCCGGTTATACGCGCAATGATGTGAAGACCTGGTCGCGCCTCGTGGCCCGGGTCATGGTCGCGGCCGGCGTGTCCCGCGACGACGTGGTGCAGATTGCGCTCGGCTACGGCCTTTTCACCGGCGGTATGGGCTTTCACTACGGAGCCGAGACGGTCGGTTCGGCCGTGATTCCGGCCTCGAGCGGCGGCACGCGGCGGCAGGTGGCCATCATGCAGGACTACCGCACCTCGGTTTTCGTGGCCACACCAAGCTACGCCCTGCATCTGGCCGAGACGCTGACGGCCATGGACGTCAACGTCAACGCGCTCTCCCTTCGCTACGGCCTGTTCGGAGCCGAGACCTGGACCGAGGCCATGCGCGGGGCCATCGAAGACCGGCTCAAGCTCACGGCCACGGACAACTACGGCCTAAGTGAAATCATGGGACCGGGCGTGGCCGGCGAATGCCTGGAAAAAGCCGGTATGCACGTGAGTGAAGACCATTTCCTGATCGAGATCGTCGACCCGGCCACCGGCGAACCTCTCGCCGACGGCGAGGAAGGCGAACTAGTCATCACCACCCTGGCCAAGGAAGCCTACCCCATGATCCGGTTTCGCACCGGCGACATCACCCGCATCATCCCCGAGCCCTGCCCCTGCGGGCGCACCATGCGCCGCATCGGCCGCATCCTCGGACGCTGCGACGACATGCTCATCATCCGGGGCGTCAATGTCTTTCCCTCGCGGGTCGAGGCGCTGTTGCTCGAAGTCGAAGGCGTCACCCCCAACTACCGCATCGTGCTCACCCGCCAGGGAGCCCTGGACGAAGCGCTGGTCGAGGTGGAACCTTCCGAAGATCTGCTCTTTGACCGCATTTCCGAACATCAGGCCCTGCTGGAAAAGCTCGAGCGCCGGCTGGCCTCGGAACTCGGCGTCGGCTTTGCCGTGCGCTTCGTCGAACCGGGCAGCCTCACGCGCAGCGAGGAAGGCAAGACCATCCGTGTCGCCGACCGCCGCGGCCTGCTATTGGGGAAGTAGGGAAGAGTAGAAAAGAGAAGAGAAGAGAATCGGGGCGCTGCCCCGAGCCCCTCCGGGGGGATCATCCCCCCGAACCCCCGGAAAGGGTGGGGTTGGGGGATGGGAAGCGTTTTAAACCGTGCACCGGAGCGAATGCGCGGCCGGGCAAGCAGAGAAGAAGAGAATCGGGGCGCTGCCCCGGCCCCGCCGGGGGGTTGATGCCGAAAAGCGGCCCGGGAATCTGGCGATTCCCGGGCCGCTTTGCATGTGGCCTAGCGCGTCTTTTGGATCACGGGCGGCTGCCAGCTCCCCTGGCCGGGCGGCAGCACGGACGGTGCCTCGGTCCTTGGCCAATACAGCCGCAGGACCAGATAGATCGGCCCGTCCGGGGCCGGCAGCCAGTTGGCTGCCTTGTCTTTGCCCGGCGCTTTGTTTTGGATGTAAAGCGTCAACGAACCGTCCGGATTCTTGTGCATCTGCGGCACCATGGGCGCGTTGATGAGATAGCGGTTGATGGGGTTTTTGATCAGCAACTGGGTCTTGCCGTCATACATGGTCAGAGACCAGAAGGCGTTGACCGGCGGATACTGCCCGGCCGGGAAAGTGATGGCGTAGTCGTGCTTGCTGCCGTCGAGCAGTTCTCCATCGGCCAGGGTTTTGGTCATGGGGTAGACGGCTTCCACTGCGTCGTTGCCATAGATGCCGGCCTTGGCGGCGGCGGCTCGCAGCAGCCAGTCGCCGTTGTAAAAGGACCGATCGCCAAAAGCCGAAGCCACCCGCCAGCCATTGATGTCCTTGCCGACGGTTGCCACAGCCTGATCCACTTTGGCCGAACCGGCCTGCATTCCGAGCAGGATTTCCGCCTTGTGGGCCAAGGATAAGTCCTTGAAGTTGAAGGTCTTGCCCGGCCCGACACCGATACGGGCAAGCTTCTCCCGGATGGCCGCCTCTTCAGGCCCGGCCGGGGCGAAGGCCAAGGCAAAATCCAGATATTCAAAGAACTCGAGCTTCACCAGTTCCTTGTCGATTTTCGGGAAGGCGATGGCCGACGGCGCGGCCGGCGGCTGCTTTTTCAGATAAGCCGAGAGCGGGCGCGCTTTGTAGCCGGACTGCACCTTTTTGACGTTGGCCATGTCCGTGGCACTCAAAAGCTGGGTCCGGAAAATCGCTATGGCGAACTGCGTGCTCGATCGGAAGACCGACTTGATTCCCGGCGGGACTTCGCCGGTATAATCCGGGCCGATGACCATGTAATCGCCAGCCTCCGTGCCTGTTGTCCGGCTGCCGACATATCCGAAGTTAAACGTATTGCCGTCCACAAGCTGTACGCTGTAGTAGCGTTTTCCGGGCACGGCCGGGACAGAGAGCACCATGGGTTCGGCCCGAAGATCCATCGAGAGGAACGAATACGGCGTATCGCTGTTTGGCGTAACAACAGCCGTGTCCTTATATGTCAGCACCTGGGAATCGTTGCAGAGCTGGTTGAATGGGGCCTTGTATTGTCCGGAATTGCGATCAATGGAATATTCATAAACGACTGCATAGTTCATAACGATAGGCAGTCCGTAAATGAAGCCTTCCTCCGCTATGGCTCGAATTTGTGCGAAATCGAGACGATCCTTGTCCTGTTCCCGGGCCTTGGCGACAACGTCGCCATGTCTGGCGCAACCAGCCAAAAGCAGCATCGTCGCCATGACGGCCAAGAAGGCACGCCGAGCCGGACCACCTTTCATGTTGGTTCTCCTGTGAAGTGGTGTTGAACGCGGGCAAAAGATCGCGGCGGCACCGTTGCACGCCCCGGTGCCAGTGCCGCATTCCGGGTATCTATACTGCGAGAATACAGAAAATCGGGAGTTGATGGCAAGGATTTATCGGGCGGCTGAAACGTGTGCGGGAAATACACCGCAACAGGGCAGGGCCCGGTGCAACAGTCCGGGTGAACGCCGGATGGGGGGACATTGAACCAGAAGCGGAGGAGCCTGCCCTGGGCAAACCACAAGACGCCGACGGTCCGGAGGATCTTGGCGATACGGCTGCCAACGGGTGGCGACTGAAGTTTCCACCCGAAAGGGCGAGGTCTATCGGCCGAGGTTGATTTCGCCGGTTTTTTTCAGGTGTTGCAAGAGCTTGGCATCGGTCTTGGCCAGGCGCGGAGCATCAGCCGCGAATGCCGCCAGGATCATACCGCAAAACTTCTCGCCCTTGTAGACTTCCACCCGGTAGACCGTGCCGGCCTTGTCCACGGAAAATTCCTTCTTGAGATCGGCCCTGGTCAGGGCTACCCCGGCCTCGTCGGCAAGGCCCGGCCTGGAAAAGCCGATGACATTGACCCGGTAGTCCCCGCCCGGAGCCACGGCAAAGCCCTTGCGCACGTCCACCACCTTGCCAAAGGCCACGTCCCGGCGCACGCCGTCGATGTCCATGGGCACGGCCCCGAGGCTCGAATCAAATTCCATGAACTGCGGATCAAGCTCGGTGACGTTGGTGTTGCCGAAATAGACCTTGAGGCTCTTGTCCGCCGACACCAGGGCGAGCAGCGGGCTGGCCGGCTGGTATTCCACGGCGCTGTCCTTTTTAAGCGGAATAAAGCGCAACCGCTCCCGGGCGTTTCGCAGATCAAGGTAGACCTTGTTGTCGAAAAAGGACACGGCCACGTTGCTTTGCAGCGCCTCGGCCACTTGGGGCGCGCCAAGCTCGAAGGTGCGTTCGTATTCCACGCCAAAGGATTTGAGAAACGATTCGATGACCCGCAGATGGTAGTAGGAGCGCATGGGCGGCGGCAGATTCTTGCTGCCCTCGATGCCAAAGGCCGGCTTGCCCTGGCCGATGGCAAAATACGTCAGGGTCTTGGCCATTTCCTTGGAGGTCTCGTCATCGAGCGTCTTGGTGTGGGTGTTTTTGACGTGGTAGGCGTGCAGCGGTTCGTAGAGATGGTCGTTGGCGGCGGACACGGCCCGCTCGGCCAGTTCCTGAAGATTGCCGAACCGGCCGGCCTCGGCTGTCTCCTGGTCGATGATGACTGACTGGCCCCACCGCAGCGGGCACTGCCACTCGGTGATATAGGTCGGGCTGTAATAGCCCCAGCCGTCGTGGAGGTGGAGCACGGCTGTCACCTGCTCATCGCGGATGATGGCCTTGATCTTCTGCACGGCCTCGTATTCCGGGTCTTTGGGGTCAAGCTCGGCGAACTTGCGGTTCATGTCGCCGTACACCCCGCGCGAACAGCGGATGATGCTCAAGAAATTGAGATTGGGCACCACCCAGACCGAGCCGGACTTGATCTTGTAGTGGGAAACCAGCAGGGCCGCAGCTGAAAAGCCCCCGGGTTCGTCGCCCTGGATGCCGCCGATGACCAGGATGGTCGGACCGGGACGGCCGGAATCGAGTTTGTGCAGGGTGAAATCGAGGTTGCCGCAGGGTGCGGCCGCAGCAGTCAGCAACAGAAGCAGCAAGGCCAGAATGAAACGCATGGGACCTCGACGCGGCGGGGTTTGATGGTTTGACCACGCCAAGTCTAGCCCAAACGCCCGGAAAAGTCATCTCGCCGGACACCCGTTTGCAGTGTGTTCTCCAAGACCGTCGCCCCACTGGCTGACGGCACGCCGCCCAAGGCCCGTACCAGGACCGCCTACACGGCCCGTTCATCCCGGAATCGACGTTCCCCCGGCAACAACGCGGGACGCCCGTGGCCGGACGTCCCGCTTCCTGACTGGTTCCCGGCAGAGGGGGAACTATTTCATATCCACAGTTTTGACCCAGAGAAGCGCATCCTGGGACAGGGGTTTGCCATCAAATTCTTTCACCGGGCCGGTGCCCATGGCGGCAAAGCCCCACCAGCCGGCCTTGGGCATGGCGTAGACAAACACGCCATTGGCGTCGGCCTTGATGGCCTGGGTGATGAAGCAGTCGTGGGGAGCGGTGGCCACGGCCTTCTTGTCAAAGCTGTTGGTACCCATGGCCGGGGCGTGGTTTAGATATTCCACCTCGATCTCGGCATCGGCCACGGGTTTGCCGTCGGCCAGGACCTGGCCCACAAAGACGTTGCCGGTATAAAGGCCGTAGGGCTTGGCCAGGGGCACGATTTCGGTGGCTAGGCCGACCGGCTTGCCCCAGTTGCCGGGAATGCCGCCGACGTTGAGCACCAGCTTGGTGATCTGCTGCATGTAGGACTTGTCTTCCGGCTCGAAATAAGGGGCCGGGACCAGGGCGAACACGTAGTCGCCGGGGCTGCGCAACTTCTGCTTGAAGGCATAGGCTTTGCCGGAATTGGTCAGGCTTTTCCAGGTGATGGGGGTCAGCCCCGCCTTGAGGTCGGTTTTTTGGGCCTCGCCTTCGGCACCGCGCTGAAAGACCATGAAGAACTGTTCCGGCGCGCCCATATCCATGGTGTGCCCGGCCTCGAAGGGATGGGTGAAGACAAGGCGCATGTCCACCTCGCCCCCCTTGTCCAGGGCGATTTCCGGGGTGTAGATCATCTGGAAGTGGGCGCTGGCCAGACCCGGCAGGGCCAGGGCGAGAACCAGGGCAACGAGCAGTCCGGCCAAAGTCTGTCTGTGCTGCATGTCGTCCTCCTGTTTGGGGTTTTTCCGCGTTATTCCAGGATCTTTTTGCCGTCGATCTCGATCTTGTGGCCTTCGCCGGCATCGTAGACGACAGCGTAGGCGCCCTCGGGTTTCTTGAAGGTGTACTTCGAAGTCTTGTCCATGGCCCCCTGCTCGATGACCTTGCCCGAGCCGTCCTTGACGATCAGGCCCACGCCCGAGGCCGAGGAACCGTCGGAAAAGCCGCCCTCGCAGGTGATGGTGCCGTCGGCGTTGTCAAAGCACGAGCACAAGGCGGTGTGGGCCAGGGCTGCGCCGGGCAGGGCCAGGGCCAGGGCGATGAGAGCGAGAGCAATTTTCATTCTCAATTTCATAGGAAAGCACTCCGGAAATCCGCGTCCGCTGCGGGTTGAGGTTTGGCGGGACAGGGGGCGCAGAGGCCCGGCCACAGTGCTTGCCGGGACAGGCGTCCCGACGGGTTGCTGTTTGGGGGCCGAGCCGGTTCGGCCCTGCCCGGCTTGGAATCAGGCGTTTTGCGCAGCCTCTTCGCAGGCTGCCGGAACCACGGGCCGGGGCCCCCGGTTGCGATGGGGAATGAGCCCGGCCAGGATGGTGGCGGCCACGGCCAGACCGTAAAAGCTCCACATGGCCGCGTTGCCGTCAAGGCCGAGCAGCCGGCCGCCGGTAAAAACGGCACTGGCCACAATGATGCCGACGAACATGGGGTAGAGGATGGCCAGCACCATCCACCTGGCCTCGCCGGTCTGGACCTTGATCATCATCGAAGTGGCCATGCACGGCGGATAAAGGGCCATGAAGAGCATGAGCGCCAGGGCATGGAGGGGCGTGAAATCAGCCTCGCCGTGTCGCATGGAGACCTCAAGCGACTGGTTGTCGTTGCCGCCGGCTTCGAGCTTGTAAATGGCTCCCATGGTGGCCACGGCCG
Source organism: Desulfovibrio sp. DV (assembly GCF_001936595.1). Taxonomy (GTDB): domain Bacteria; phylum Desulfobacterota; class Desulfovibrionia; order Desulfovibrionales; family Desulfovibrionaceae; genus Solidesulfovibrio. The sequence goes on from NZ_MLBG01000027.1 coordinate 12,041, forward strand.
ATTCCTTGGCAGCAAAGGCCGAGAGCAGGCCGGCGTTGACCCGCCAGTTAAAGCCGGCAAACCGGGTAACCGGCTCCAGCGCCCGGCCGAGGATGCCGAGGAAACTCGTTTCCAGGCGCTCCCGGCGCATTTCCAGGCCGATGCTGTCGCGGCTCTGGGCAAAGGCCCGAACCCCGGCCAGGGCCGCCTTGGCCGCAGCGTCGGTGCGGGGTTTTAAAATAGCGAAGAAGTCCGGGTTTTCCTCGCGAAACCGGGTATCGACGGCCTTGGCCGCCTCGGCGTCGGTAACCCCTGACCGGGCCGCCTTGTAGGCGTCCTCGTAGCGCAAAAACCCAAGCAGCCCTTTGCCGTGAAGGACCGCCTCGAACTGCGAGCCGGCCACGGCCGCGTCGAGCCGGCTGCGGGAGGCGTCCAGCCGGGTCTGATAGGCGGCCTTGTGCTCGCGGCTGATGCCGGGAAACTGCAGCAGGACAAAGACGATGATGGCCACGGCCGCCACCACGGTGATGATCTTCCGGATGAAAAGGGCCACCTTCTCGATGGCCCGGGTAAACAGGTTGCGCAGGGTCGGCAGGTGGTACGGCGGCATCTCCATGATAAAGGGCGCGCTGTCGAGGTTCGAGAGCAGGGTCGAGGACAGCAGCCGGGCAATGGGCAGGGCCATGAACAGGGTGACCGTGGAAATGAAGAACATGGCTGCCGAGGCGTCGCCCGGAAAAAAGGCCCCGACCAAAAGGATGTAGAGTGGCACCTTGGCCAGGCAGTTCATGAGCGGAATGATAAGGATGGTGGCCAGCCGCGACTTGTCGTCGGGAATGGCCTTGCAGGCCATGACTCCGGGCACGCAGCAGCCGCCAAGATAGACCCCGGCCAGCACCATGGGCAGGGTGGATTGGCCGTGCAGGCCGTAGGATCGAAACAGCCGGTCCAGGATGAAGGCCATGCGCGGCATGTAGCCGGTGTCCTCCAGGCAGGCCACGCAGAAAAAGAGCAGGAAAAATATGGGGATGTAGTTCAAAAGCGAATTGACGGAATCCATGAACCACAGGCCAAGCGAGCGCAGGAGCGGGTCTTCGAGCATCCCGGCCGGAGGCAGGTAACCGGCCACAACGGTCTTGAGACCGGCCAAAAGCGGCCACGTGTAGTTGGTGAGCTTATACCCCCAGACGATGGAGACCTGATACAGGACAAAAAGCACGCCGATCAGGATAACGGGGCCGAGGTACTTGTGGCACACGAAATCGTCGATGGCGTCGGTCCGGGTTTTTTCCGGTCCGGCCGCCTTGACCGTGGCCGCCCGGGCCAGGGACCGGGCCAGCCGACGCCGGGCCAGGGCGGCAAAGGCGGCGACCGTCTCCCCGGACGACTCCCGGAAAGTTTCCTGACGCTCGGCAACCAGCGCGGAGAGGCGCACCGGATCGAAAAACACCTCGGCCACGAACTGCCGCGCCCCTTCGTCGTTTTCGAGCAGCCGTACGGCCAGCCAGCGCCGGGGCGCGCCCAGGTCGCCGCCCTTGGCCAGCACATCTTCCACGGCCTTGATGTGCGGCTCAAGCGGACCATAGTCCACCCGAAACGGTTCATCCTTGGCCGGCAGGTCCACGGCCGCCGTCATGACCGCGGCAAGCGCCTCGCGGCCCTGGCCCTTGCGGCCAACGCCCGTGGACACCGGCACGCCCAGGCGCTGGGACAGGATGTCGGTGTCGAGCACCTGGCCGCGCCGCCCAGCCACGTCCATCATGTTGCAATGGACCACCACGTTGCTTTCCAGTTCAAGCAACTCCACGGTCAGGCACAAATGGCGGCGCAGGTTGGAGGCGTCGATGACGTTGACCACCACCCGGGGATGGTCAAAAAGCAGAAAATCGCGGGTGACGCGCTCTTCCGGGGAGTACGAACTGACGGAATAGGCTCCGGGCAGGTCCACCAGCTCGCAGGTCCGGCCGCCGAGCTTGAAATGGCCGGATTTCTTCTCCACCGTGACGCCGGGAAAGTTGGCCACATGCTGGCGGGCACCGGTCAGCATGTTAAACACCGTGGATTTGCCGCAGTTGGGTTGGCCGGCCAAGGCGGCCAGGATGCGGCGGCTCATTGGGCCATCACCTCGACCAGCGAGGCCTCGCAGCGGCGCAGGCTGACCAGAAAGCCGCTGACCTTGATCTCGATGGGGTCGCGCAGCGGCGCATTGCGCACCACGAGAATCTCCTCGCCAGGCACCAGCCCCAGATCGCCCAACCGCTGGCCCAGACAGCCGTCGCAGCCGACCCTGGCCACCGTGCACCGTCCGCCCGGGGCAATGGCCCCCAGGTGCGTGCGGCCACTCGATGTGCGTTCGTCCATGTCCACCTCCGGCAAATGCCTGTGTCTTGGAAAATTCGTTTGAGGCTGCCAGGCAACACTCAGGAACAGGCCGCGGTTTCCTCTTCGGCTGCCGCGCCGCACAACCGGGCCATGAGCCGATCCACGCCGGCCAGGGCCTCGCGCACGCCCCTGGCATGGTCCTGGCCGGCCAGGGCGGCCTCCTCGATGGCCGTGGCCTTGGCCAGGGTTTCGTGCAGGGCCTGCCCGGCCCGGCCAAGGGGCGAAAGGGAGCGGCTGACGGTGTCGGCGCTGGCCTCGCCCTGGTTGCGGGCGGCCACGGCGTTGGCGGCGATGTCGGTCAGGGCTGTCCCGACCCTGGAGGACAGGGTCAGGAGATCGCCGGTTGCGGCATTGGCGGCCCGAAGCAGCCCGGCATTGCCCTCGGCCTGGGCCATGACCCCGCCCAGGCGGGCGGCGGCCTGGGCGGCGGCCTCCTTGGAGCGTTCGGCCAGCCGGCGCACCTCGTCGGCCACCACGGCAAAGCCCCGGCCGTGGTCCCCGGCCCGGGCCGCCTCGATGGCGGCATTCAAGGCCAGCATGTTGGTCTGGTCGGCAATGTCGGAAATGGCCTCGCCGGTGGTGGCGGCAAAGCGCAACCCATCAACCAGCGCCTCAAAAGAGCTGGACAGCCCCTCCATGGACTTGGCCACGCTGCGGCAGGCCCCTTCCAGGCCGATCTCCAGGTGATGCCCGGTTTCGGCGATGGCCGCCGCCTCCTGGGCCTTGGCCGCAGCGCCCAGGGCGTTTTCGGCTGCCTCGCGCACGGCGAGCAAGGCCGTGTCGAGGAGGGTAAAGGCCTCGCCCAGGCTGTGCGACTGGGAGGCGACCAGCTCGATGGTGGCCGCGCCGTCGGCCAGCAGGGACTCGGCCCGGACCGAGGCCGTCTCGATATGGCCGCGCACCTCACCCACCACCTCCGACACGGCAGCCAGCCGGGCCTGCCCGGCAGTGCGGTGGGCCTTGGCCGCGTCGCGCAGGGCCTTAAGGGCCTGCCTGTTTTCAGCAAACGCCTGCTTGCGCTGGTCCTCGGCCTCGGCCCTGAGGCTGGAAATCGTCTCGGACACCCGGGCGGCGGTGTCCCACACCCCGGCCAGGGGACTGACGGCCAGTCCCGGGGCCGGGAGATCAACGACCGGCTGGCCGGCCAACGCGGTGCCGAGTCCGGCAGCCAACTGGCGGGCCGGCATGTCCACCAGGGCGGCCCAGGCGACAAGTCCGGCCAGCAGCGTGGTCCCGCCGGCCAGGAGCACGGCGGCAGCCGGGGGCATGTCCCAGGCCGCGCCGGCTCCGGCGGCGGTGGCGGCCACGGCGGCCAGGAGGCCGGAGACGGCCAGGGAGGCGGGATGCGGGGCGCGCCAGCAAAGCGGTGCGTCGGCCAGGCCGGCCGCTGTCGAGTCGTCCATCATGTCCTCCGGCGGGCGGCGGTTAGAGCGCCACCAGTTTGAAGGCCAGGGCCTTGGCGTCCTCGGCGAATTCCTCGCCGCACTCGCAGGCAATGTCGTTGTCCTTGTCGTAGCGCCAATTGACCGTGATGCGCATTCCGCCGGCAGCGGCGATTTCGAGCATCTCGAACAAGTCGAGCAGGGCCTTGGACGAGGACGAATTGAAGTAGACCAGTTCCATGTCAAAGGTGACCGGCGCGGTCGGCTTGGCAGCCAGATAGGAGCGCAGCCAGGCAAAAATCGGACTGAAAAAAGCGGCGGCGTTTTCCGGGTAACACTCGCCTTTCATGCGATGCTGGTGGCTTACCGCATCGAAACGGATTTCGGGCGTGGAGCGCGTTGGCGCACTAACAAAGGGCTGCATGTCGGCTCCTCTAGGCAATGACGACGTCCAGGGCGAACCAGGCCAGATCGTCGGAGATGGATTGGATTTGGTAGCGCATGGGGCGAACGGACCGGCGGGCCATTTCCAGAAAGCCCAGGCCCGCGCCCCGGGACTGGTCGTCGGGACCCTGCTGGCGGCAGGATTTGTACAAGGCCTTAAGCGTCTCCCGGTCGGTGCCGGCCAGGACGTCGAGGCGTTCCCGGATACGGAGGGCCAGCGACTTGCGGATCAGGTTGCCGCAACTCAGGCACAACCCGTCGGGATCGAGGCGTATGATCAGTTCGCCCGAGGCCATGCGGCCGGTGGCCATGTCCACGGCGTCGGCAGCGTAGCGCAGGACGTTTTGCAGCTGCTCGACCAGCACGGCAAAGGCCATGGCCGCCCGGGTGCGGTTGGCGATCTCGAAGTCCACCTTGCGCCGGATCATGGAGCCAAGGCCCTCCACGACCTCCTGGGTCACCGGTCCCTTGAAGTACAGGACCACGCCGCCTTCCCGAAGCAGTTCACGGCATTTGTCGAATTGGGGGCCGCCAGTCATCAGATCCCTCCCAGGGCAATGGGGCGAACGGCCAGCACGGCCACATCGTCGCGGCGTCCGTTTCGGCCCCGGTGTGTTTCAAAAAGTTCGACCAGGGCGTCCCGGCGTCGGGCCAGGGGTTGGTCGCCCGTGTCGGCGAGCCACTGGCGCAAGGGACGCTTGCCAAGGGGCAGGTCGCGCCCGCCGCCAACCTGATCGGTGACGCCGTCGGAAAAAAGGACAAAGGCATCGCCCGGCAAAAGGGCCACCGGCACATTGGCAAAGACCGCCTCGGCCGGGGTCTTGGCGTAGCCAAGGCCCATGCGGTCCGGGCCGATCTCGACCACTTCGGCCCCGCGCTTGATCCAAAGCGGCCGGCGCGCTCCGGCGTAGACGAGCCGGGAGCAATCGTCGGCGTCGAGATAGACCAGGCCCATGTCCATGCCGTCGTCCACCTCGCCGCCACCCTGGAGGAGCAGCCACTGCTGCATGAACCGATTGACCTCGGTGAGCACCCCGGCCGGATCGCCCTCGAAGCGTTCCAGGCGCACCCGGTCCAGGGCCGCCTTGGCAATGAGGGTCATAAACGCCCCGGGCACGCCGTGGCCGGTGCAGTCGCCGATGCCGACAAAGACACCGCCCTGGCAGCGGGCGATAAAAAACACGTCGCCGCCGACCACGTCGCGCTGGTCCCACCATACAAAGCTGTCGGGAAAGACCTCGGCCAGTTCGGCCGGACTGGAGAGAAAGGCCCGCTGGATACGGGCGGCGTAATCCAGGCTGGACTCGATCTGGCGGTGGGCGCTTTCCAGATTGACCAGCGTGTCGTTGAGCCGCCGTTCGCGCACGGCCACGGCGTGGCCAAGCCAGTAGATCTGGCGGGCCAGTCCCGGAAAATCCCCGGCCTCGCCGCGCACCGGCGGGGCGCAAGCCGTGGCGTAGTTGCCCTGCTTGATGCGCATACAGCTGTCCATGAGCCGCCCGACCTGGTCGAACACGATGGATTTGCCGGCCAGGCGCACCAGCGGGTAATAGAGGATCACGCCCAGGGTGACGTAGCCGGCCAGCATGGCCTTAAGCGTCCCCTCGTCCAGGGCGGCCTGGCCGAACATCAGGGCCAGGGGAGCAATGACGACAAAGGGAAAGAGGATCAGCCCGAGTTTGGCCGGGGTGCCCAGTCCCGCCGCCATGAGGCCGGCTTCCCCGCTGCCGCGCCATTTTTCAAGAAGCCTTCGCACGGTTGCCTCCTTGCAGTCTCAGACGTCCCTGTCCGGCCGGGTTAGGCCGCAGACAGCGCTCCGGGCAGTGTTTTATTGAGACTGAAAACAACTTTCAAAATCAATTACAGCCGGGCAGCGTGCCCGGGCCGGCGGCTTCGCTTAGGCCATTTCGGCCGCCCCGCCCCGTAACGCCGGCCACAGTCCGCAATCCAGGCAGACCCGGTTGCGCCCGCTGCGCTTGGCGGCATAAAGGGCCTTGTCCGCCCGGGCCAGGCAGGCGGCCGGTTCGGGGTCCAGCCCCTCGGTGAAAACCGCCACCCCAAAGCTGGCCGTCACCCGGACGCACTGGCCGCCGGCCTCGACGCAAAGCCCCTCCAGGGCCCGGCGCAACCGTTCGGCCAGTTCCTCGCCGCCGGCCAGATCCGTTCCCGGACACAGCACGGCAAATTCCTCGCCCCCGACCCGGCCCACCATGTCCGCCACCCGCACGCTGTCGCGAAGCCTGCCGGCCACGGCCCGCAGCACCGCATCCCCGACGTCGTGGCCGTAAGCATCGTTGACGTTTTTAAAATGATCCACATCAACCATGATCATGCCAAGCGGCGCTCTGGAGCGGGCGGCCGCAGCCTGGGCCCTGACAGCGTTTTCGAAAAACCCCCGGCGATTGGCCAGGCCGGTCAGCGAATCGGAGGTGGCCCGGCGCACCAGCTCGTCTTCCAGGGCCTTTCGGGCCGAAATATCCTGGGTCATGCCGACCACGTGGCCGTCGGGTTCGATGACCGAGGCCCCAACCAGGCACCACACCGGCCCCCGGGGAGTGACCAGCCGCACTTCCATGCGCCGCACCCGGCCCGAAGCCTGCAAAACCTGCTCAAACACCCGGAAGTCGGCGTGATCAAAAAACAGGGAGGCAACCGTCGCGGTTTCGGCCAGGGCGGCCTCGCCAACACCTGCGCCTGGCCCGGGCGGCGGGGCCAGCAATTCGACCAGGGCCTGGTTGACGGTCAGGAGCCGGCCGGCGGCATCGGCCAGAAAGATGCCTTCGGTGGAATTCTCGAAAATGCCCCGGTACTGCTCTTCCTGCTGGCGCAGCCGGCGATTGAGGTCCACCATCCGGGCCTGGGTGCGGTCGCCGATGCGGGCCAGTTTTTCGGCCCGGCTGACCATGCGCGAGGCCAGATCGAGGAACTCCCCGGCCAGGGCCAGCACGCGCTGCGGATCATCGCGCACCCGTTCCAGGCGCTCCCGCATCTGGTCAAGGCTCTCGTCGGTCAAGCTCGCCACCGTATGAACACCCCCGGCGGCCCGTCCCGCCTCGTCTGTTCCGCAAGCCCAGGTGCCGCCGCGACGCAAACGTTTCGGGGGTGATAATTGAGAGCGATTGTCAATGTCAAGACGAATCGCGACTGCGCCGGGTGCGGGCCATTCCTGCCTGCTTGTGCGCCCCAGGATGCGCTGCGCAACAACAGTCTCGTAATATTTGAAAATAATTACGGTATGAACAACATCTGCCACGGCGGTCCGGGGACACGAATTTCCCGAACATGGCACGAGAGCATCCGTTCCGGAGAAACGACATCCTGCTGCCGGCCACTGTCCGGCCGGCGGACCGGTCCTGGCCAAGTGGCTGGCGGAAGCAGGCTACCCCTTCATTTTATTAACTATATTTCTCGACAAGACCTCTTCCCTCTTGGCCGCCTTCGCGTATACTGCGCGGAAGAGCATTGTGAAAATCCGCAATTGCCGAAGAAAATTTTCTTATAAAAGGACGTACCAATGACCAATCGAAGACTGTGGCTGATTGATGCCGGGTATATGTACAGGGGGCAATCCTATTACAATAGGGAATATAGCATCGACTACGTCAAATTGCGCAATAAACTGGAATACGAAAGCCCCATCTGGCGCGCCTATTATCTCAACTCCGTGCCCAATCCCACCCCCGATTCCCAGGTTGCCTTCTACAACTGGATGCGCTCCGCTCCGCCCCAGGGACCGAAAATCATCACCAAGCTCTACGAACTGCGCACCAGCGAAATAAACGAACTTTACTGCGAACAGTGCCGCCGCAAGGTTCCCATCACCTGCTCCCATGACCGGACCCATCGCCTGAGCCGCGAACAGCAAAAGGGCGTGGACGTCGGTCTGGCCACCCTGGCGCTCACCCACATCGAGAACTACGACACCCTGATCCTCTCCTCCGGCGACAGCGATCTCCTGGATGCCGTGGAATACATCACCGAAAAAAACAAACAGTTCGAGTTGCTCGTCTTTAAAAACGGTGTCTCAACAGATCTCCAGTGCCGGGCCGACCGCATCTGGTGGATCGACGACTTTGCCCAGGAAGTCGCCCGCGAACCCAGGCCCGTGGCCCCGTAACCCGCCAGAGACCGCCTGCGCATGCCGGCCGGGACCGCTGTCCCGGCCTTTTTTGCGCCCTCTTCCAAGGATTCGGGCGTATTATTCGCCCACCTGAAAGACGCTCTCCAAGCCCGTTCCCCCAGCCCCGGCCCATCCGCCGCCTTTTCCCGGCCGTGGCTGCCCGGACCCGGCCTTTGCGGGCTATTAATTCGCCCGAAACATGTCGCATGGGCAATAAATACGCCCGCGCTGTCTGCTGCAAACCGCCAATTTTCACCAACCCATTGCCAGGACAGTCTTTCTCACACTGGCACGGTTCCTGCCTCTTGTCGGGCGAGGTTCCACTATGCCCCCGCTCCCCCACGACCCGACGCCGCCCCGCTGCCCCAGGATCTGCCTGGCCTGCCACGGCGGGCGATTGGCCTCCCTGCTGGAAACGGCTTCGGCCTTTCGCAGCTACCACGTTGAAGCCGGCCAATTCCTGGCCGACGCCGTCTGGCCCATGCCGGCCGAGGGGCTGCCCGGACTGGCCGCCCTGTTGGCCCGATCCGGCGTGGAACTGCTCGTATGCGGCGGGGCCACCTGCTGCTGCCTCGCCCCCTTTGTCCGATACGGCATTGCCGTAGCCCCCTGGATTGCCGGAGATGTGCCCACTGTCATCGCCGCCCTGGCCCAAAACCGCCTCGACACCCTGCTCGCTCCGGGGGCCCGCCCCGGCCGCCGCCCGACCGGCCGCCGGGGCCGGCTACCGGGACAGCCAGGGTGCGGGGCCATCCATACGGAGTACGAACCATCATGAATGAGCAAGGCCTTCGCGACTTGAACGAGGAAATCGCCACCCCCCCAAAGCCACCGGCCTTGACAGGGTGGCCGCCGTCATCGTCGTCCTGTCCGGCAAGGGCGGTGTGGGCAAATCCACGGTCTCGGCCAATCTGGCCGCCGGACTGGCCATGGAAGGCCTTAAAACCGGCCTGCTCGACGTGGACGTCCACGGCCCGAGCATCCCGCGCCTGTTAAAACTCACCGGCTATCGCCCGGAAATGTCGGAAAAGGGCATGTTGCCCGTGGAGTGGCACTGGAATCTCGGCGTCATGTCCATCGGCTTTCTCCTGCCCGGCAAGGACGATGCCGTCATCTGGCGCGGACCGGCCAAGGCCGGGGTCATTGCCCAGCTGGCCGAACAGGTGAATTGGGGCGAGCGCGACGTGCTGGTGGTCGACTGCCCGCCCGGCACCGGCGACGAACCCCTGTCCGTGCTCCAGATTTTCGGCCCCAAGGCCATGACCTTGATCGTCACCTCGCCCCAGGACGTGGCCGTGGACGACGTGCGCCGCTCGGTCACCTTCTGCCGCCAGCTTGGCAATCCCATCCTCGGCATTGTGGAGAATTTAAGCGGCTTTGCCTGCCCGGACTGCGGTGCCGTCCACCACATTTTCAGCACCGGCGGCGGCGAGCGGCTGGCCGAAGAGGTCCAGGTTCCGTTCCTTGGCCGCATCCCCATCGACCCGGAAGTGGCCCGCTCGGGCGACGACGGCGACGTCTATCTGGCTGTTGCCGGCCAAAGCCCGGCCGCCCTGGCCTTTAAGGGCGTCATCGCCGCCGCCGTCCAGGCCGTGGGAGGAAAAAAGGAGCCGGCCGATGCCAACTAGCCCCGAAGCCGATCCCCTGGACATGATCCTCGACGTGTTTGAGCAGGAGCAGCAGGCCGAGCTCGTGGCCCGCTTTGGGGAGCGCGGCTACGCCATCTGGCGCGACGCCCCGGACCGCCCCCGGCTGGCCGAACCGACCAGCGTCGGCACGGTCAAAGGCTCCTGCGGCGACACCATCTCCATCGCCATTGCCGTGGCCGGCGAGCGCATCACGGCCACGGATTTCAGCACCGACGGCTGCGCCTCAAGCCTCATTGCCGCCGCCACCGCCGCCCGGCTGGCCGCCGGCATCTCCCTGGATGACGCCGTGGACATCGACGAGGCCGCCATCGTGGCCGCTGTCGGCCGGTTTCCCGACGACGACCGCCACTGCGCCTATCTGGCCGCCGCGGCCGTGCGCGAGGCTGTGCACCGCTGGATGATCCACAGCGGGGCGCTGGTCGCCGGACAACACACCGAACAATCGCCTTCTGCCTAGGCCCGGACCCGGACAGAGGACACGGAGACCCGCATGAGCAAGAAAATAGCCGTCAGCAGCGAAGGACCGACCCTTTCCGATGCCGTGGACCCGCGCTTTGGCCGGGCCGCCGGTTTTGTCATCGTGGATGACGCAGGCACCACGCAATACCTCGACAACGGCGGCTCCCAGGCCATGGCCCACGGAGCCGGCATCGAAGCGGCCCGGCGCATCGCCGAGGCCGGAGCCACGGTCCTTTTATCCGGCGTGGTCGGCCCCAAGGCGGCCAGCGCCCTGGCCGCCGCCGGCGTGGCCGTGGTCGAGGGCATGGAAAGCCTGACCGTTGGTGAAGCCGTGGCCCAATATCGGGCCGGCCAGGACGCCTGACATGCTCGTCGCCATCGCCAGCGGCAAGGGCGGCACCGGCAAGACCACGGTTGCAGCCGCCCTGGCGGCGGTCTGGGGCCAGGCCCTGCTGCGCCCCCTGACTGTGGTTGATCTCGACGTGGAGGAACCCAACCTGCACCTCTTCCTGCGCCCGGTCATCCGCCGGGCCGAAACGGCCTGCCTCGAAATCCCGGTGGTAGCTGACCCGGCTGCCTGCTCCGACTGCGGAGCCTGCCGGGAGTTGTGCCAGTTCGGCGCGATCACGGTCATGGCCGGCAAGCCGCTGGTTTTCCCGGAAATGTGCCACGGCTGCGGCGGCTGTCTGGCCGTGTGCCCGACCGGGAGCCTTACGGCCGGGTCGCGGGAGCTTGGCCGCATCGAGGAAGGAACCACCGGCCTGGCCGATTATCTGGCCGGACGCCTGCGCATCGGCGAGTCGCAAAGCCCGCCGCTGATCCGGGCCGTGCTGCGCCGCCTGGCCGCAGTGGCCGACCCGGAAGGCGACGTCATCCTGGACGCCCCGCCCGGAGTGAGCTGTCCGGCCATGACCAGCGTGGCCGCGGCCGACGTGATCGTGCTGGTGGCCGAACCCACGCCCTTTGGCATCCACGACTTCCTGTTGGCCGTGGAGGCGTTTACCCCCCTGGGCAAACCCATGGCCGTGGTGGTCAACCGCTCAAGCGACGGCACCCCCCAACTGCTCGACCTGTGCCGGGAGCATGGCCTGCCGGTCCTGGCCGCCATTGCCGATGATCGGGCCGTGGCCGAAACCTATGCCCGCGGAGGCCTCCTTCCCGATGTCGGGGCGCATTACCGGGCCGTTTGCCACGAACTGGCCCGGTCCATCACGGTCTTTGCCGGGGAGACGGCCCATGCGTGAAATCGTCATCTTAAGCGGCAAGGGCGGAGCCGGCAAAACCTCCGTCACCGCCGCCTTTGCCGCCCTGGCCCAAAACGCCGTCCTTTGCGACCTCGATGTGGACGCCCCGGATCTCCACATCCTGCTTGAGCCCGCCGGCACCATCCGCGAAGCCTTTGTGGCCGGCCATCTGGCCTCGGTACGCCCCGAGGCCTGCGACGGCTGCGGCGAATGCGCCAGACGCTGCCGCTACGGGGCCGTGGCCCAGACGCCCGAAGGCCACTACGCCGTCAACACCGGCCACTGCGAAGGCTGCAAGGTCTGCGTGGCCCTTTGCCCCAGGCAGGCCATCGACTTCACCCCGCGCACCTGCGGCTTCAGCGCCGTGTCCGACACCCGCTTTGGCCCCCTTGTTCATGCCCGGCTCGATCCCGGGGCGGAAAACTCCGGCCGGCTGGTGGCGCTGTTGCGCAGCAAGGCCAAGGCCCTGGCCAAGGCCCGGGGCCTGGACTTTATCATCAGCGACGGTGCGCCCGGCATTGCCTGCCCGGTGGTCAGCTCCCTGTCCGGGGCGACCCTGGCCGTACTGGTCACCGAACCCACCCCGTCCGGAACCCACGATCTCACCCGTGTGGCCAAACTGTGCGACCATTTCCGGCTGCCAAGCGCCGTCATCATCAACAAGGCCGACCTCAATGCCCACGAGGCGGCCCGCATCGAGGACTTCTGCGCCGATACCGGCCGCCCGATAATCGGCCGCCTGCCCTACAGCCCCGACGTGGTGCGGGCTATGACCGCCCGGCGCACCCTGCCCGAATACGGCGGCCCCCTGGCCGAAGCCCTGGCCGAACTGTGGCAGTCCGTGGCCGCCCTGGCCGCCGCCCCGGTCCGGCCGCAACCGCAACGGCAACCACTCTAGAAAAAAAGGAATACATCCATGGAAACCATCCGTATCGCCATTCCCTCGACCCAACCCGGCGGCCTCGACAGCGAAGTCGGCGCCCATTTCGGCCACTGCGACTGCTACACCCTGGTGGACGTGGCCGACGGCCGCGTGGCCAACATCGAAACCCTGGCCAACATGCCCCATGTCCACGGCGGCTGCATGGCCCCGGTCAACCATCTGTCCCAAAACGGCGTCCAGGTGCTCCTGGCCGGCGGCATGGGCATGCGCCCGCTCATGGGCTTTGCCCAGGTCGGCATCACGGTCTACCACGGCGGCGATGCCGCCTCGGTCAAAGACGCCGTGGACGCCTTCCTGTCCGGAACCCTGGTTCCCTTTGACCGCAACCAGACCTGCGGCGGCGGTTGCGCGTAGTTCATTTGAGGGAAAAAGAGTGCCTCCGGCGGCCAAAGGGACTGAGTCCCTTTGGAATCCCCTCCCGGGGTACATTTGATGTGACGGTGGGCGCGACCAAGAACCAATACGGCCGGGAGGGACTCCTTTCCGGCCTTTAACGGAGACAATATGCCGCTGTATGAAATCGTTTGCGACGCCTGCTCCTTTGCCGGCGAAGTGTTGAGCCCCGGCGTCACCGATGCCCCGGCCTGCCCCCAGTGCGGCGCGCCGGCCCGAAAGCTGCTCTCGGCCACAAGCCCGCTCACCGGCAAGGCGGCAACCGGCAGCCTGCCCGGCCCCTCGGACCACGGCTGCTGCGGCTCCCGGCCCGGACAGGCCACCGGTTGCGCCGGTCCCGGCTCCTGCTGCGGCAAGGCGGGTTGACCCCATGGCCTACATTCTCATTGCCAGCGCCCGGCCAGACGCCCTGGCCCCGTTTATTGCCGCCCTGGCCGAAGCCGGCTGCCGGGTGGACCTCGCTCCCACGGCCAAGGCCGCCCAGGAAGCCGTGCGCCACGAAGCCCCCACCCTGTGTCTGGTGGACGGCGACCTGCCCGACCTGACGGCCCTGGGACTGGTTTCCCGCTTGGTCGAAATCAATGCCTGCGTCACCTCGGCCGTGGTATCGCCACTCACAGACGAGGCCTTCCACGAGGCCGGCGAGGGCCTGGGCATCCTCACCCGCCTGTCCCCCGGCCCCGGCCCGGACGAGGCCAAAACCCTGCTGGCCGCGCTGGCCGCCATCGCCTGAAAAGGAACACCATGGCATCCCTGCGCATCCTGGCCGACAACCGCAGCACCGAGGCTGCCCTGCCCTTTGAGCACGGCTGGTCGGTCTGGGTGGACCTGGGTCCGGCCGGGGCCTGGCTGTGGGACACCGGACAAACCGGCCTTTTTTGGGACAATGCCGCAGCCTGCGGCATCGACCCGGCCACGGCTGCCGGCGTGGCCTTAAGCCACGGCCACCACGACCATGCCGGCGGTCTGCCCAGACTGCTGGCCGCCGGCTACAGCGGTCCGATCATCGGCCACCCGGACGTCCTGTCCCGGCGCTACAGCCGGCGCGGTGGCACCACCTTCCGCTCCATCGGCATGGGCGACGGCCGTCTGGCCGGGGGGATCCCGAAGTTCCACCCGGTGGCCGACTGCCTCGAACTGGCTCCGGGCCTGACCTTTGTCACCAACATCGAACGCCGTCCGGGCAATTTCGAAGCCACGGAACACCTCTACCGCGACACGGCCGGACTTGCCCCCGACTGCGTCCCGGACGACGCCTGTCTGGTCATCGAAGGCGGGTGTGGCTCGACTGTGCTGCTCGGCTGCTGCCATGCCGGGTTGGCCAACACGCTTGCGCATCTGCGCCGCTGCCTGGGCCTGACGGCCGTGCCAACGCTCATCGGCGGCCTGCATCTTGCGGGCGCGCCGGTGCAGGCCCTTGATGAAATCGAACGCACCCTGGCTGCCTTTGCCGTCCAAACCGTCTATACCGGGCATTGCACGGGCGAGGCCGGCGAGAGCTCCCTGGCCCGCCGCTTTGCCGGCCGGGTGGTCCCAACCGGCTGCGGACTGCCCATCACCGTTTAAAACACGGCCGCACTCAAGGAGGCAGGCATGTATTTCAAGCAGATCACCACGCCCGGACTGGGCTGCTTTTCCTACGTCATCGGCTGCCCGGCCGCGGGCGAGGCCGTGGTGGTGGACCCCCGGCGCGACATCGCGCCGTACCTGGAAATCGCCCGGGACGAGGGGATGCGCCTCACACGCGTCATTGAAACCCATCTCCACGCCGACCACATAAGCGGTGCCCAGGAACTGCGGGCGGCAACCGGCGCCACCATCCACATCCACCCGGTCGCCAATCCGGACTATGCCTTCGTGCCGCTGGCGACCGGACAGGTCATCACCGTGGGCGCGGCCCGGTTCGATGTCCTTTTTACTCCGGGACACACGCCCAATTCCATCTCGCTGGTGGTCAGCGACCTGGCCCGCTCGCCCGAAGCGGCCATGGTGCTGACCGGCGACGTGCTCTTTGTCGGCGACATCGGCCGGCCCGATCTGCCGGGGTCGGAGATCCTGGAGGAGCAGATCGAAAATCTTTACCACAGCCTCTACACCACCCTGGGCCGGCTCCCGGCCGACCTGGAGGTCTACCCGGCCCACGGCCAGGGGTCGCTGTGCGGCCGGAGCATGAGTGCCAAGGGCGTGTCCACCCTGGGCTACGAGCGCCGGGCCAATCCCATGCTGGGGTTTGCCGATTTCGCCGGCTTCAAGGCCGCGGTCATGGCCCGGTTTCCGGCCCGGCCCAAGAGCTTTTCCCACATCATCGAGACCAACCGCCGGGGCGCGCCGCTCCTGGACCGCTGCCCCGTGGCCCGGGAACTGTCCCCGGAGCGCTTCGAAGCGGCCATGGCCGCCCCGGGCACGGTGGTCATCGACACCCGTGACGCGGCGGCCTTTGGCGGGACGCATATCCCGGGCAGCCTCAACATCGGCTTTGAAAAACAACTCGCCAACTGGGTGGGCATGTCGGTGGCCCCGGACTCGAAAATCCTGCTCGTGGCCGAAAACCGGGAGCGGGCCGCAGCCATGCGCGTCGAACTGTTGCGCATCGGCTACGACGACATCCTGGGCCATCTGGCCGGCGGCATGGCCGCCTGGACCCAGAGCGGCCGGCGGGTGGCCTCCCTGGCCCAGTTGTCCGTGGCCGATCTGGCCGTGGACCTGGGGAGCGCCACCCCGCCAAGCCTGCTTGACGTGCGCACCGATGCCGAATGGGAGACCGGGCACATTGCCCAGGCCGTCCACCACAGCTTTGCCGACATCATCGATGGCGGCGTGGACCTGTGCTTTGCCGGCCCCGTGGCCGTGGTGTGCGGTTCCGGCTACCGCTCCAACATTATCGGCAGCGCCCTGGCCGCCAAGGGCTGCACCCATGTGCGGTCGGTGGCCGGCGGCATGACGGCCTGGACCCGGGCCGGGCTGCCGGTGGCCATCGGCTGACCGGCAAGGCCCTGCCCGCCGGACCCAAACCGGGCAACAAAAAAAGAACCGGGAGAAGGCCACGCCCCCTCCCGGTTCTTCTCGTTTTCGCCATGATGCGGCTTTTGCCGCCGCAAGGCTAGCTGTCCATCTGCTGGATGGCGTCGAGCTTCCAGCTGTCGCCCGGAACGGTTTCCCGGCGCACGAAATGCCAGACCTCGCGCACCTGCTCGGGCTGGCCCGCCTTGGGGTCCTCGCGAAGCAGGGTATCGAAATAGGCCGAGGCAATGGTCACCCCGTTTTGGCTGCGCACCTCAAGAAGCTTGGCGTCCACGAGCAGCACGTCGGTTGGCGTCGGCGTGGGATCGGCCGCGGCCTGCTGGCGCACGTCGGCCATGAAGGCCGCAGTGGAAAAAGCCTCAATGTCGGCCAGATTGCGCTGGCTCCAGGAGCGTTGCATCCGGGCGAACAGCGCCTTGGCTCCGGCCAGGAATTCCTCGGTGTCAAAGCCCGGCGGCAGGGTCGGCCCGGCCGGTGCGGCCTCGGCCCCGAGATTGGCCCAGCCGCCGGCGGCGGCCGCAGCCTGGGGGGCGGGCTGGGGCTCGTAGGTGCGCTCCATGGGACGGCCCATGGCCGGCCCGCCGGCCGTGGCCTGGCGTCTGGAACGCAGGAACTTAAAGAGCAGGAACAGGCCGCCACCGATCAAGAGCATGTCGAGAATGCCCGGACCGCCGTAGCCGTGTCCGCCGCCGCCAAACAGCATGGAGCCAAGCAGGCCGCCAACGGCCAGGCCGCCAAGCATCCCGCCGATGCCCGGACGGGAGAAAAAGCCGCCGCCGGGCGTGGCCCCTGTCGGATTGGGCCGGGCCTGCTGCGAACTGAAGCTGCCGGATGGCGCACCCATGTCCGGCCGGGGCGTGGTGGACGTGCTAAACGACTGCCGGTTGCCCATGGAACCGCCTCCGCCCAACCGTTTGGCGGCGGCGTACTCCACGCCTGCAAAAAGCAAAAGAAAAACAGCCAGCAAAACGCAAGTGGTTCTCCCCACGAAAGGCCTCCTTGATGCGTGCCCGGTACGGTCGTCCGGGACTGTATTGTGCCACCGCCACTCCTGGCAACGCCACGGACATTTGCCGTTTACGTCGCCGGGGAAGCGAGGATCGCCGCGCTACGGCCGCTCCCACACAACGGGAGCAGCCGGCTTCGGTCTTGGATGTTCTCTTATATCAGTCGCCAAGGGGGAGTCGTCAAGGGAAACCGGCCTACATGGAACATTGTTTAGGTGCGAAGCTGACGGCAAAAGCGGAGACAAAGGGGCGCACCGTGAACTGGACGCCCGCGCGGGGGATGACGGCAAAGGGTTTGGCCGGGCCGTAGCTGGCCGAAAGGCTGTCCTCGGCAAAGGCCAGCAAAAGCGGCGTGAGTTCGTGGTCGCCGTCGCCGCAGATGCTGTCGCGCACCTGGGGGGCCAGCTCCCGGCGCGAGCCGTCGGCCAGATGGGCGATGACCACGGAGCGCACGGTGGCCGCCCGCACCACCTGCCCGTCCGGGTCAAAGGCCAGGGAATTGTCGTCGCCGGCAATGCCCACGGCGTCGGGATCATAGGCCCACACCGGCCCGACCGGGGTCGGGGCCTCGACCGGCCGGGCCGGTTCCAGGGAGCGCAGGCCGCCGCCGGGGTGAAAGCTCAGGCCCAGGCGCACCGGCACCTTGCCGCAAGGCGCGCGCACCACCACTTCCTCGCCGGGCCACAGCGTCAGGCTGCGCAGCCGGCCGGCCTCGTCAAAGGCCACAGCCACAAACTTACCGGCAACGTCCCCGATGGGCGTGGGCACGGTCAGCACCTCGGCCAACCCGGCCTCGTCAGCCTCGGTCCAATAGCCCGACAGCTTGCCGTTTAAGGGAAAGACCCGGGCGATGGCCCCGTTTTCGTGGAAGGTGACCAGTTCCGCCGGCAGCGGCCCCACCGGGGTTTCCACCACGGTGCGGGTTTCCAGAGGCACGGAGCGGGCCTGGCCATTTTGATGGAAGGTCAGCGGCGGCTTGTACATCCGCCGGGCGTCGTCGATGGAGTGCTGGGGAGCGAGCCGGCCGATGGACGTGTCCATGGCAAAGGGGGCGGCCACGGCCGCGGCAAGGAGGCTGCCGTCAGGGTGGCGCTCCACCAGACCGTCTGTGGGCAGGGGACCGTAGCGGGTGTCGATGGTTTCCATGGCAGGTGGTAAGCAAAACCCGGTCCATTTATTTCCTTGTTGCATTCCAGGCTGTTGCCGCCGGGGCATCCGGCCGGGCCGAACAAAAGCGTCGGCCCGGCCGACAAAAACGTCGCCTGCCGCCGACGTCATACGGCCGTAACGCGCCCCGCCCATAGTTTTTTGGCAATGCATCCAGAGTGTGAGGCCGTATGCTGACCTTTGCCCATTCCAGCTATTTTCACGATCTGCTCGACAGCTTTACCGCCGGCGTGGTCATTTTAAACATCCGGGGGCTGGTCTATGCCGCCAATGCCGCCGCTTCGGACCTGCTTGGCTACGACGCCCGCCAACTGGCCGATCCGGCCCTGTCCGCAGCCATCATCGCCCGGGCCGACGCCCCCAGGCGGCTGGCCCGGTTCCTGGCCGCGCCGCTCAAACACGGCCGAAAGCCCGAGCCGCTGGCCGTGGCCTACAACCACCCCGACGGCACGGTGCGCCACTTTCGCCTGTCCGGATCGCTGTTGCTGGAAAATGACAAGATTTTCGGCATCCTCATCGAGATCACCGATATCACGGAGATTTCCCGCCTCCACGAACGGGAGCGGGCCATGCATCTGGGCATCCACGCCGCCCAGCAGGAGCGCATCGAGAGCCTTGGGCAGTTCTCCCTGGCCGTGGCCCACCAGATCAGAAATCCCCTGATGGTCATCGGCGGGTTCACCGGGCGGCTCATGCGGGGCAGGCCGGCAGACGACCCCGAAACCGAACCGCTGTGCATGATCCTTGACGGGGCCAGACGGCTGGAAGCCGTGGTGCGGGCGGTGTCGGAGTACGCCCGGCGGCGGGCGCTGGCTCCGGCCATGTGCGATCCGGCCGATCTGGCCGCCCGGGCCTTTGAGGCCGCGAACCTTCGCACCGGCCTTTCGGCCTGTCTCAGCCTGGACGCCGGCATCGGGCTGGTGCGCACCGATGCGGCCTGTCTGACGGAAATTCTGACCGAGCTGTGCGCCAACGCCCTGGAGGCCATGGCCGGCACGGATGGGCCGGCCGAGCCAACCGCCGGCGTCACCGTCACCTTCACCCGCAAGCCGGACGGGGTGGAGGTGGTGGTGGCCGATGCCGGCAAAGGCCCGGACGATGCCGCCCTGGCCTTTGCCTTCGACCCCTTCTACACCACCAAGGCGGTGGGGGTCGGCATGGGGTTGCCCATCGCCAGACGCCGGGCCGAGGACCTGGGGGCGAGCCTCACCCTGGTGCGCCCCGCCTCGGGAGGCGGAGCGGCCCGACTCTTCCTGCCGGACCAGGGGCAGATTTCTGCCGCCCGGATACCGCCGGCAGCGCCTATTCTTCCATAAAAACGGAATCGCCCCGGCCAGTCTGCATGGCGTGGCGACCCATATCTTCCAGCAGGGATTTGCAGTGGACGCATAATGTGGCCGTCGGCTGGGCCCGAAGCCGGGCCAGGCCGATCTCTTCGCCGCATTCCTGGCAGATGCCGTATTCGCCTTCCTTGACACGGGCCAGGGCTTCATGAATTTCGCCAATGAGCTGGCGGTCACGCTCACCCATAAGAAGGGCCAGATGGCGATCGGATTCCACCGTCGCCCGGTCTGCCAGATCGGCGCAGACTGTCTCTTCCCGGGCCATTACATCCAGCGATTCCCTCGACTTGCCCTGTAATATTTCGAGCATGTCTCGCAGCACTTCACTGAACCGATCAACGTCAAGATGTCCCATGGCGTTTCTCCCTTGGCGTCAGTTGTAACACAGTTATCCGGGGCCGTCCCACAGAAACTGTATGTTCGCCTTTTGCCCGGGATATTTGAAACCGCAGTGACGGCTGTGTGGAGACTGCGTGACGCCGGCCAAAGGTCCGCCCCCCCTGCCGGCAAATTCTGCCGCCCTCCATTTTGACATATCCTACAAAATAAGCGTGTTATGAAATAAAAAACAGGTGGCAGGCTTATTGCTCCCTTCCCGGCCAGACGGTCCCCTCCCTTCGGAGACGGGCCGAACTTGCCGCCCGGAGGCGTTTATGGCCACCTCAGTCAATACCAGCGATGTCGTCAATTGGGCCTACAAGTACAGCCTGGCCAGCATGAAGCTCTCGACCGCCCAGAGCGCAGCCAGCTCCTCGGCCTCGCGGCGGGAGGACATTGCCACGGCCCAGGCCGATTTCAACGCCACCATGAAGAGCCTCGTGCCTGAAGCGGCCCAGACAAGCGTCCAGTTCCAGTATTTCGACGCCTACACCAATTACAATACCGCCCTGGCGGCAGCCGACTCCGAAAAAGAACGCCAGGCCGCCATGGACGGCCTCATTACGGAACTCGGCGGCATCACCATGCCAACGCCCACTTCGGCCACCCTGGACGCCCTGGTCACCGACACGTTGGCGGCCCAGAAGACCAACCTGTCCAATGCCGCTGCCAGCATCAAGGCCATGGCCGCCAGTGCCGCCAAGATGGCCTCCAATGCTTCGGCCGCCTGGAATAGCAAGATCACCAGCGGGGCCAACACGCTCAATTCCAAGGGCACCGAGCTGACCGATTCGCTCAAGACCCTGCTGGCCTCCATGGGCCTTGACACCGCAAACATCACCACCCCCACCGTGACCGTCCCCCCGACCTCGGCCTTTGCCGCCGGCTCGGCCACGGCAGCCACCAACGGCACCCCGGGGTCCATCATGAGCGCCGCCCTGATCGGATACCTGGCCGCCAGCGATGCGGCCAACAGCAGTTGAGCCCGGTCCGGCCGGGGCCGGGCCATGCGCCGCACCCATCCCTTCCTTGGGGCTTTACATTCCCGGCGGTCTTCATAATGATGTAAAGCGCTATCTCTCACGGACCAAACGCCAGGAGCCGCCCCATGGCCGCCGAGCCCGACACGACCTGTTTCGCCCCATCCGAACGGGCTTGCACTGACGAGATCGACAGACAGTTCTCGATCCTCTCCGCCCATGCCATACCGATTGTCTTAAATGCCATTCCGGTCATTGCCATGGTGCTCAACCGGCAACGCCAGGTGGTGCACGGCAACCACAAATTCATTGACGTGCTGGGCATCGGCGACATCCGCGAGGCCCTTGGCAAACGTCCGGGCGAGGCCTTCCGCTGCGTCCATGCCGCCGAGCATCCCGGAGGCTGCGGCACCAGCGAATTTTGCGCCCATTGCGGGGCCGTGCGCTCCATTCTGCTTGGGCTGGCCGGCCAGAACAACATCCAGGAATGCGCCATCAACCGGGACACCGGCTCCGGCATCGAGGCCCTGGACCTGCGGGTGTCCTCGGCTTCGGTCCAGCTCGACACCGAGCCGTACCTGATTTTCTCCATCCACGACGTGAGCCACGAAAAACGGCGCCGCACCCTGGAACGGCTGTTTTTCCACGACATGTTAAATACTGTCGGCGGCATCCAGGGGCTTATGGAATTCATGGTGGACGAAGCCCCGGAGGACCTGCAGGCCGACGCCCGGCTGATCCACCGGGCGGTCACCCAGCTCACCGACGAGATCAGCTACCAAAAGCAGCTCCTGGCCGCCGAGACCAACGAACTGGAAACCAACATCACCCCCCTGCGTTCCACGGACATCCTGGAAGTGGTGGAAGCCACGTTCCAGAGCGGCGAACAGGCCCGGGACAAACGCATCGAACGCCATGACGGCTGCCGGGAAGTGATTTTTTATTCCGATCCGGTGCTGCTGCGCCGGGTGCTCGGCAACATGGTCAAAAACGCCCTGGAGGCCACGGGCACGGGCGGCGTGGTGCGGTTGGGCTGCTCGGTCGACCAGGAAGCGGTGGAATTGTGGGTGCAAAACGACGGGCAGATCCCCCGCAGCGTGCAGATGCGCATTTTCAGCCGGTCGTTTTCCACCAAGGGCGTGGGCCGCGGCCTTGGCACCTACAGCATCAAGCTGCTCACCGAGCGCTACCTTGGCGGCCGGGCGAGCTTCACCTCCACCAGGGAGCACGGCACGGTTTTTCGCGTCCGCCTGCCCCTGGACCCGGCCTCCCACAGCACCGCCTGATCCCGGCAACACACCCGGTCCAATCAAACTTTCCCCAGGCGGGTTTCCAAAGGGTGTCAGTCCCTTTGGCCGCCGGAGCAACGGTGTGTTCCGTCAAGCGCCAACTGCCGCTCTTCGGCTCAGCAACGCCCACAGTCAAATCAAACTCCTCCAGGAGGGGATTCCAAAGGGACTCAGTCCCTTTGGCCGCCGGAGGCATCTTCTATCTTCTGCTTCTGCCTTCTCTCTTCTGTCTTCATCCCCGGCCGCGCTTAGCGGGCCACCACCGTCACATCCACCCGGGCCGCGCCGGCTTGGCGCAAGGCCCGCACCGCCGTCTCCACCGTGGCCCCGGTGGTCATGACATCGTCGATTAAAAGCACATGCCGTCCGGCCACCAGCCGGGCCTGCCCCGTAAAGGCGCCGGCCAGATTGGTCAGGCGTTTGCGGCCCGGCAAGCGGCTTTGGGGGATGGTGTCGCGCACCCGCAAAAGCCCGGCCGGGCACACCGGGCGGGCAAGCTCCCGGCCAAGCAGCCGGGCCAGTTCCAGGCTCTGGTTAAAGCCCCGCCAGGACAGGCGGCGGGGATGAAGCGGCACGGGCACGAGGCAATCCGGCGCGCCGGCGTCCATGGAGCCGGGACCGTGCCTCCCGGCCGCGCGCTGCCAGGCCTCGGCCAGAAAACCGGCCAAAAGCCGGCCCTGGCCGAGCCGGCCGCTGAATTTGAACCCCAGCACCAGTTCGCGCAACAGCCCCTCGTAGCGGCCGTGGAAGGCAAAACCGTCCCACACCCGTCCGCCGTGGCGGCAGTCCAGGCAAAGCTCGGGCGGGGCGTCGGCATCGACGGCAAAAGCGCCGCAGCGCGGGCAGAACCCGCCGCACCGGGGAGCCAGCCCCGGCGCGCACACCGGGCACACCGGACTCTTTTTTCCTCCGATCCCCCCGTGCCAGGACCCGGCTCCGGCTCCTCCCCCGCCGCCAGCTCCGGGCAAGAGGCCCCGGCAGACCTGGCAGCGGTCGCACAGCGGCAGGAGCGCCCGGCCCAGGCGGCCGGCCAGAGCGGCCACGTCCGCCAGACAGGCCGGCACGACCCTCACCGCCCGGCCGCCTCGCCGGCAGCGGCAAACCCGGCCAAGGCCGCCACGTTGCCGGCCAGATCGCCCGGGGCGTCCAGGCCGCGCACCAAAACCGGCTCGGCAGGCACAAATCCAAACGGCCACAGGAAATACTTGAGCGTCAAAAGCGCCCCCTCAAACAGCCGCTCCCCCTGGGGCCGGCCGGCCACCAGCAGGGGATAGGCCGGACGGGCGGGCAGGGCCCTGCCCGCCTCCCCGGCCGCTGCCCGGATCTCGTAGCGGCGCTGGGCCCGGTCAATAAGCGCCTTAAAAAGAGCCGGCACATGGTAGAAGTAGATGGGCGCGGCAAAGGCGGCCAGTGGTGCTGCGTCCAGGGCGGCAAAAAGGGTTCGGGCCGCGTCCCCGCCCGTATCCAGCGGACAGCGGTGGGCCGCCCCGGCACAGGCCCCGCAGCCACGGCAGGGGGCCACGGCGTGTTCGCGCAGGGCAATCACCTGCGCCTGCAGCCCGGACCGGGCCAGCCCCTCGGCAAAGGCCAGCCCGGCCGTATCGGAATTGCCGCCGGCCCGGGGGCTGCACAGAAAGACGACCGGGGGGCCGGGCATCACTTGGCGAATTCCGAGAAAAACGGATTGTGGCGTTTTTCATCGCCAACGGTCGTGGCCGGGCCGTGGCCGGGATAGACAAGCGTCTTGTCGGGCAGGGAAAAGATCTGGGAAACAACCGCCTTTATGAGCACGTCATAGTCGCCGCCGGCAAAATCCGTGCGGCCGATGGAACGGTAAAAGAGCAGGTCGCCGACGAAAACCGCCTGGGCGGCCGGGAAATAAAACGACCGGCTGCCCGGAGAATGGCCCGGGGTGGCCAGCACCTGGCAGGGCTCGCCGGCAACGGTCGTCTCGCCCGGGGCCACCGGCTGCCAGTCAAAGGGGTCGACCAGGGGCAGGCCCATGAGTCCGCCCCGGCCAAGTTCCGTATCCATAAGCATGGCGTCCTCGGCCCCGGCCAGGACCCTGGCCCCGGTCTCGCGGGCCAGGGCGGCCACGCCGTAGAGGTGGTCGCAGTGCAGGTGGGTGAGGCAGATGGCGTCCAGGGTCAGGTGACGGGCCGCAAGCTCGGCCAGCACCGGGCCGGGGTGGCCGCCGACGTCCACGGCCAGGGCGTCTTGGCCGGAAACAGCCAGATAGCAATTGGTCTCAAGCGGTCCCAGGGGAAACGAAACAATATCCATGCAAGCCTCCGCTATGGCGATGCGGGAACGATGCGCCTTGGCCGGGCGGGCCGGGCCAGGGCAGACGCTTTCCCGTTGCCTGGGTCTGCCGCGACTTGCGCCAGGGCGTCAAGGCCCGGCTGTAACCCTTGTTTTCCCGGCCCGGTGGCGCTACACGTTGCCCGGCCTGTATACGAAACGGGAGAACACCATGCCTGGCGCTGCCCTGACCCAACACGACCTGATCGCCCACGAACATTTTCTGCGCGACATTTTCTCCCGTTTCCTGGCCTTTAAAACCCACAGCCTGTATTTTCCCAAAACCGCCGACGATGCCCTGGCCGCCGGATTCGGGCCGGATTTCGCCACAGCCGTGTCCCTGCCCGGCGAACGCCGGGTCATGGTGCCGCTTTGCGCCGAGGGCCGCCTGCTTGGCGTATTCGTGGCCCGGGGCGCAAGCCTTGGCGCGCCGCGCACCCTGCTTCCCCTGTTGCCGCGCGTGGCCGCCATGGCCCTTGGCCAGCTGCGCCTGACCCTGGCCGCGGCCACGGACAGCCTGACCGGGCTGGCTACGGGCGGCACGCTCCTGGCCGCCGTCACCCGGGAAATCGAATGCGTCCAGGACCGCATCCTGCCCGGCGCGGCCAGCCTCGTCGATCCCGGACTGTCGGGCTGGCACGGCGGGTTCGGGCTGGTCGTCCTTGACCTCGATCATTTCAGCCGGGTGGCCGGCCGGTTCGGCTTTGTGGCGGCCGAGGACGTGCTGGCCCGGGCCGGGGCGGTCATCGGCCGGCTGTGCCCGGAAGGCGGTCTGGCCGCCCGGCTCCACGACGACCTGTTCGGGCTTTTTTTTGCGGGCGGCCTCGGCGGCCAAGTGCCGGGAGACGGCCGAAGCCGTGCTTGGCGAACTGTCCCGGACCGCCTTCCCCATCCAGTCCATGGGCGAATCCCTGACCCTGTCCGCCAGCGCCGGCTGCGTCACCTATCCCCAGGACGTGCGCGGCGGCCAGTTTGCCGCCTCCCCGGCCGAACAGGCCCGGCTTTTGGTCCATAAGGCCAAAAAGGGCCTGGCCGTGGCCAAGGATCTCGGCCGCAACCAGGTCATGCCCTACAACCGGATTCTGCCCGAGGGCGGGACGGTGCTGGAAAACCTGCCCATGTCGCGTCTGGCCGTGAGCCTTGGCCGCTGGGTGGATGCCGAGGCCGGGCAGCGGTTTCTGGTCTGGTCGCCGCGCCTGGAGCGCACGGTGGACGTGCGCACGGCCGACGGCCAGCGCCTAAGCGGCCGCACCCCGGCCACCATCAAGGGCGAGATCGTGCTGGTGGAAGTGGGCGAGGACATGGCTTTTGCCGAGGTGCTGCACCTGGGCGACCCCCACCTGCCCCTGGAGCCGGGCGACCGGCTGGCCCTGGTCCCGGAAACCGACGACGAGGCCGGCACAGCGCCGGCCGGGCCGCCGCGCAAGGACCCGGCGTCGGGCCTCTACGGCCATCGCGATTTTCTCCGGGCCACCGCCGCCGATCGGGAGAAACGCCCGGCCTTTGCCCAGGTCCTGGTTCTGTTGCCCGAAGTGGCCACCCAGCGCCGGCCGGGCCGGCCGGCCGAGGTCGATATGGCCGAGGCGGCCGGGCTGTGCCGCCAGTTTTTCGGCCCTAAGGCCGTGGGCGGCCGCTTCAGCGCCGCCAAGCTGGTCTTTTTCCTGCCCGAACGCGCCCCGCAGGAACTGGCCGAGGCGGCCGAGAACCTCATGGCCGCCCTGCAGGAACGCCTGGGGCTGGCCTCGGCCATCGGCATCGCCGGCTATCCCTGCCTGGACTACGCCCGGGGCGATGTGGCCGAAAACTGCCGCAAGGCCCTGGACCACGCCCGGCTGTTGCCCAAGGAGCCGCGTCTGGCCGTGTTCGACTCCCTGTCGCTGACCGTCAGCGGCGACCGCCATTTCGCCATGGGCGACATCTACGCCGCCATGGAAGAGTACAAGCAGGCCCTGCTCGCCGACGAGACCAACGCCCTGGCCCGGAACTCCCTGGGCATCTGTCTGGCCCGCCTGGGCCGGCTGCCCCAGGCCCGGGCGGAATTCACCCAGGTCATCGGGCGCGACGGCAAGAACACCATGGCCCTTTACAACCTCGGCTGCGTCCTGCAGCGCCAGGGCGATCCGGCCGCGGCCCGGAGCGCCTTCCAGAAGTGCCTGCGGGCCAATCCCGGCCATGTGTCCAGCCTGTTGCGGCTGGGGAGGATGGCCGAGGAGTCCCGGCGTCTGGCCCCGGCGCTCAAATATTACCGCCGGGCCGCCGCCACCGGCAACGCCCCGGCCCTGACCCTGCGCCATCTGGCCCGGCTGGCCCTGGCCCGGGACCGGCTCGACGAGGCCCGGGAGCATCTCCATCAGGCCCTGCTCCTCGATCCCAAGGACGCCTTTTCCCTCCAGCTCATGGCCCGGCTCTACCTGACCGAAGGCGAGGACCCGGCCATTGCCGAGGCCATGGCCCGGCAGGCCGTGGCCCTTCGGCCCGAGAAAAAGGAATTCTGGGTCGAACTGTCCCGGGCCCTGGCCGCCCAGGGCCGCCACGACGAGGCCAGTCAGGCCAGCGCCCGGGCCGAGGGGGTCTAGGCCGGCCCGCTCCCCGGCCGGCTCCCGGCCCGATCAGCCGGTGCCCCCTGCTCTGCCCGGCCCGGGCCATTGCGTTCGATCCGACCGGCTGTTTTTTTGTGGCCTTTGCGCAAGAAAGTCCTTAGGAAAAGCATCGGATCGGGACAAAGCCGCAAGTCGTCCCGCCGATTTCCTTCACATTGCACCGGGGACGAACACAACCTTCATGCGTTACTATTCCATCCAGATTCTCCGCATCCTTTTCATGTCCATGGTTCTGTATCTCCATGTCCGGGCGTATCTTTTCATCTACGGAGCCCAGACCGGAACCTTTTTCAATATGGTTCCGGACGCCTTCATGGCCGTGGCCCTGCCTTTCTTCAGCATCTCGGGCTTTATCATGGCCTTTCTCATTGATATCGGGTACCGCAACTTTCTCTCCAGACGCCTGCTGCGGGTCTACCCCACCTATCTGTGCGGCGTGGCCATTTCCCTTATCATTGGCTATGTGCTGTGGGGAAACCTGCCCGGCAAGAGTTTGTTCGCGGCGGCCTCGCTCCTGCCGCTCGGGCCGGTTGACCTGCCGCTGCGGGTGGAATGGACGCTCATTTACGAAGTCGTCTACTATGTTCTCATCGCTCCCTTTGCCACGCCCAGGCTGCGCCGCTATTTCCCGGCCTTTCTCGTGGTCTGGGCGGCGGCGGTAGTGGTCGCCTACTTCGCCTTCGGCCTGCAGGACGCCTATGTCTTCAACACCTGGCGCACGGTGCTCTTTTCCGCCTACAACCTCTATTTCATCACCGGCGCCCTGGTCTATTACGTCCAAAAGCGCACCCCGGCCCTGCCCTGGATCATTCCGGTCGGCATCCTTGTCGCCTGCGCCGTCTACACCGTGGCCTCGGGCTGGCACCGGCCCCTTGGCGTCATCAAGTCCATCACCGAGATCGGACCCTGGAGCCTTTGCACGGCTGCCACCATCTTTGCCGTGGTCAAGCTCGAAGACCGCTTCCGTCATCCGGCGCTCATGGCCATGGCCGATTTCGGCGAATATGCCTACGCCTACTACCTGATCCACGCCGTGATCCTGGCCGCCGTGTTTTCCATCATGGTCTACGGCCTGGGTTGGCAGCTCGACAATCTGCGCGCCTTTTTGGCCCTGGGTGTCGTGGCCGTTGGCGGCTATTTCTTCGGCCGGCTCGATCTGGCCCTGCACAACTTCTTCAAAACCCGCCTGCGCTGAGGTTTGGCCATGCAACATCCCGCCTGCCGCCTGTCGCGCCTGTGCATTCTCGTGCTTCTGGCCGTCCTGCTGCCGGCCCTGCCGGCCCGGGCCCAGGAGTTCCCCCCGGACCCGGTCTTCGACCAGATCGCCGCCAACCGCGACGCCTACGGCCAGGTGGTGTTCCTTTTTGGCGACTCCGTGGTCATGCTGTGCATGCTGGAAGAAATCGATTTCTCCACCCTCAAGGAGAAGGCGAACGACGCCGCGTATATGGTTTCAGCCATGGCCGACCTCATGCGCAAGACCGAACAGCCGGCGGCCAAGTCCGCCGATCCCCTGTGGCCCATGCATTCCCTGGCCTCGGCCATGAATTACCTGTTTGCCGCCCAAGGCCTGCTCGACACCCCGGACGGCGGCGCAACCGTGCCCGCGGCCCGGGTCGTGGCCACCTATGCCGGGTCCCTGGGCCTGCCCTTTCCCAAAGAGGTGGCGGCCAGGGCCGAACGGATCACCCGGCACATCAATGACGGCCTGATTCGCGACGGCGACATCCTGATCTTCGAGGATGCCGGCTTCCACGGCCAGGACCCCGACGCCTACGAGCGCAACTGGATGCTCCTTGGCCAGGCCGCCCTGTCCCGGGCCAAGGTCACGCTGGTCCTAAGCGACATGTTCGACGCCATTCCCGACGGCATGGTCATGGGCTTTCCGGCCGAGGCCTTTCGGTTTGAGGCCCCCTATCCGTCGGCCGGCGGCCAACGCAGCCACAACCAGGCCCTGCGCGACGCCGCAGCCCGGCTGGCGGCCTGGCCCGAGAGCAAGGGCACGGTGGTCTTTCTCGACCTGCGCCAGCGCATGAACGCCTTCAAACAGGCCCTGGAAACCGACCTTGGCGGCCAGGCCATCATGCCCGAAGGCATCCACCCCAGTCCCTGGGGCGTGGCCTTCATGGCCCGGGAATACCTGCGGGCCACCGGACTGGCCGAGGGGCTGACCAACAGCCAGCCCTACCTCGACCTCCTGGCCGCCAACGCCGCCCGCCTGTCCCAGCCCCGGCGGGAAGTCGATCCCACCCTCGCCAAGACCTTCATCGAGGCCTGGATCGCCCCGTAGAAACGCAAACCGGCGTGTGCGCACCTTCTGGTGCGCACACGCCGGCCCTGTCTCCCTGACCCGGCTATCTGGCCCAGTGGGGCGGCGGCGGATAATAGCCCGGCGCGGCGTAGACCGGCGGCGGCGCGTACGCCGGGCCGACATAGACGGCCGGCGGTTCATAGGCCGGAGCCACGTACACCGGAGCCGGGACATAGACCGGCGGCGGCGGCGCGGCATAGATGGGGACGCTGACGGCAAACCCGGGCGTCACCACGGTGAAGGCCTCGACCGAGCCGGCCAGGACGGCCAGCAGGCCAAGCGTGGCCAGGATGATAAAGAGTCGGCGCATAGTGGGATACCTCCCCGTGTTGAACCAAGAAAACGAACAGGCCAAAGCCAGAAGCGTGCCAAGGGCGGGGCACGGCGCTGCGCCGGCCCGCCCTTGGCACGCTTCTGGCTTTGGCCT
>NZ_MLBG01000028.1 GCF_001936595.1 Desulfovibrio sp. DV
ACCGGCTGTCCCCGAATGGGGCGGCCGTTTGCCTGTTGCCCTGACCGTGCCCGGCGATGCCGCCATGGCCCTGTCCGCCCTGGGCTGGCAGGCCGTGTGGCGGGTGCTGGCCGAAAATCCCGCCCTGGCCGTGGAACGGGTCTACACCAGAAGCACCAACCCGCCCCAGGCCGAAGACTCCGGCCACCTTCTGGCCGATTTTCCGCTCATCGCCTTCTCGCTGTGCTACGAGGAAGAATACCTCGACGCCGCAACCGCCCTGGCCGCTGCCAATATCCCGCTTCGCCGGGAGAAAAGGCCGGATTTTCCCATTGTCATGGCCGGCGGGCCCCTGGCCTTTTTAAATCCCGCCCCGTTTCTTCCGGCCCTTGACCTGCTTTTTATCGGCGAGGCCGAGGCCGGATTGGCCGCAGTCATTGCCGCCATCGGCCGGGTTGCCCTGGCCGGCGGGGACAAGGCCGCCTGCCTCGATGCCGTGGCCGGCCTGCCCGGCGTGTTCCTGCCCGGCCGCACGGCAGGCCCGGTGGTCCGGGCCACGGCCCTGGCCGAGGGGTCCTCGACCCTGTTGGCCGGGCCGGCCCATTCCTGCTTCGTGTCCGGCCACGCCGAATTTCGCGACATGTTCCTGGTCGAGATCAACCGGGGCTGCCCCTACGGCTGTCGCTTCTGCGCCGCCGGCTATGTCTACCGGCCGCCGCGCCAGTCGCGTCTGGCGGACTTGCAGGCGCTTATTGAAGACGTCTCACCCCGCAAGATCGGCCTGGTCGGCACGGCGCTCACCGACTGGCCCGATTTGATCCCCTTTCTCATCTGGCTGCGCGAACGCGGCACCAAGTTTTCCCTGTCCTCGGTGCGCGCCGACGGCATCACCCCGGAACTGCTCACCATCCTTCGCACTGCCGGCCTTCGCACCCTGACCCTGGCCCTGGAAGCTCCCAGCCATCGCCTGCGCACCGCCGCCAACAAGCACCTCTCTGTGGAAGCGCTCCTCAGTGCCGTGGCCCTGGCCGGCAAGCACGGCGTCAACCACCTGAAATTTTATGTTATCATCGGCTGGCCCGGCGAAACGCCCGAAGACTACGACGAACTGCGCCCCCTGCTCGAACAGATCGCCCAAGCCGCCTCCATTGGCGTTGGCAAACGCGGCGTGGCCCACGCCACCCTGTCCGTCAACCCGCTGGTCCCCAAGCCCTTCACCCCCATGCAGTGGGCCCCCATGGCCTCCGAGGCCGCCATCGAAGCCGGCTACGCCCGCATCAAACTGGCCGCCAAGGGGCTCAAGGGCTTTCGGGTCGAGACCGAAACCGCCTCCATGGCCCGCCTGCAAGGCCTGCTGGCCCGGGGCGATGAGCGCCTCTTTCCCCTGATCCAGGCCGCCATCACCGCCGGCAGCTTTCGCCGGGCGCTTAAAACCTGGGACGGCGACCCGGCCGAATACCTCGACCGGCAGCGCCCCAAAGAGGAACGCCTGCCCTGGGATATGATCGACAACGGCATCACCCGCGACTTCCTCTGGCAGGAATGGGAGCGCTACCAGGCCGGCATCGCCACGGCCAAATGCCCGCCGGCCGGCTGCGAAAAATGCCGCCGCTGCGGTATTTACGAGGCCGGGCAGGGGGCGTAAAACGCCGGCAAAGGAGTTCGCCATGACCTTGCCGCTTTATCTTGCCTTCATTGCCGCTGCCGTCTTCCTGCTGCTTATCCCAGGCCCGACCGTGCTCATGGTGGTCGGCTACGGACTGGCCGAAGGCCGCAAGAACAGCTGGCCCCTGGTCCTTGGCGTGGCCCTGGGCGATGCGGTCGCCCTGGCCTGCTCCGTGGCCGGACTCGGCGCAGTCCTGGCCGCCTCGGCCTCGGCCTTTACCATCCTCAAATATATCGGAGCCCTCTACCTCATCTACCTCGGCATCGGCATGATCCGCTCCGGCAAAGCCGCAGCACCGGCATGCACCGCCGCCAGCCCCCGCAGAAAATTCCTCCACGCCTTTGCCGTCACCGCCGCCAATCCCAAATGCATCCTCTTCTTCGTCGCCTTCCTGCCCCAGTTCATCAGCCACGACGCCCCGGCCGGACCGCAACTCCTGTTGCTCGGCGTCACCTTCGTCATCCTCTCCGCCATAAACGCCACCACCTTCAGCTTCCTTTCCGGCACTGCCGGCAGCCGCATCCAGGACCCCCGGTTCATGCGCCGGTTAAAGGGAGTGGGGGGCGGCGTCATGATCGGCGCCGGCGTCCTGACCGCGGCCGCACGGCAGTAGCGAGAAGGAAAAGCATGCCTCCGGCGGCCGGGGGGGATGCATCCCCCCCGGACCCCCTGAAAGGGGACGCGGCAGTGGGGACCGGGTAAGGGACTGTGGCGTGGGCGGGGGGGGCCAAGACGGTTGGCGCGACAGCCCGGTTCGCTCGGGGAAGGCGGGATACCGCACTGGCCGGGGCTCGGGGCAGCGCTACGATTGTCTCACGGCCGCAGGGCCAGCCAGGTTTCGAGGGTGGAGAGGAGCCGGGCTTTGGGGATGGGTTTGACCTGGAAGTCGTCGCAGCCGGCTTCCAGGCTGCGTTGCCGGTGTTCGTCGAAGGCGTGGGCGGTCAGGGCCACGACCGGGGTGCGGGGCCGGCCGAGTTCCTGTTCCTGGTGGCGCAGGGCCCGGGTGGTCTGGTAGCCGTCCATGCCGGGCATTTCGACGTCCATGAGGATGATGTCGAAGGGCTTGTCCATGAGGGCAGCCAGGGCAGCCTGGCCGCTGGGAGCCCAGGTGATCTTGAAATTGGTGTCTTCGAGCATGAGCCGCATGACTTCGGCATTGGTGGGGCTGTCTTCGACCAAAAGGACGGTGGCGCCTGGGCTGATGGCCTTGGGGGCTGCGGTCGGGGGAATCGCTGCGGGCAGGATCGGAGCCGGGCGCAGGGGCAGGGTGAGGGTGAAAGTGGAGCCGTGCCCCTGGACACTGTCGACCGAGAGGTGCCCCCCCATTATTTCCGTGAGCTTTTTGCAGATAGCCAGTCCCAGGCCCACGCCGCCGAACTGGCGGCTGGCGGAAGCGTTTATCTGGGTGAAGCGGTCGAAGATGAGGGCCTGTTTGTCGTCCGGAATGCCGATGCCGGTATCCCGGACGGCCAGACGCAGCTTGGGGCCGCCTGTTTCGCCATCCTGGCGGCCGATTTCCAGGACGATTTCGCCTTGCTGGGTGAATTTGATGGCATTGCCGAGGAGGTTCACAAGAATCTGCCGGATGCGGTCAGGGCAGCAGTACAGGCGCGGCGGGAGTTCGCCGTGGCTTTCCAGGCGCAGCTCCAGCTTTTTTCGCGCGGCGTCCGGGCGCATCATATCCACGAGTTGTCCGGCCAGTTCGAGGATGTCGCAGGGTTTTTCCTCCATGACGAGGCCGCCGGCTTCGATCTGGGACAGGTCGAGGATGTCGTTGAGCAGGGCCAGCAGGGTGCTGCCGGCCAGTTCGATGGCTTTGATGGCGTGGGTCTGCTCGCTGGTGAGCTGGGTGGCGCCTAACACATCGACCATGCCGAGGATGGTGTTCATGGGCGTGCGGATTTCGTGGCTCATGGTGGAGAGGAATTCGCTTTTGGCCTTATTGGCGGTTTCGGCGATTTCCTTGGAGCGGCGCAGGGCCTGTTCCATGGCTTTGCGTTCGGTGATGTTCACGAGCACCGACAGGATGCAGGCTTCGCCGTAGGCATGGTTGGGCACGGCAGAGAACAGGACGGTGACGGGCGAGCCGTTTTTGTGCCGCAGTTCCAGTTCCTTGCCAAAGATGGAACCGGCCCGGGACATTTCCTTCAGGATGCTGTCGCGGTCTTCCTGTTGCCGCCACAGGCCGATGTCGGAGGTGAGCCGGCCGATGATGTCGGATTTGCTGTAGCCGAGCATTCGCGCGCCGGTTTCGTTGATGTCAATGAGCCGGCCTTCATGGCGAGTGCTGATGGCGATGCCGACAGGGGTGAAGCGGAAGATCTTGGCGAGTTGGTCCTGGCTTTCGCGCAGGGCTTCTTCATCGTGCTTGCGGCGGGTGATGTCGGTGTGGGTCCCGGCCATGCGGATGACCACGCCGCGCGCGTCCTTGAGGCTGGCTCCCCGGCCGAGAATCCAGCGGTAGGTGCCGTCCTTGTGGCGCATCCGGTATTCCACGGAAAAGTTGTCGGTTTCGCCGTCGGCGCAGCGTTTGTTGGCCCGGATGACGGTTTCGGCGTCGTCGGGGTGGATGCGTTTGGTCCATTCGTCGAGGAGTTGCGGGATTTCGTCTGGCGTGTGTCCCAGGATTTCCATGTATCGGGGTGAATAATAGACGATATTGGTTCGCAGATCCCAGTCCCAGATGCCGTCGTTGGCCCCCAGGGTGACCAGGGCATAGCGTTCTTCGCTGGCCAGCAAGGCTTCCTCGATACGCTTGCGGTCGGTGATGTCGTTGCCGATGCACAGGATTTCGGCCAGCGCGCCCGAGGCTTCGCGAAGTCCGCGTACGGCCCAGGCGATCCAGACAGATTCCCCGCTGCGGCGTTTATGCTGGCGGGTCATGGACCCGGCGTTTTCCGGCGCGTTGAGGATGACCTCCAGGGTCTGGACCCAGGGTGAGGCCTGGGCGTCGTCCGGGATGTCGATAAGGGAGCCGATTTCCCGGCCGAGCATCTCATCAAGCCCGTAGCCGAAAAAGTGCAGGCCGAAGACATTGCAGAAGGTGACGCGTCCCATGGGATCAAGGCGCAGGATGACGCTGGCGGCGCTCTGGACCAGTTCGCGGTGGCGTTCCTCGCTTTGGTCCACAGCGGTCAGCAGCTGGTTGAGCTTATGGGACTGGGAGCGCACGGTGCGGCGCAGCACGGCATTGAGCGCCAGCAGGATGACGGCGATGGAGACGACGAGGGTCAGCGCCCACAGGGAGTAGCGCACAGTTGTCGAGGGGAACAGGGACGCCCCGCGCCATTTTTGGTCGATTTCTTCGTACTGTTTCGAGGAGATGCGGGAAAAGCCGTCCTCGACGAGGCGCAACAGGGCCTCATTGCCTTTGCGCACGGCCCGGTGGAAATCGCCGTGATAGAGGGTGAAGGCCAGCCGGAAGTCGCCTTCCAGGCCGTATTTATACAGGTAGTACAGGGCCGGCGGCTTATCGACGCAGAAGATCTTGACCTTGGCGTCCTGGGCGGCCCGGACGACGCCTTCGTAGCCGTCGAAGGCGGCCAGGGGCAGGATGCCCCGGCTGGAGAGGTAGTCCACGCTGGCATCGCCGCGTTTGACGCCCACGGTGAAGCCGCGCAGGGTTTCCAGGTCGCGGATGCCGCTTAAGTCGTTGTGTACGAACACCGGCACTTCGATGCGGGCGTAGGGGGCTGAAAAACTGTAAAGTTTGTCGCGATCCGGATTGCGGAACATGGTGTCGATGACGTCGGCGTTGCCCAGGAGAAATTCACTTTGGGCGGTGTTCCAGTCCATGGGCCGCAGCACCACGGGAACACCGGTCATGGTCTCCCAGAGTTTCCAGGTATCGACGAGGATACCCTGATAGGTGCCGTCCGGAGCGGCGAAGATGTAGGGGGGGTAGTCCATATCCAGGGCTACGGTAATGGCCTTGGGCACGGCGGGCCGGTGGGGCTGTTCCTGCTCTACCCCGTTGGCGGAGGCGGCTTGCACCGGTGCTGGAGCAAACAAACCGGCCAGATACAGTATCAACGCCAGAATCGCCAGCAGGGCGGCTGTCGTTTGCCTCAGGTACGGTTTCTGGTGTGGCGGTATGGTCATGGACACCCTGCGGCGCTGGAGGCGTTGAAGGGTGGAGATGGGGGGCTGCTTTGTGTCTGCATGGCCATGAACATGGATTTCTGTTTCTTTCGCATTACAGGTGCACGCTGTTCGCTCTTGTCATGGCGTGAAGACTTTTCGTCTGTGCCAACCGCACTCTATGATAATCTGATGATGGCAGCAATGGGGAGAGGAGGTTTAAGGCGGGCGCGGCCGGCCGGTCAGATCGCTTTGTCTGCTCGCAAAACAAGTTCCAGCCAGCGAAAGAGTGCTTGCCCAAGTTTGTCGAGCAGCAAGGCAAGAAAAAAGAGCAGGCCCAGGAGAACAATGAGGGGCAGCCCGACGCAGGAGATGAAAATGGTATTGAGTACGATGTAGCGAGGCGGCAGGAGATATTCGTACACGCCCGGGTGCAGGCTGGCGAGGCTCATATCCGGGAGCCCTCCGTGCCGTACAAGCACGTAGAGGGAGTAGCCGGCGCAAAGCACTGCTCCGAGCCCAAATGCGCCCAGGATGCAAACCCTCACGGCCAAAAGTATCGTCCCAAGGACGGCGCTGATGACACGAACCATTGGCGGCAACATACGCAAGGAAGCCTCCGCTGACCAGAAGCGTGATTGGGATGGGCTGGAATCGGCGATCTGCCGCGTGGGCCGAGGTCCACGCTACACTGTCGGTCCTCTGGTCGGGCCCGGTCGGTGAAGGCCGAGGCGCACCATGTCGCAGTCCGCGTTGCGAAGCATTGCCAAGGACAGTCAGAAACCCCGCTCCACCGAAGCCGGGGGCGTTCGACATCCAGGTGGGGGGGCGCCAGCGGCCAACGCGTTCTGATTCTTTGAGGAGGATGGCTTGTGTCGGGCGATCGGACCGCCAAAGTGGGACAGGTGGTCAGCGACGCTCTGGCGCATGTCTTTGGCCATTGCTCCAATCGCCTGGATTCGGTTCTGTAGCACTGCCGCAATCTTCAGGAGTCTCAATGATGAGCGACCTGTTTCCATGCGGAGGCGGGCCGAACATTTTCGTTGCATTGTGGAGATGGGCTTGGCATATGGAGTAAACGGGCCAAAAACTTTTTCAGGCAAGCAGCTTCCAATACAAAGGAAGGTGTCGCGATGAAAATGAAAACTGCCATTATTTTGTCGTGTTATGTATTGCTGAGTTATCCGCTGCGGGCAGATGGCAGCCCTGTTGTCTCAAACATATATATAGATCAAGCCGGATACTCAACGCACAATGTCGTGTATTCATTTTGGCAAGAGGATACATGGTACCAATCAGCGGTTATCTCATCATCATACAATTACCATGAAACGGCAAGTGGCTTGCTGTGGAGTTTAGAGGATAGCACATATGAATTTTACATAGGGAACCTCAAGGGGAGAAATATTATATCTGCAACGCTTTATTTGAAGCCTGCTGGAGCCAGCTCTATAACAAAGCTTCAAACAGATGTCGTCTCTACGCTTACGCATGTTGAAAAAACGAAAGCTGTAACTGGAAACCCTGGTGTGGACAGGGTTGTTGGAACTGAGGTTCTCGCAAATATGCATTATGGTGATGTCGGCAATACTATTCCTGTTGATGTTACCTCCTCCATCAAGGCTGATCTCGCAAATGACCGAAATTGGGCGGCATTCAGCACTGTTCATGTTGAGGTTGATCAAACATCTTTCTATTGTCCATTCTATGGTGCGGAAGGATTCGTCAGCTACCTCGAAATCGTTCACACGATGCCTGCCGGCATTGCTCCGATGTCACTTTTGCTTTTGGATTGATTGTAGTGAAGAAAGGCCATGGATGGATTTTTTGAGGTGATTGGCTGTTGCATTTTTGAAGGTTGCGCGCTTGAGCTGTCCATTAAGAGCAATTGTAACGTTGTTGGACACAATGAGAACGCGGATTATGACTGATTGACGGGATTTGAAGAGCCTCCTGGGAGCGGATGCTGGACGCTTTCCAGCGGAGAGTTCTAGCGCAGTGCCACGTTGTCTTGTCAAATCCGCCGCGCCGGGGCAGTTCGCCTTCCTTGCAGACGGCAAAGTTGAAACGTCCGGGAACTTTTCGCCGTCATGGCGCTTGTTCCTCAAGATGAAGACCACCACCAGAACATAAACGCCCACGGCAAGGGCAACGGCCATGATCCATTCCATGGGGCTGGCCGGGAGCAGGCGGGGTCGGGCTTGTCGCTCTGCCTTGCTGCCGGGATCCGTTGCGCCTGCATGTCGCGTCCAGGTGGTCGGGCGGGGTGCAGTGCCCCAGGCGGCGGGGGCACAACGGGCAGCACAACCAGAACGCCAGCAATGGGCAGCACGGGCAAGAAGCGAACAGGACGGGCAGAAGCGTGCAGGCGTAAGCAGATTTGCTTGTCCTCGGCGACAGGGCCGCGCCTCGCCGGCATTGTCTTTTCAGTCGGGAGGGACTGGCGTATCGACACTGGAAGCGAGGCTTCGGTCGCAGGCTGTCTGGGAATACGTCGTGGAGCGGCGCGGGCGAGGTCGTCAACCGCACAAGTCGGTTTGGGGGTCAGGTACACGCGATGTCCGAGGCATATAAAGGCAGATTGATCTCCGTTGACTGTATGCGGGGGCTGGTCATTGCCTGGATGATCCTGGCGAATAATCCTGGAGACTACCTGCATGTCTACCAGGAACTGACGCATACGCCCTGGAACGGCTGGACCGCCACGGACTTCGTTTTCCCTTTGTTCCTCTTTATTGTCGGCGTATCCGTGGCCTTGTCCGTCAACCGCGAGACGGTGCGGGCCGGCGGCGTCATCCATTTCTGGCGCAAGGTTTTCAGAAGATCTGCGATCCTTATTGCAATCGGTCTGTTGGAAAACGCCTATCCTTACTTTGATATGGCCAGTCTGCGCATTCCAGGCGTGTTGCAGCGCATTGCCCTGGTCTATCTCGCCGTGGTCTGGTTGCATGTTCGCTTGCAAAACAAGGGGATCGTCGCCGTGGTTGTGGCTGTTCTGGTTGGCTACTGGGCGCTTATGGCTTTTGTGCCCATTCCAGGCATCGGCTATCCAAGCATGGATTCCCATGCCAATCTTGAAGCTTGGCTGGATCAGGTCATGCTGCACAACCACATCTGGCAATACGACACGCAATGGGACCCTGAAGGCATTCTTTCCACCTTTCCCGCCATGACGCTGGGGCTGATCGGCGTATTGGTCGGCCGGTGGCTGCGTTCGGGGAAACCAGGGATGCTGCGGGCGTTTGTCCTGGGGCTTGGCATGGTTTTGACCGGTCTGTTGTGGCACGAGTGGTATCCGATCAATAGATCTATTTGCACCAGTTCGTTCGTGTTGTTCGTGGGCGGGTTTGGCGTCATGCTGCTTGTCGCCTGTCATTGGCTCATTGATCGACGCGGCAAGACGGCCTGGGCCAAGCCGTTCGTGATCATGGGCGTCAATCCGTTGGCGATCTATGTCGTCGCCGAGTTTGTCTCGGCCACGCTGTATTGGATCAAAATTCCTGACGGGAGGCCCGGGGGCATACATCTGCAAGCGTATCTGTTCAAAGCACTTTTTGCCGGCTGGACATACAGCTATCTGGCTTCCCTGTCCTGGTCCGCTCTCTTTTTGCTGGTGATGTTCCTGGGGGCGTGGGCGCTGTACGCGCGCCGCATCGTCGTCAAACTCTAACATCCCCGTGGGGGACAGCGGCATGTGCAGAGGTTTGCGGCGTCGGTCAGGCATGATCCGCAACAGGGGCGGACCCAGGCCCGAACCGACCAAGCGTCCGCCTGGAGCTGCGGCTGGGCCCGGCGTCGAAATAATTTCCACGCTCATGAAGGACGCAGTCGAGCACAGGGGCCTGAAAGAAGGCTCCAAGGGCAAAGCCATGGTCAAGGCTTCCAGCGTCATGGTCGTCACCGACGAGATCTCTCGCCTTGCCCCGCCATTTGAAAGGTCTCGCAGTATTGAGCCGCGGGGCCTTTTCCTGTGCGTCGCTCCTGTGGCTGGGCAGATCACTGCCCTCAATTTTGAGTCGAAGGCCGTGGGCTGGTGACGCAATCCGGCGCCGCGACAGTATGCAAACCGGCAGCTTCATTTTGAGCCGCCGGATGGGCCGGCTGGACATGCTCCCGTGCGCCATGCGGGTGGCTATGGCAGGGGGGCAGTCAGGCGGGCGGGTATCTGCCGGGGACATTCCCGTCCATCGCAAACGGATTCCCGCCGGTGAGGGGAGGGCGGTCAAAGGCCGGCAGTCCCCAGCAAGTCCCCGGCACGGGGAAGCCGCCCGTGCCCGCCGCCGGACTGGGCGTGCCCATGGGCTTGCTGGCCGCCGACAAGCAACTCGACGAGCAAAGGCGATGGTCGAGACTCTTGCGGCCTTGCCTGCCTCTGCCGGGACACGTTACGTATCTTTATCGTATATTGCCTCATCTCCTCGGGCGTTGTCGAAGCGGTCATCCATTTTCTGATTCGCCGCAGCATGGCCGGACAATGGGCCGGAACTGGCCGGCTTTCCTCTGACGATTGCCTCGATACCCTCGGCAATTCGCGAACTTGGCATGCCGAGTTCGGTTTGGAGTCGCTTGTAGGCGTACATTTCCCGTTGGGTGGGAGAGAGGGTTGCGGAGATTTCTTCGGCGGGGAGAGTCGTCCCGGTCTCGCCCCGGGCATCGAGCGACATATCGCCCTCGCCGGTCAGGAGCCAATTGGCGTTTACCCGAAAATCTCGAACCCAATTCGACATTATATCGGCTGCGGGCTGACTGTTGCCGGCGAGATAGGCTGATATCGTTGCGCTGCTGACGCACCCAGAGGCGGCGAGCTGCTTCTGCTCAAGCCCAAAATTCTTGACAAATTTTTTCAATCTCGCCCCAAAAAGCCGCGCGTTGCTCAGGCGTTGAAGTCGTTTTCGTTTTTTTCATAGTATTTCGATTTTATCTAGACAAAGTTCGATTTTATGATTAGGTCACGGGCAGGGAAATGGCAGAAGATAGAAAAACACAAAATACGGGCACACAGTCATTGCAGCTAAAGAATGCAATCCAATTGCACTATTATCCTACCATCTTAACATCTCCTTTGTCAATCTGGCTGTAGATCTGGATGAGAATTCGATCATCCAGGGTTCCGTCCCGCCGCCGATTTTTCCCCGTCGTCGGGCCCAGACATCTGGCCGCCCGTATTTCAGTCTTTTCTCTCTTGCCCAAATGACGCCTTGATTGGCAGCCGTTGCCTCTTTCGTGAGGTGTGCCCCTGGGAGTGCGACAGCCAAGGGGCCAGAACAATGCTTTGGGAACCGTCCCAGGCCTGGTGGAGTCCCTTTGCCTGCGTGCAGGGGCCGTCGTGGAGAAGCCAGCGACGCTTGGCCGTAATCCTATCACCCCCCCCTTTTGAGGAGTTACGCCGTGGCCCTAATCAAGAAGAACACAGCAGCGCTTGCCCCCCCCGCCAATAAAACCGTCATCTCCCGAGAAGCGGAGGCATTGCGCAAAAAAGCCCGGACGCTCGCCAAGCAACAGCAGGCCGCGGAACGGATCGCTGCGGCCACGGCGGAGTTGTCTTCCGGTATAAACGAAGCGGCCTCCGCTGCAGAAGAATTGAAACGCTCCACCGAACAGATCGCTTCCGGAGCCGAGGAAGCCTCAGGGGCGGCCCAGGAGTCGCTCACCGGGTTTCAGCAGATCGGGGACAGGATCACCCGCCAACTGGAGAACGCCGCGGCCATCCAGGAGAAAAGCGAAATAAGCCAGGGCCTGATCGCCACAACAATTTCGGAAGTGACAAATATTGTGCTCAACGTGGCGGTCACCGCCCAGCGGCAGTCGGCGTCTGTGGAGATGGTTGCTGAGTTGGAAAAGCAGGCGGCCAATATTGGCGATATCGTCAAGGCCGTGGCCCGTATTGCCGACCAGACGAATCTGTTGGCGCTCAACGCAGCCATCGAAGCGGCCCGCGCCGGCAAGCACGGCAAGGGGTTTGCGGTCGTGGCCGATGAAGTGCGAACCCTGGCTGAAACTTCGGAAAAAAGCGCCAAGCAGATTCAGGAACTGGTGGGGCAAATCCAGCAGGATGTGAAGAACATTGCCGACGGAATCAACACCTCCGCCAAATCTGTCGAGCAAGAGGTGGAAAAAAGCGAACTGATCAGCACCCAGCTCGAACAGGTCCGCGCGGACATGGTCGAAATCGTCCGGGGAGCCCGGGAGATTGCGGCCGGAGCCCAGCAGTCGGCCACCGCCGCCCAGCAGGCCCTGCGCGGGTCCAAGGATATCGCCGCCGCTGCCGAGGAACAGTCCGCCGCTGCCGAAGAATCCGCCCAAACCGTGGACGAACAGACCCAGGCTTTGTCTGTGTGCGAGCAGATGGCGCAGACCCTGTCGGAACAGGCCGAGGATTTAAAGACCTCGACTGATGTGGCCAAGAGCGCCGAGGAGGTGGCCGCCGCTGCCGAGCAACTCTCCTCTGCCGTGCAGGAAATCAGCCGTTCCGGGGCGCAGATCATGACCGCCATCGAGCAGATCCGCAAGGGTGCCGAGGTGCAGTCCGCCGGGAGCGAGGAATCCGCCGCCGCCAGCGCCCAGATCGAGAAAGGGCTGGAGGTCGCGCAGCAACGGGCGACGGCCAGTGCCGAAAAAGTGGCTGCCATCAAACAACTTTTGGCCGACAACAAGAATGCCGTCGATGCCCTTATCGCCGGGATTTCCGCTTCAGCCGAGGCGTCTCGCGGCAGCATCAAGCAGATCAAGGCCCTGGAATTGGTCTCCCGGCGTATCGACAAGATCGTGGACGCCATCACCACCGTGTCGATCCAGACCAACATGCTTGCGGTCAACGGCGCCATCGAAGCGGCTCGGGCCGGAGAATTCGGCAAGGGTTTCGTGGTGGTCGCCACCGACATCCGCAATCTGGCCCACGATTCTTCCGAGAATGCCGACCGGATAAAAGATCTGGTCAAAGCCGTGCAAGACCAGATCGGCGTCGTGGCCCGCGACCTGGACGAGATCGTGGCGACCGGCCTATCCGAGGTGGAAAAAGCCAAAGCCACCACAGCCAACCTGCTGACCATCGAGACCTCCATTGCCGTCGTGGAAACCGGCACCCAGGAAATCCTGGAGGCGTCCATCGAAATGACCACCGTTATTGGCCAGGTCAAAAAAGGGGTGGAACAGATTGCCGCTGCGGCCCAGGAAGCTGACAAGGCCGCCACCGAAGCGGCCTCCGCCGCCAAGCAGCAGGCGCAGGGGGCGGAAGATCTGGCCGCCGCCATCGAAGAAGTCGCTTCGCTCGCCGACGAACTGCAAAGTGCGTAACAGCGGACTGTTGCGGGAGATGCCCTTATGACGACAGAAATACCGGAAAAATGCGGGGACGCGGCCAGCCCCGCAAACGATACCCTGGACGAATTTGCTTCCAACACCCGCCAATTCGTCACCTTCGTCACTGGAAATGAAATCTTTGCCGTGGACATGGCCCCGGTGCAGGAAATCATCCGCCTGCCCGAGGTGGTGCGGGTGCCGCTGGCCCCGGCCACCCTCGACGGGTTGGCGAATCTGCGTGGCAGGGTGCTGCCGATTATTTCCCTGCGTCGGGTCTTTGGTTTCGCCGAGCAGGAGCACGACGACGCCACCCGTGCCGTGGTGGTGGATGTCGGCCAGCCCCTCGGCTTCGTGGTGGACCAGGTGGCCAGCGTCGTTGGGGTGGAGCCGGGCCAGATCGAGGATGTGGGCGCTTTGCGCAGCACGGTGGACACCGAGCTGCTCTCCGGGCTCATCAAGGATGTGGGCGGCCACGCCATGATTATGGTGCTGGATTTCGAGAAGCTCATCCAACGTCAATTTGCGGAAATCGCCGCCATCGCCAAAACCCATGACACTGCAACTGGGTTGGCCGCCAGTGTGGAAGGTGAAGAAGACGAGGTGAGCGATGAACTGCAACTGGTGAGCTTTGAGGTCGCCGGCCAGGAATACGCCCTGGCCATCGAAGATGTGCAGGAGATCGTCCAGATACCGGAGACGATCATTCATGTGCCGCATTCCCAGTCCCACGTGCTCGGCGTCATGACCCTTAGAAACCGCCTGTTGCCCCTGGTCGACCTGCGCCGCATGTTCGAACTGACGGATCGGCCACTGGACGAGAAAAGCCGGATCATCGTGCTGGCTCTGGGCAGTGCCTCAGTCGGCGTGGTGGTGGACGGCGTGAGTGAAGTGCTGCGGGTGGCCAAGGCCGAAGTGGACGCCATGCCCGCCATTTTTGCCCGCGAAAAAGAACTCGCCGATATTACGGAAATCTGTCGATTAAACGAGGGCAAACGCCTGGTGTCCATCATCACGGCCCGAAACCTGTTTGGCCATAGCGCCGTCAAGGAGGCCCTAAACGCCGTGAACGACATCAACCAGGAAGCCGGACACGAGACGGCCGCGATGGAAGAAGACCTGGATGATGACGAGCAGGTGGTGGTTTTCCTTCTGGACAAAGAGGAATTCGGGGTTCCCATAGCCAGTGTGCAGGAGATTGTGCGCGTGCCCGAGTCGCTCATCCATGTGCCCAAGGCACCCCTGTCCGTTGAAGGCGTTATCAACCTGCGTGGCAGCGTGCTCCCGGTGATCGATTTGCGTCTGCGCCTTGGGCTGCAACGCGGGGAACGCTGCGACCGCCAACGCATTGTCGTGTTCCTGATTGCCGGTGTGCGCACAGGGTTCATTGTCGACCAGGTGGCCGAGGTGCTCAAACTCCCCAAGGCGGCCATCGAACCGGCGCCAGTCCTGTCCAGCGCGCAAGCCAAACTCCTGTCGCGCATGGCCAATCTGGAAAAGCAAAAACG
The DNA here is from genome assembly GCF_001936595.1 of Desulfovibrio sp. DV. GTDB lineage: Bacteria > Desulfobacterota > Desulfovibrionia > Desulfovibrionales > Desulfovibrionaceae > Solidesulfovibrio. The sequence continues at coordinate 14,530 of NZ_MLBG01000028.1, forward strand.
CATGGTGCAACTCATTGAGCCGGCGCATCTGGTCGAAGGTCAGGAGCTGGCGGCAATCGTCGCGGTCACGGAGCAAGGCAGTGATCAAGCTGCTCATTGTTGATGACTCGGCGCTGATGCGCCGCCAATTGACCAGTCTTTTCGAGGCCGAGGGCGACTTCGAGATACGCCAGTCGAAAAACGGCCAGGAGGCGGTGGACGCAAACCGCGAGTTCCAGCCGGATGTGGTGACGCTCGATATCAATATGCCGGAGATGGATGGCCTGACCGCCCTTTCGCTCATCATGGCGGAGCGGCCGGTGGCCGTGGTGATGGTTTCTTCACTCACCGAACAAGGGGCGTTGGCCACCTTCGAGGCCTTAAATCTCGGGGCGGTCGATTTCATCGGCAAACCGGGCGGCACCATCTCGCTGTCCATCGGTGCGATACAAACCGAACTGGTGGCCAAGGTCCGCAGCGCCGCCCGGGCGCACTTGAAAGGAAAAGGGTCGGGCCGCGGGGTATCGGTTCCGGACACGAAAGGCGGGCGGGCGCTCAAGCCGGCCCGCCCCGTGGCCCTGCGGCGTGGTCTGGCGAACGAGGGCCTGGTCCTCATCGGCGTGTCCACCGGCGGGCCGCGCACCCTGGAGGACATCCTGCCGCTACTTCCCGTCGACTTTCCCTGGCCGGTACTGGTGGCGCAGCACATGCCGGCGGGGTTCACCAAATCCTTTGCCGACCGTCTGGACCAGATTTGCGCCCTCCAGGTGGTGGAAGCGGACCGGCCCGTGCCCGTCCAAGCCGGCACAGTGTATATCGGCAAAGGCGGGGCCGACATGGTGGTCGCCAGGCGGGCGGGGCAACTCACCGTGCTCCCCAAGCCGGAAACGCCGCAATTCCTTTGGCACCCTTCGGTGGAATTGCTCGGTCGCTCGGTGCTCGAGCACTGCGACCCGGCCCGGGTGACCGCGGTCATGTTGACCGGCATGGGCTATGATGGTGCGGACGTGTTTACCGAAATCAAAAAGCGTGGCGGGCGTACCATCGCTGAATCGGAGCAATCCGCCGTGGTGTTCGGCATGCCGGCTGAACTCATCAATCGCGGCGGCGCAAACAAGGTGCTGGATTCTAATAAAGTAGCGTCCCAACTCATGAGTTGGGCTTGTTTATAAATGAAAGCGAACCTGCCCATGACATCTGTGGGAAAGTGCTTACTGTAAGTGAGCCTTCATCTCTAGCGCAAGATCTATGCCTTGCTCCATTTGAAAACAGCAAATCCATTTAGAATCACCGTCTCTATGGTCTCTGTGCGTTCCGGAAATCGTCTCAACGAGGAAAGAGTATGCCTCTCATCATAAAGAAAAATAGCGAGCCGTTTTTCCGGGACGAACGCAAACGCAATAGAGACTGTTGCAGTTTACTGGAAGGATTGGCTGACCCCGATCCAACCACCCGCCGTTGGGCCGCGAGAGATTGCATCGATTGCCTGGGAGCTGCTGCCGCCTTGGTCGGGCGCTTGAAAGTCGAGCAGGACATTTCAGTGCGGGAAGTTATCTTCACCACCTTGACCCGCATGGGTGATCCACTCGCCGTCGCCGGCCTGGTGGCTTTCCTGCGTAGCGAAGACCCGGCTTTACGCAACGAGGCCATCGAGGCCATGAAACAACTCCCCGATGAAATGGCACCCATTTTACGGAATTTGCTGGCCGATGCCGATCCGGATGTGCGTATTTTTGCGGTCAATATCCTCGAGTCTCTGCGCCACCCACAGGTGGAGGCCTGGTTGCTCGCCGTAATTGATAATGACCTGCATATCAATGTCTGCTCCACAGCAGTGGATTTGCTTTGCGAGGTTGGCACGGAAGCAGCGTTGGAGCCACTTGCAAGGCTCAAGGCCCGTTTCGCCGACGAACCGTACATTCAGTTCGCCACGGCCCTGGCGTTGGCCCGTATCGGCCAGGCGTGAAGCGATCATGACAGAACCCACGATCAAGGCGGAAGAATTTCAAAAGTTCCGGGAGTTTTTCTATCGCAAGACCGGTATCCGTTACGAGACGTCCAATCGCTATTTTGTGGACAAGCGCATTCTGGAACGCATCGTGGCCACCAAGAGCGGTGACTTTCGAAGTTATTTTACCCTGCTTCGTTTTCAAGCTTCAGGCGAGGAACTCCAGCAACTCACCAATCGGATGACGGTGAACGAAACATATTTCTTGCGTGAAGAATTCCAATTTCAGTGCCTTGTCAATTCCTTGCTTCCGGAAATAATCATACGTAAAACAGACAATACACCTATCAGAATATGGAGTATTCCATCGTCTTCAGGCGAAGAACCGTATTCCATCGCCATGTATTTGCTCGAACGATGGCCAGGGATTAACGACTGGGACGTGGAAATTATCTCATCCGACATCGACACCGGTATTTTGCGCAAGGCCCGTATCGGGCGCTATTCGAGCCGGGCCGTGCAGTATGTCCCAGCCTTGTGGATGAGGAAGTACTTCAAACCCGTAGAAGACGAATACCAGATTTGCGACGACTTGCGGGAGGCTGTGGAATTTACCCAGGTGAATCTGGCGGCAACAGCCGACACGCGGTCCTACCGGGATTTCGATGTTATTTTTTGCCGCAACCTGCTGATATATTTCGATGATTTGTCGAGAAAAGCGGCCGCGGAAACATTTTACGACGCCTTGAAGCCAGGCGGTTATATCTGCCTTGGTCATTCAGAGTCTATGAGTCGCATATCATCACTGTATCAGGTGCGTAACTTCGTTGAGGCCATCTTGTATCAAAAACCCCTGGAGGCCAGGTGAAACGCATTCTGATTGTCGATGATGCTGCCACTGTGCGTCTATATCACCGAAACATCCTCGAATCTGCGGGATATACAGTGGAAGAGGCCATTAATGGAATTGAGGCACTTGAGAAGTCGCTTCTTAAGCCTTTCGATTTGTATCTCGTGGACGTGAACATGCCCAAACTCGATGGCTATGCCTTTCTCCAAAGGCTGCGCGGCAAGGACATGTCGCAGGCACCGGCCATCATGGTGTCCACCGAAGCAGCGCCCCATGACCAGACGGCTGCCTACCGGGCCGGGGCAAATTGTTATCTCGTCAAACCCGTCAGACCGGAGCAACTCCTCGTGCATGTCCAGATTCTTCTTGGGGAGATCTGTTCATGAATCCCTTGCTCGAACAATTCCTATCCGAATCGCGGGAGAGTCTGCAAAGTATTGGCGAAAAGCTCATGCAATTGGAGCAAGGGGCCTGCGATTCCGGCCTGATAAACGAAGTATTCCGCTTGGTGCATACATTAAAGGGCAATAGCGGTCTGTTTGAATTTCCTGAAATGACCCGCGCTCTTCATGCCGGTGAAGATGTGATGGACGCCGTGAGAAACGGCACTATCCCATACTCGAGGGCCTTGGCGGACAACCTCCTGGAAGTCGCGGATTTCGTCGGTTTTCTGTGTGACGAGATAGAGTCCAAGGGAAGCATAGCTGCCTCGCACTCTGCAGATTCAGCCCGTCTAGCCGCAGCCTTGCGGGGACTCCTGCAAAGCCATGCCGACGCGGAAGTTGTTTGCACCGCCATGGACCATCGCCCGGCTGATAATGCTGCATCCTCCGAATCAGCGGCAACGCCGGGAGACGCGCCCGCGACACTGGGCAATGTGCCGGAAGTCATCCGCATGGACGCGTACAGACGCGCCAAAGGCGGCGAGTCCTTGGCCTGGATCACATTCAGCCCACAGGAGGAATGCTTTTTCCAGGGCGACGACCCCTTCTTTACGGTCCGACAGTCGCCCGAGCCGCTCTGGGGCCGGATTGGCCATCGCGAGCCCTGGCCGCCTCTGGCCGAACTCAATGCCTACCGCTGCATCCTGGATTTTGAGCTCCTCACCGTAGCCCAACCCGAGGAACTGGCCGAACACTTCCGCTACGTGCCGGATCAGGTGACCATCGTTGCGGTTGATCCCCTCTGGCTTGTTCTTCCCCAGGGCGACCCCAACGGCGGGCCGGTGTATGAAGATTTCGTGGCTGATGCCCTGGGGTTTCTGGAGGCGGGCGACCCCACCGCCTTGCGTCAGGCCGCCCAAACCATGCTGGAACTCAGCAATCCGGTGTTGTGGCTGTCCTCAGCCTTGCGCTGGCTGCTGCTCCTCATGGAAAGCGAGCCGGGCAATCGGGCGGTCTTGCGGCGGCTGATCGAGTCACTGCGGCAGTTGACGCCCCCTGATTGGACCTCGTTGGAGGCGCCCGAGGAAACGCTATCGGCTGCCGGCGAATTGTCTGAAAAGGGCCTGCAGCAACCGGGGGACACCCCCACGCGGCACCGCGAACTCTCGCAGCAAGAAGCTGCGACACTGGCAGCCCTCTTTGAGGCCCAATGGGAAATCCTCAGCCTTGACGATGAGCCCTCCTGGCAGGCTGGACGGCTCAAGGCGGTGGCGGGAGTCCTGGTTCAGTGTTGCAACATCGACGGCGATTGGCCTGCACGGGGAGCAATCGAGACGGCCCTTGCCCAGGCCCTGTCCGCCGGGGAGGCCTTGCCGTTGCTGTCGTGGCTTGAGGCCAGACAGTCGCGGCAACTGATCAACACCATTGCGCGGCAAATTCCCGCTCAGGCCAATGCGACCGCAGCTGTTTTGAGCGAAAGCAAATCCGCACAGCCTGAACAACCAGGGGTATCGGCGTCACCCAATGGCTCCGGGCCCATCAATGGATTATCCGGATTTGGCCGCCGGGCCGAGGACTCCAGTACAGGCCCCATCAAGGTCGATCAGGTGAAGATCGACCGCTTGATGAACTTGATCGGTGAAATGGTTGTTTCCAAAAATGCCCTGCCTTACCTGGCCCAGCGCGCGGAAAACCAATTTGGCGTGCGTGAATTGGCTCGTGAGATCAAGGCGCAATACACCGTCATCAACCGAATCGTAGAGGAGATGCAGGACGCCATCATGCAGGTGCGCATGCGACCTGTGTCCTTTGTTTTCCAGCGTTTTCCGCGCCTGGTGCGCGATATTTCGCACAAGCTTGGCAAAGATGTACAGTTGGCTCTTGAAGGGGAAGACACGGAAGCCGACAAGAACATCATCGAATGCTTGGCCGACCCGCTCATCCATATTGTTCGCAACAGTCTTGACCACGGCCTGGAAACTCCGGACGAACGACGAGCTTGCGGCAAGGCTGCCACAGGAACGCTCACCATCCGAGCCACCCAGGAAGCCGACCAAGTCCTGATTGACATCATCGACGACGGCAAGGGCATCGACCCGGCAATCATCAAGCGAAAAGCCTACGAAAAAGGCGTCATCGACGAGACCACACTGGAACGCATCACGGACCGGGAGGCGATAAACCTCGTCTTTGCCGCCGGCTTTTCCACCGCTGAAGCGGTGTCCGACCTTTCAGGCCGAGGGGTGGGGATGGATGTGGTGCGCGCTGCCGTCGAAAAGGTCAACGGGACCATCCTGCTGGAAAGCCAGGTGGGCAAAGGCACGCACATTCGCATCGCCTTGCCGCTTTCCATGGCTGTGGCCAAGGTCATGATTGTGGAATCCGACCGGCAGGTATTCGGCGTGCCCATGGAGTACGTCGTTGAAACCGTGCGTGTTCCACGTGACGCCATCCGTGCCATCAAGCAGAACCAAGCTGTTGTGCTGCGGGGCCAAATCGTGCCGCTTAAGGCATTGAACACACTGCTTGAACTCCCTGCCGAGCCGCAGGCCAATGCCGACGATGAGTTGGCGGTACTCGTTGCCCGGGTAGGCAGCGAGGTTGTGGGGCTGGTGGTGGACAACTTCCACGAGACCGTTGACGTCATACAAAAACCCCTGGGCGGCGTCCTTTCCGGCCTAAACGCCTATTCGGGGTCTGCCCTCATGGGTGACGGTTCGGTGCTCATGGTGCTCAACTTAAAGGAAATCCTGTGATGCCTATCCACTTCGATAAAACGCAGGCAATTTTTCAGGATGTCGCGGGAGTAGAGGAAGCTGAAGGCCTGCTTGACTGGCTGCAGAACAATCCGAAAGCGACGATTGATCTTGCGGCCTGCACCCACCTGCACGCTGCCAATTTGCAAGTGCTTATGGCGCACAAAACACCTGTGGCAGCCTGGCCGAATGATTCTGATCTTCGGGCATGGCTCGAATCAACATTAACAACAGCCTAGAGGCTCTTCATGTCCAAAACAATTTTTATCGTTGATGACTCGGCTACCATGCTCATGAGCGTCAAGTTGTCCCTTGTATCGGCAAACTTCACGGTTGAGACGGCCAGCGATGGCGTGCAAGCCCTTTCCAGGCTCAAAAGTGGTCTCAAACCTGACCTCATCATAACGGACATCAATATGCCCCACATGGGCGGGATGGAGCTCATCAAGAATCTGCGAGCCATGCCGAGCTTTCGGTTCACGCCGATCCTCACCCTCACAACAGAAAGTCTCCCCGAAAAACGCAACGAGGCCAAGAAACTCGGCGCTACCGGTTGGATCGTCAAACCCGTCACCGGTGCAGACCTGGTCAAAGTGATCAAGCAACTTCTGCCGGGGGCGTGAGGGATAAATGCCAACAACGCTCGTCGTCTCCAACCGTAAAGGTGGTGCCGGCAAAACCACCGTATCGGTGAACCTCGCTGCTGCGTTGGCCGCATTAGGGCGGCGTGTTTTGCTTGTGGACCTCGATTCGCAAAGCCATTGCGCCATGGGGGTGGGAATAAAGGTCGGTAAAACGACCCCCACCTCCCATGATCTCTTTCGCAGCCAGGAAGCACGGCTGGCAGCCGCCATACTGCCGACGGCATTCCCCAACCTTGCCCTGGTCCCGGCTGACCCCTTGTTTGAACACGGCAGCGGCCGGCGTGACGAGGGCTTGTTGGCCCAGGCCCTTGCCGAAGAGGAAATTACGACAGCTTTCGATGTGGTGATCCTGGACACGCCGCCTTCACTGGATATTTTGCTGCTCAATGCGCTCATGGCTGCCGACTGGGTGCTGGTTCCGTATGTGCCGCATCCGCTTTCCTTTGAAGGGGTACGGCAACTGACACGGGTACTGTTCAAGATTATTTCCGGCCCCAACCAAGGACTGAAGCTCGCAGGATTCTTGCCCATGATGGCCGCCGAGCACATCCGCCAGCACCGTGCGGTCAACAGTGATGTGGCGCGGCAATTTGGCGATCTGCGTATACTGCCCGGAATACGCAATGACATCCGATTGGCAGAGTCGTTCGGAGCGGGAAAACCTATCCATTACTATGCCCCACAAAGCCGGGCAGCAGAGGATTTTGCGATTCTTGCCGCAGTCATTACTGAAAAGGTATGGAACAGTTAAAACCAGGGGGCTCCCCTCAGGGTAGATATCGCGTCTACTTCGGCCAGGATGGCGACCGCGTGATTTTGCTGCTTTGCGGTGGTGACAAATTTGGCCAGACTCAAGACATTGAAGAGGTCCGCACGCTGTGGGCCGAATACGGGTGGAGGCGTCATGACGATACTTCGCGATTACCAGCATGATTTGATTGAGGACCTCCGCGACCCGCGAGAAGCGGCAGAATATCTCAATGCCGCTTTGGAAGATGGCGACTGCGCCGTGGTGACCACTGCTTTGCGCAATGTCATTGAGGCGTTGGCCCTGCCCGCCCATGGCGAGGAAGCAGAAACCCTGTGCCGGCTCAAGGACTACCTTGGCACTGCCGGTCTTCGCCTGACCATCAGCCCACGATAGGGCTTTATCTTTATGGCGGATCCTCTCATCCAGGCGCGCGGCATGCTTTCTCTTGGGGGTTCCGGCTTCGCATCCTCTTCAGTGATGGCGCGGTCCGTGACGTGGACCTTGAAAATGAACTTTTGGGTCCGGTGTTCGAGCCCTTGAAGGAGCCCGCCTTTTTCGCCCAAGCCTACTCCCAAAGTCGTACTGGCTACTCGCATCCTTTGGTATCATTTGGTATTTTATGTAGTCGGATAAGCCCGGCCGGACAAAATCGATTCTTCCTGGGCCAATCCCGATTCTCCAGCGGTTATCCAAAATGCCCGTTTTCGAGGCGCGAGAGCCCCATTTTAGCGTTATCTGGTAGGGATTGTCGGGTGCCTGAGGGCAGCCAAGGGACACATGGGACACATTTTGCGCGTCCGCTACCGAAACACGCGGGGTGAAAAACCGACAGGAGCGTCTCTGGGACACCTATGACGGTTTTTCGCGTCCTTTTCGATGTCAATTGGCTGCAAGTTCAGGGGCACCCCAGACAGGAGCCAGTCGGATCAATTCTTCGCGCGGCAATTGCACCAACACCGGTCTTTTCGTGGCGTCGAGCCAGCCCAAAATGACGCGCAGGCTTGGTTCGGCCATGGCCGTGCATCCCGCCGTGGGCGAACCGGGACCCCGCCACAAGTGCATGAAAATGCACGAACCGGCCCCTGGCTGGGCGGTCGGGGCATTGTGATCCACAAACAGTCCGAAACGGTACAGGCCGTCCGGCCGCAACATCCGCTCCTCACTGTCCCAGTCCTTGGTGACCGTGTTTTCCTCGAACATTTGATTATAATATTGGGATGCGACGGTATCCACGCACACGGTTTGCGTGGTGACCTGGTACGCGGGGAACTTGGCCGACGACCGGAAGGACTCGGACGGGCCGATAAAGGCGCGCGGCAAGCCGAAAACGCCGGCGGGTGCCCGGCCGTCCCCTTCCGCCTTGACTGGAGCCGCCGAGAGCCGTTCGCCATGCAGGCCCCTGCCCCAGGCCAAGCCGTTTCGCCCCAGGCTCACGGGCACGTCGTCGCCAACAGGATGCCAAGTCCCGTTGGGGCGGGAACGCTCGAAGCGACGCAGCTGGGCATGGTTCGCGTTCCAGTTTTCGGCCACCACCAGCACAAGCTGGCTGGACCCTGCCAGAGGCGAAGTCTGCTCCAGGGCTGGATCGGTGTGCGCTTTCGAAATTTTGGCGGCCTGGCACCCCAGTCCCAGGCCCATGACAAGGACGATCAGGAGCGACAATGCCGTATAGTGTTTCATGCCTTGTGCTCTCCCCGGCATCATGTTGCGTTATCCAACGACCGCCCGGATAGAGCCTGATATTGTCAAACCGGGAAGGGCATTTTTTACTATTCGCCCGGGATTGTTAAGAAATGATCCAGTCGGGAGACCCCGGGCGGGCAGAAGTCCGCTGAGCCCAGCCGGACAAATCGTTCCTCTCTGGGCCATTCCCGGTTCTCCTGGGGTATCCAATGCCCCGACTTTCCTGCGTGGGAGTGCCGCATTTCGGTGTTGTTCAATCGGAATTCGTCGCCCAGAGGAGGAAGACAAGGGACGCGTTTGTTCGACCTCTGCAAAGTTCATTATCTCTGGCTGCAACACACCTGGTTATTGCTCAAAATATCTTTTTGAGAGAGCTTGTTTCCCAGGTTTATTGCCAATAATTGCGAAGAATCAATCATAAGCTCTGCACGCATCAAGGACATGAATGATGCAAGAGGTGGAGAAATCCATTTGCTCTTGTGATGCAGCATCAAAACGGCCACTTCCAATGCGCTGTTTTCCCAGGGGAGAAGCGCCAAGTTGCCTGCGGCAATGTCTTCACGGACCGCCGATGTTGGCAAGATGCTCACTCCTAGTCCGTTGCGTAGACACCCCCGGAGCGACGCTGCGCTGGAGAACTCCAGATAGGCTGCCGTGTGTACTCCGGCTTCGGCCAGCATGTTTTCAAATACCTTGCGATAGGCACAATCCGCCGTGCAAAGCAGCAATGTCTCGCCGGCCAAGGCTTCCAGCCCGAAGGGCGTCCCGTTTCGTGCCAGTCGATGCATCGGCGCGGCCACCAAAATCAGCTCCTCCATGCCGAGCGCTTCCACAATGAGGTCGCCGGCCCGGACGCTGTCCGCCATGAGAAAAGCGAGATCGGTGATGCCCTGGCGCAAATCGTTTTCCAACCCCTCGACGGTGCAAGAGATAAAGCGCAGTTGCAAATGGGGATACGCCTCACGAAACTGTCGGATCACCCGTCCCATCCGCCAGGCGCAAAGGGACTCGGGCACACGAATGGTGAGCACTCCTCGCGCTTCAGAAGCTCCGGCCACCCAGGCCCTGGCTTCGTCTTCCAGGTCCAAGAGCTTTGCGGCCATTTGCTGCAGGCGTTTTCCGGCTTCGGTGAGGGCCACGCTCCGACCGAGGCGTTCGAAGAGGCGGACCTGCAATTCGTCCTCCAAGGAAGCGATTCGCGCTGAAACCGTGGATTGGGCTGCGTGCACATCCCTCGCAGCACGATGAAAACTGAGATGGCGCGCCACAACCACAAACGTTCGGACATCACGCAGTTCCACAAGCGTCTCCTGTGCCGGGTTTGTTCGGAATTTCCGATCGACCCCTTCGGATATATTCGCTGGATTCGATCGAAGGGTATTATTAAGCAGAAATCAAGATCGAAGCAATCGTCGCGCCGACCTTGTTGCGGCACGACGCAACCGGAGGGAGAAAGCCATGGAAACGCAAGAAGTGGAACAACGGGCGCAAGAGTTGTTCGAAAGCGGCTTGAACTGTGCGGAAGCGGTGTTGACGGCTGTCCTTGCCGGCCAGGGAGTCGAGGAATGCGAACAGGCCGCGCGGCTGGGGACGGCTTTTGGGGCCGGGGTTGGCCGCAGCAAGGAGGAAATGTGCGGGGCGCTTTCGGGCGGGCTCATTGCCCTGGGCTATCTCCAGGGGCGAAGCGGCGGAGACGAAGGGTGGGACGGCTTGGCGGCCCTTGCGGCCGGTGTGCGAAATCGTTTCAAGGCAGCCCACGGCTGCACCTCCTGCGCCTCCTTGTTGGCCCGGTTCGGACCACAGGAAAGCATGGACAAGTGTATCCGGCTGTCAGCCCGGACAGCGGGACTTTTCCACGATGCTCTTCGGAACCCTGAAACCGTCGAAACCGCTGCCGCGGCTTGCGGCTGCGCGACGCGACAGGCTGGGCAGACCGCAACCGGGCGTTGTTGCGGATAAATTTGTTGGCATCGTGTGAGCCCGGGGCAGGCATCCGGGGTGCCAAATAAGACAAAGGGGATAGGCCATAATTGGCCTATCCCCGTGAAATATGATCGGGGCGAGGTGATTTGAACACCCGGCATCCTGCTCCCAAAGGAGCAAAGACGAGACATATCTATTGAAATGATTTGATATTTTTGAATGGTGGATAACATTTTCCGGCTAAAACGACCCAGGCCCGGCCCCTGGCGGTTCTCCAGAGGTTAGCCGCCTGGGAGGTTATCCAGGGGCGGTTCTCCTGTCTTTTCAGGTTCGTGGGATATATGGGACGCACTTAGCGCCTCGTATGGGGAAAATGAGCGGGCCGCAAGTGGAGCCTGTCTATTTCGTCTTGCGATAACTGCCGCCGAAATAGCCAGACATGCCGCATTCGCCGCCCTTGGATTCCATGTCCACGACAGCGGTGTCGCCTTTAAAGTTAATAGTGAACTTGATGCCGTCATCCTCGGTGCCGCCCTTGGCCGGCAGGTCGTCGTTCACGCGGCCGCCGCCCTGGTCCATGGGCGTCTCGTAGGTTTCGAAGTCACACATCTGGCCGTTGCTCTTGCTCTTGGTCTTGAACTTGAAAACAAAACCCGGCCCCATCTGCGAGATGGTCATGGTTCCTTCGTAGCCCGGTTCGACGTAGGTGTAACGCCCTGTCACGCCCTTGGCCTCACATGCGCCGGACAGCGTCAGACTGATCGCGACCGCAGCCAGACCGGCCGCAAGATACCCTTTGCCCATACGTGTACTCCTTTGCGTTTGTTTGCGCGCGTCCCAACCCGGGCCGCGTTGCCGCTCCCGGATAAAAACGCGCGTGTTGTAAAATGCTTGTCGCGCGCCGCATTCCCACCGCTCCCGAGTGTTAAGCCCCCGAAAAGAGCAGAGCGCGTTACGCTGTCAATACTCAAAAATGATTCATTTTTTTAAATATCAGCGTATTTTATTAGGGACGCGACGCTAGCGGGTTTGGCGGTCGATGCTCATGCGGTAGACGGAATCTTCCCCGGCCTTTTGCACCTCTGTTAACTGAAAGCGAAAGCCGGCATGGGTCCAAACCTTGCCGCCCTTGCTTCGGACACCTTTGCCCGCCTCGGCGGTCAGCCAGACGACAAGTTGCGTTGCCACGGGATTTTGTTCCTTGAGCATGGCGTCAAGGATCGCGCCTGTGAACCGGCCCTTTGCGTCAAAATCGAAGGCCAGACTCACCGGCCCCTGGCCCGGTGCGGCAATGACGTCATACTGGATGCGCTCCGGCGACAGCACCGACGGCTCTTCCTGGGGCAAAGCCCTGGCTAGGGCCGCCGCGATGTCGCTCCGTCGCGAATCCCGGTCCAGGGTCAGGTTCTGGCCGCCGACCGACAAGGGAAAGCCGGACGCGCCGGCAACCGCTGTTGTTGTGATGGCCAAAAGGAGCAGAAACACTCCGGGAAACCTGATGCGCCTACGCATGTATCCGTCCCTCGCTGGCTGTACGTTTCGCCCCGAGCGGAGCACAGCAAACACGTGCCCGGCAAAGAACACGCCTGGATGCGAAACCGTCCGGAGTGCCCCTAAGGCCCGACCGGAGGCCGTCGACATCGCGTTGTGGATAGATACGGCCTGGGCCGCCCCGCGTCTGTAAGGGTATTCCCGGACAGGCCGTGGGAGGCGCGATCTCGGCCGGGCTGGTCAATCCGCCCGGTAAACCAGCAGAAAAGCCAGCCCATACCATACCGACACGGCCGTTATCGCCAAGATAACGATTGCTTTGGCCCCTGCGTGAAGGTAATTTTTAACAGGATGTTTCACGTTTTTTTCTTTTTCCAGTGCGGTGCTGCGGTGTTCCGGCGCGGCCGTGCGTTCCCCTGTGCCCGGCCCTGCCGCACCCGGACATTTGGCTGGGCCAAGCCTGTCGCCGGGGCCAATCGACCTTGCCTGCCAATGGCGAGCCTGCTGCTGGCGCTCGCCCTGTTGCTCTCCTGGTGTGGCCCGGCCCAGGCCGAAACGCCGCCGCCCATGCCCCTGGCCAAAAAGGGGATCCTCAACCTTGCCGGCTGGGACATGGCGGCCAACGGCCCATTGCGTCTGGACGGCGAATGGGAATACTACCCCGGCCAACTGCTCAGCCCGAAAGACTTTCAAGCCAGCGTCCCCCGCACGGGAGGCGCCCTCTACGTCGTGCCCAACCCCTGGAACCGCGCCCGGACCGACCAAGAGGCCATGGGGGCCGACACCGGGTTCGCCACGTTGCGTCTGCGCCTGGAACCGGCCCTGGGCGCTGGCCAGCCGGCCCTGGCTCTGTTGAGCCTCAATGCCGCCTATCGCCTGTGGATTGACGGCGCGCCGGCGGCCGGCAGCGGCGTCGTCGGGACGGACGCCGCAACGGAAACCCCCGCGCCGGCCAAACAGATTGTTTCCTTCGCCAATACCGGCCGTCCCGTGGACGTCGTTTTACAGCTTTCCAACCATCACGCCCGCGACGGCGGTCTCCTCGCCCCGGTCTGGCTCGGCTCCCAAGCGACGTTGGCGGCATGGCGAGACAGGGACAACGCCACGGCCATGTTCTTTATCGGCGCGTTTTGCATCATGGGCCTGTATCATGTCGCCTTGTACTGGGTTCGCCCGACCACTATCGCCCCCTTGTATTTCTCCCTGTACTGCTTTGGCTGGATGGGAAATTACGCCGCCTCGGACAGCAGCGGCTGGGCTATCCGCCTCTTTTTCCCGGACCTTACCGCACGATTTCTGGACCCGCTGGCCTTGTCCTGCTTTTTTGCGACGATTCCGGTCGGCTACGCCTTTTTCAGGTCCCTGTACCCTGTGGAATTTTCAAAACATCTGCAATGGTTTTGCAACATGTTGTGCGTCGTGTTCGTCCTCGTGGCCCTTTTCGCCTCCGGCCGGACGCTCAACACCGTTCTCCCCTGGCACTATCTCGCCTCCAGCCTGCTTATCGCCTCTTGTTTATACTGTCTGTACCAGGCATGGCGTCGGAAACGGGACGAAGCGGGCCTGCTCCTGGCCGGATTTTGCGTGCTGGGCCTTATTGGGCTCAACGACATGCTGGTCGACATGCACTGCCTGCCGTCCATTCCGTTGCTGCCGGTGGGCATGCTGGCCTTCAGCCTGAGCCAGGCCTTTGCCCTGGCGCACCGTTTCTCCCAGGCCTTTACCTCGGAAAAACGTCTGGCCGGTGCCCTCGTAGACAAAAACCTGCGCCTGGAAACAGAGATGGCCGAACGCAATCGCCTTGAGCAACAGATCGTGACCATCAGCGAAGAGGAACGCCGGCGCATCAGCCTGGAGCTCCATGACGGCCTGTGCCAGGGCCTGACCGCCGCCCGGTTGCGCTGTGACGCCCTGTCGCCGGGGGGCGGCAAAAAAGGGGCGGAAAGCGAGGCCCTGGTCCGTCTGTCCAGCCTGCTCGATACCCTGGTCGGCCAGGCGTATGACCTGTCCCGAGGGCTGTGGCCTCTGGAACACGACGGCGTCGGACCGTCCTTTCGGGAAATGCTGCGCCGACAGGCCGAATCGAGTGACGTCCCCATCGTGTTTCATCGGGACATGCCTTGCCAGGCCTGCCCCCGATCGCATCTGGCCCAGCTGTACCGCATCGCCCAGGAAGCCGTGGCCAATGCCCTCAAACACGCCAGGCCCGGACAAATCAGCGTGTCCCTGGCCTGTCCGGCTGGCCAAGGCACGGTCTTGGCCGTGCGCGACGACGGCTGCGGCCGCAGCCGGGACAATGCCTCGGCCGGCGGCCTTGGCCTTGGCATCATGGCCCACCGGGCCCGCCTGATTGGCGGGGAATTGCGCATTCTGGATGCCCCGGGCGGCGGCACGGAAGTGGTCTGTACGGCCCCCTGTCCTGGCACTGCCGACGGCGCGGTCGCTGCCGATTCCCAGAGGCCGGCATGACGACGCATCCGGAAAAGGGCGGGCGCATCTTCCTGGCCGACGACCATCCGGCCGTGCGCGAGGGGCTTACCCTGCGCCTGCTCCAGGAAGGGTTCGTGGTTTGCGGCGAGGCGGAAAACCGGGCTTCGCTGCTGGCCGCTATCGACCCCAGCCGGGCCGATATCGCGCTGGTGGACCTGACCCTGTGCGAGGAAAACGGCCTGGACCTCATCGCCGACCTGCGCGCCCGGGACATCCCCGTGCTCGTCTATTCCATGCACGAAGACGCCGACACCGTGCGCCTGGCCCTGGACAGAGGGGCTTGCGGCTATGTCGCCAAGCGCGAGACCTCGGCCGTGCTGGTGGAGGGCGTGCGCGACGTGCTGGCCGGGCAGCGCTATCTGAGCCCCCGCGTCGTTGCCGCCTTGGAAGCGTCCCCGCCTCAGGCGACGCCCATCGGCCAAACCGGAGCGCTCAGTGAACGCGAGGGCCAGATCCTCAAACGGCTCTCCCTGGGCGAAGGCAACATCGAGATCGCCTCGGCCCTTGGCGTCAGCGTGCGCACCGTGGAAAGCTACTACGCGAGAATCCTGGTCAAATTGCACCTTGACGGCATGAAGGCCCTTCGCAAGTACGCTATCCGCCAATTCAAGCCAGACTGATCCCGCCTGCGGCCGCGTGTCTGTCCGGGAAATCCCGGACAGACAAAACAGCCGACGCTTCGTACATGGCCCGTCGTTGTCGGCCCGTGCCGACGTTTCTGCCGCAGCGCATGGGTCTGGGGCGAATGACGGAGGATGTTGCCATGAAACGACTGTTTGCTGTGCTGTTGTTGTGCGCCACGCTGCTCCCGGGCCAGGCCCTGTCCCAGGCAGGCAGCCCGATAGCGCCGGAAACCCGCAAGGAACTGAGCGACTTTTTCAGCCCTTTTGCCGCCGCGAACATGCAGGGCTTTGATCAAAAGACCCTTACCGACAAGGATCTGCTGCATTTCGCCCTATGGCATTGCATCATGCGCGCCGACCCCTCGCTCAAACGGATCAACGGCGGCAATGACATCGTCATCCCTTCCGCCGTCATCGACACCATCACCCAGACCGTTTTCGGTCGCACCATCCAAAAACACCGCAAAGCCCAATACGTCGAATC
The DNA here is from genome assembly GCF_001936595.1 of Desulfovibrio sp. DV. Lineage (GTDB taxonomy): Bacteria > Desulfobacterota > Desulfovibrionia > Desulfovibrionales > Desulfovibrionaceae > Solidesulfovibrio. Next base: position 30,535 of record NZ_MLBG01000028.1, read on the forward strand.
CCTGGCCAGCGGCGAGGCCTTCGTGTTCGCCCAGGTGGACAGCCTGCGACCGGGCGAGGGTGACACGTTTCTCGCCGCCGGGACCATTTATTACACGGGTGCCGGGGAGACCATCGATCCCCACGCCACCCGGGCCCAGTGGAAACGTGCAGGTGCCGATGTCCATGTCTGGGGTACCTTCTCCGGCGTCCTCAGGCGAACGCAGGCTCCCCAGGCCCATTGGACTGTGCTCCAATACGCCGTCAAGGAAGCCTCTTAGCCCGCCCATCGGCCTTGTCGACGCCCGGGGCGCACGAGCCGCCCGCGTCGTTGCAATGACCCTCTATAATCGTACTGCAAAGGAGAGCCTCATGATGTTTCGATCGTTCGTTGCCGCCGTCCTCCTGCTTGTCGCCAGCGCAACCACCTGCTTTGCCTATTCCGATGAAATCGAATGGCTTCGCAATAAAAGTTTCAAGGCCTGCCCGAATTATTACGTCTGGAGACTGATCGACAACTATTTCCCCGACGCCCGGTGGGATTCCGGCTGGTCCGACGAAGGCGACTACATTGTCAATGTTCGTGGCAAGATGTCTTTCAAGGGACAGGACGTCAAAGCCCTGTTGCAGTTTACCATCGACCCGAAGCGGGGAAAATTCGACATGAACGCCCTGGAGTTCAACGGCCATCCCCAGTCCAAGGAGATGCGCGTGGAACTGATCAAGGCCATGTGCGAGGACGTGCAGTAGCCTTGTGCAGGGACATAACCCGAGCGCTTTTCAAGCCTGGACGGCCAGGCGGCAGGAAACACAACGAAGGAGAGGAAAATGACGAACCCAAGCATACAGATGGGCCAGGGGCCACTCTCGGGGGCGCGCTGGCTGCACTGTCTGGTTTTGGGCCTGCTGCTGGCGGCCGGCCTGATGGCCGTGCCCACGGACGGCCAGGCCAAAGAGGACTATTCCTTTGTTGGCATCAAGGACGCCTCCCAGGTGCCGAAGTTCGTCGCCAGCCTGCAAAAGGCGTTGGCGGCCGATGACAAAAACGCCGTGGCCGGAATGGTCTCCTATCCCCTCATGGTCTCGATCGGCGGCGAGGATCTGGAAATCGCGGACAAGGCCGCCTTCGTGAGCCAGTATGACCGGATCCTCACGAAGGAGATCAAACAGAACATCCTGGCCCAGCCCCTAAACGATATTTTTGTCAACAAGCAGGGGGTGATGGTCGGTTCCGACGGCAAGGTCTGGGCCCTGCCCGACGGCAAAGCCCTGCGCATTGCCGTCATCCGGGATTAGCCGCCCGACCTTGGAATTGTGCGCAGCCGCCACGAGGCCGAAAAATGGGGCGGCTGCCCCCAACCGCCTCGGAGGAGCTATGAAAACTGTTCTTCTGGTGTGTTCCTGCCTGGCCCTGGCCTTGGTTATGCCGGGAGCCGCGGCGGCTAGGCAGGGCGACGTCTTCGAGCCGATTCCCCGGGCCGAGTGCCAGCACCTTCAGGGACTCGCCGAGAAGGCTCTCAAGACCCGATTCTCCCTCACTCCCAACGCGCCCTTTCTCTACATGACGGGAGACGCCGAAAACGAGAGGGGCGAAGCCGGGCGGGGATGCATCCTGATCGCAAAGGGTACTGGGCGCGATTTCCCCGAAGGCCCTGCCGCGTTGGATCTCAAGCTGCGCCAGGCCTTTCAGGGGTGGACGGTGACTGACAGTGGCTTCTATGGCAATTATGAAACCTCGGGAGGACGTTCCGCCTTGACCCAGGGAGACCGATTGCTCGTGATCGAAGCAGGTTGGGAACCGACCATCGAGGCGGAAGCCCTTGCCCAGAAGAAATGTCCACAAAGTCCTATCGATGCCTGTGTCGAATACTTCAAGCCGGCGCAACTGCTTTACACGGTCAAGGTTCATGTCGCCCGTAGAATGGAGGCCCATCGATAGTGATCAAGGACGTGGCCGAAACGGCCATGGGGGCCGAGATGGCCGGCTTCCTCGGCTACGACCGCTATCAAACACCCGCCAGCGATGCCGGCAATCGCCGCAACGGCTACAGCCAGAAAGGAGCATGCCCGACCGTGGCCTGGGTCCAGAGCTTTGCCGACGAACGCTGCGGCGGGCTGGGGGTGGTCTACCAGGCGAGCAATTTCCAGTTTTGCGGCAGCCACCTGACCACCTTCTGGCACCTGGACGACGACTGGTATCACGTCTTGATGCTGACAGCGCATCGCAAGCAAGGCGGCCGCGCCCAGTTCCTCCGGGAGAACCTCCACCGGGCCACCTGGCACCAGTTCCGGCAGTTCCGCTACGTGCTGTTCTTAAAGCAGCCCTGGCGCAAACGCCTACGTCTGCCGATCCAACCCTACCCCAAACGCGAGGCCGCATGACCAAGTGCCAACGGCAGCGCAAATCAGTGCCAAATCGTGCGCCGCCTTACACGATTCTTACTGATTTCGATCTTATCTGTGGGGGATAGTGTGGGGGAAAGAAAAAGGGCTTACGAAGTTTCCTTCGTAAGCCCTTGAATTGTCTGGTTGCGGGGGTGGGATTTGAACCCACGATCTTCGGGTTATGAGCCCGATGAGCTACCGGTCTGCTCCACCCCGCGTCCGTGTCGGCGAGAAGAGAAAATAGGCAGATTGGGCCTTTCCGTCAAGCGGAATTTTCAAAAATATTGAGTCATTGCAAATATTTTGAGAAAAATGTTTTATATCAGTATGTTGCGTTGATGATTTTGGTGTTTGCCCCTGCCTCTGCCAGGGGGGCGCTTCTCAGGACTTCCCTGTTTGTCGAAAAACGGGCAAGGTATTCGCCTTGGCCGGGACTGCTGTGTTGGTCCCGGTGGCTGTCGCCGAAGTCGATCCCGTTCTCGGTCTCGGTATCCTCGCCTGGGCGTCGCCCGGTTCGCCCGATGCAGGTCGGTGACCCCGCCTGCCTGTCCCCTTGCTCCGGGGACTGCGCCGGGGACTTGCGCGGCAGCGGAACAGACCCGCAAACTTCCTTGACGAGCGGGGGGAAGACGGCTATTGAAAAACGTTCACCACAATTCTTTGGAGATTATGCATGAGCAAGAAGACATACCAGCCGAGCAAGATTCGCAGAAACCGCAGCCACGGATTCCTGGTTCGCTCCAGGACCAAAAACGGACAGGCCGCCATTCGTCGGCGTCGGGCCAAGGGCCGCAAGCGCCTGGCCGTCTAGGCTTTCCTCCGGCGCACAGGCTCCGGACGCGAGGGGAGTTCGCGGCCTGCTTCGAAGCAGGCCGCCGCTATCATGGCAAGGCTTTCCTGATCTTCGTCCGGCCGCGAGCGGAGGTGTTCGCACCCTGGCGGCTCGGCATGGCCATCAGCAAAAAAGTCGGCAATGCTGTTGCTCGAAATCGCGTCAAGCGGGTCTTGCGCGAGTGCTTTCGGCTGTGCGCGCCCCAGGCCGTCTCCGGCCTGGACATCGTTGTCGTGGCCAAAAAGTGCCTCGACCCGAGTCGTCTGACCCTGCTCCTGGCCTGCCGCGACCTGTGTCCAATCCTGGAACGGATGGCCAAGGACCTCGACCGCCCGGCCCTGCCGGGAAGCGTGACCCCATGCGACGCGCCGTCATCTGGGCTCTGAAATTTTACCAGCTGGCCATTTCGCCGCTGAAACCGCCGTGTTGCCGCTTTATGCCAACCTGTTCCGAGTATGCCGTTGAAGCAGTCGGACGTTTTGGTGTGCTGCGGGGCGGCCTTTTGGCGTTGTGGCGGCTTTTGCGCTGCCATCCTCTGGCCCGAGGCGGCTATGATCCTGTGCCCCATGCAGTTGCGCCCACCCTGCGGGCGTCTCGCCCTGCGTCGCCATGCCGACCACCCACTCCTATCGACGGGATATGAAGGACAATGGAAAACAAACGCGTAATTTTGGCCGTGGCTCTCTCCCTTGCCGTTCTGGTTGGCTGGAACTTCCTGTTTCCTCCCGCAAAGCAAGCCCCTCAAACCGACACCGCGATCCAGCAGCAGACCACTTCGCCCGCTGCCCCTGCAGCCGCTGCAATAGCTGAAACCCTGCCCGCCTTTGCCCCCACTCCGGGCAAGAAGATCACCGTGGACACCCCGCTGTACACGGCCGTCTTCAACACCACCGGCGGCGTGCTCGAACAGTTTGCCCTCAAAAACTATCGCGAGACCATCAAGCCCGATTCCCCTCTGGTCGATCTCATAAACGACAAGGCCCGGGTCAAGGCCCCCCTGGGTATCATCTTAAACGGCTCGCCCACCTGGCAAAACGTTGAATGGGCCGTCGAGGGCGGCGACCTCAGGCTCGATGCCGGCGCTTCCGGCTCCTTCACCCTGGCCGGCCGTCTTGGCGACACCGTCATCAAGCGGGTCATGACCTTCTCCGGGGATTCCTATCTGATTGATGAGAAGTTTTCCCTGTCCAACAACAGCGCCACACCGCTGCGAAATCGCCTTTCCATGACCGTGGCCGTCGGCCGCCTTTCGGCCGAGGGCGATTCCTACAACCCCACCCAGTCCGCCTTTTACGGCGCTTCGGGCCTGAGCCTGGAAAGCGGCGACAAAAAGCTCGCCGAGGGCATCGCCCTGGAAAAGCCCGTCGAGTGGGGCGCGGTCATGAGCAACTATTTTCTGGTCAGCGTCATCCCGGACACCACCGAGTTGCACGGCAAGGCCAAGATCGAGGACGGCGTGTTCCGGGTCGCCCTGGACAAGGACGGCATCGAAATCCCGGCCAATGGCCGCACCGATCTGTCCATTTCCTATTTTCTCGGCCCCAAGGTCCCCAAGTACCTGGACATGGCCCCGCACAAGCTGATCGCCTCCATCGACTATGGCTGGTTCGACTTCGTGGCCAAGCCGCTGATCAAACTCCTGCACTTTTTCTATGACTATGTCGGCAACTACGGCACTGCCATCATCCTGCTGACCGTTCTCATCAAGCTCATTTTCTGGCCCCTGTCCCAGAAGTCCTACAAGTCCATGGACCAGATGAAGAAGCTGCAGCCGCTGTTGACCCAGCTGCGCGAGAAGTACAAAGACGATCGCACGAAGATGAACGAAGAGATGATGCAGCTCTACAAGACCTACAAGGTCAACCCGGCCGGGGGCTGTCTGCCCATGGTCGTGCAGATCCCGGTCTTTTTCGGACTGTACCAGGCTTTGCTCCACTCCATCGAACTGCGGCACGCCGCCTTTATCACGCACCTGCCGTTTACCAATATGATCTGGCTGGCGGATCTTTCAGCCAAGGACCCGTACTACATCACCCCGCTGATCATGGGCGCCACCATGTTCCTGCAGCAAAAGATGACGCCGGCCCCCGGGGACCCCACCCAGGCCAAGGTCATGCTGTTTATGCCCGTGATCTTCACCTTCATGTTTCTCAACTTTCCCTCCGGACTGGTCGTTTACTGGCTGGTCAACAACGTGATTTCCATTGCCCAGCAGTGGTGGATGCTCAACAAGAAGTCCTGACGCCCTCGTCAACGAGCATCACAGCTGTCCGAGTGCAGCGGAAGTGCAACTCAAGGAGCAACTATGAGCGAATGGAAGACCTTTAGCGGCAAAACCGTCGACGAGGCCATGGAAGAAGCCTGCCGCAACCTCGACGTCCCCCGCGATAAGCTGGAAGTCGAGATACTTTCCGGCGGTTCCTCCGGAATCTTCGGTCTGGTCGGCAAGAAAAAGGCTCAGGTGCGGGCCAGGCTGCGCGAGGAGATCAACCTCCTCGGCGATATGCCCGGTGGCAAGGACAGACGGGAGAACTCCCGCCGCGCCCCGCGCCAGCCCGAACCGCAGCGCACTGAACCGGCCACCAGGCCGGCCGCCCAGGCCCAGCCCAAGGCTGAGTCGGGCCGGCAGAAACCGCCGCCGAGCCAGCCCGAAACGCCGGCCGCCCCTGTCGACGAACCGGCCCCGGCCATGGCCGAGGCCCCGACGCCGCCCCCGGCCGCCGCCAAGCCCGCAGCCCCGCGTCAGCCCGCACCGCCACGCCAGCCGGCCCAACCGCGCCAACCGCGCCAGCCGGCCCAGCCGCGTCAGCCGGCCCGGGTCCAGCCCGAAATGGACAGCCTGGCCGATGACGAACCGTTTGAAGACGACTTCGATGACGCCCTGGAAAACGAAAACGGCCGCGCTTCCCGCGACAATCGTCGGGCTGCGCCCCAGGCCGAGCCCCAGCCGCTGACCCCGGAACTGACCGCCATCGTGCGCGAGGTTATGGAGCAGATGCTCGACGGCATCCTCGGCCAGACCCCCGAGTTCGAGATCACCGGCCACAGTGAGCGCGTCTCGGTGCTCATCCTTGACGAGGAGAATTCCGGCCTGCTCATCGGCCGTGAAGGCCAGACCCTGGCCGCCATCCAGTACATCGTCAACCGCATCGTCATCCGCCGCCACGGCAATCCGCTTAAGGTCCAGATCAACACCGGCGAATACCGTGAGCGCCAGGACGACAACCTGCGCAAGATGGCCATTTTCCTGGCCGACAAGGCCAAGACCCTGGGCCGGCCCCAGTCCACTAAGCCGCTGTCCTCCTACCATCGCCGGGTCGTGCATCTGGCCTTGCAGGAAGACGAGGGCATCTCCACCCGCTCCAAGGGCGAGGGGCCGCTCAAGCGCGTGCTCATCATGCCCCGGGGCGCACGCGGCGAGTCCCCGTCCGGACCGCGCGCCCAGAATTAGCCGCCCGTAAGGGCCGCATCCCTTCGAGTCCGCACGCGGCAAGGCCTAGCCTTGCCGCGTTTTTTTATTGCTCCTGGGGGGCCGAAAGCGCGGTGGGGTGGTCAGGCATTTCCCCAGGGGCGTTTGACTCCCCCGTCAGGCAGCGGGCACGGCCATGTGCTGCCGCAACAGCCGTGGCAGTGCACCCGGTTTCGCTACCGAAAAGACCCCTTGCCTGTTCTTTCCCGTCCGCAGCAGCCCCGGGCGAAGACTCGACCTCGCCTGTTTTTTCCTTTACAAGCCCATGCTTCGCGAACATTTCGCAGCGCTGTCTGGCCGAATGGACTGTTCCTCTGTCTGTTTGGCGACGCGTCGCGTGTGGAATTCATGCCAACGGCCACCAGTGGCAGGAACCTGCCTCCGGCTTTTCGCTGCCGGCCGGCCAAAGGAGTCGATCATGCGGACCGCTTCCCTGCGGGCGGACATCCTGTGTCTCATAACCGCGCTCATCTGGGGCTTTGCCTTCGTGGCCCAGCGCCTGGGCATGGAGCACATCGGCCCCATGGCCTTTAACGGCATCCGCTTTGCCCTGGGGGCTATTGCCCTGGCGCCGCTGGCCGTCCGCTCCATGCGCTATCCGCCGCCGGCCCCGTTTCTGGCCGGCAGCAAGGACGGCTTTCCCTGGCTCGGCGGAGCCATTGCCGGGGCCATCCTTTTTACCGGCGCGTCATTGCAGCAGGTGGGGCTCAAATACACCACCGCCGGCAAGGCCGGGTTTATCACCGGCCTGTACGTGGTCCTGGTGCCGCTGCTTGGGCTTTTTCTCGGCCAACGGGCGGCCCGGGGCGATGTGATCGGAGCTGTGGCCTCGGCGGTCGGTCTGTATTTTCTGTCCGTCACCGAGGACTTCACCCTGGCTCCGGGCGATGGCCTGGAGCTGATCGGGGCGGTTTTTTGGGCTGCCCATGTCCTGGTGATCGGCTGGCTCTCGCCGCGCACCCGGGCTTTGCCTCTGGCTCTGGCCCAGTATGCCGTCTGCTCGGCCCTGAGCCTCGTGTGCGCTTTCGTATTCGAGGAAATCACCTGGGAAGGCATCCGGGGCGCAGCCTGGCCGATTCTGTACGGCGGTCTGCTGTCGGTGGGGCTGGCCTACACCCTGCAAGTGGTGGCCCAGCGCGATGCCAACCCCACCCACGCCGCCATTTTGCTGAGTTTTGAGACCGTGTTTGCAGCGGTTGGCGGAGCCATGTTTTTAAATGAAAGCCTTGGCAGCCGGGGGCTCTTTGGTTGCTGCCTGATGTTTGCCGGCATGATGGCCGCCCAGCTTTGGCCCAAAGCGCCTGTCCGGCCAAGCGCCTAAGCGGCAAGGACCGTCGGTGCCCGGCACCGGCCTATAAAAAAAGCCCGGCCAAAGCCAGGGCTTTTTACGAGGCGCGCGAGCCGCCTTACTGGCAGAGCTTTTCTTTCTTGACGCTTTCCAGCAACTCGCAATCGCCCAGGGTGCAGGCCTTCTGATAGTCCTGGCACATGGGGCCGTACTGTTTGAGGCGCAGGTAGGTAAAGCCCCGGCCCTTGTAGTAATCGGCTTCCGTGGGACCAAGGGTGATGGCCTTGTTGAAGTCCTCGATGGCCTGGGGATAGTGGTCGGAACGGGCGCGGCTCAGGCCGCGCATGGAATAGGCCAGGGCGAAATTGGGATTTTTCTCGATGGCCTTGGTGTAATCGTCGATGGCCTTGTTGTACTGGGCCAGATAGTAGTGGGCATGGCCGCGGCTGGCGAAAAAGTCCGCCCGGTTCGGGGCGAGCTTGATGGCCTTGTCAAAGAACTCGACGGCCTTTTGGAACTTGTTTTGCTTGCCGAATTCGATACCCTTTTCAAAGGCGGCTTCGGCTTCGGCCGAATCGCGGCTGTCAGGCAGGCTCGGGGTGGGATCGGCCGGTTCGGGGGTGCGCGGGGCCTTGGCCGTCGGACGCACGGGCGCGGCTTCGGGTTCGGCGTCGGGAGCTCCCAGCGCGGGCAGTTCCGCCTCGGCCGCCTTGACCGCACCGGCGGCCGGGACCACAAGCTTCTGTCCGGTATGGAGCTTTTTCCCCATGTCGGGATTGAGTCGGGCCAATTCCGTGACGCTTATCCGAAAGTGCTTGGCCACGGAATGGGGGGTCTCGCCCTTGCGGACCGTGTGGGAGAGGGTGGGGAGCTGCTGCGGTTCGGCAGCCTTCTCCTTCTGGGCCTTGGCCGAAGGCTTCTCTGCCGGTTCGGCCTTGGCCGGGGCGCCGCCGGGCAGGGCGATCTCCTGGCCGACCTGCAACTTGCCGGCACTCAACCCTTTGTTGGCTTTTAAAATTTCATCGACGCGGACATTGTGCTTGGAAGCGATCGAGCCCAGGGTGTCGCCCTTTTTGACGGTATAGGAGCCGGCTGCGGCATGGGTGGCCGCAGGTGCCGGGGCGGACGGGGCTTTGCGCTCCCTTTCCCGATCCCGGGCCTCGGCGGCGCGTTCCTTGGCCGACAGGGGTTCGGATTTGGCCGGCGCCTTATCCTTGCGGGCGTCGTGGGCAGGCTCTTTCTCAGGCTGTTTTTTGTCCGCTTTCCCGGCCTTCTCCGGCGTGGCCGGCTTGGCCGGCGTCCCCCCGGGGATGACCAGCGTGTCGCCGATGAGCATTTTGCTTGGCTTGAGATTCTTGTTGGCCTTGAGCAACTCGTCTACGGAGATGTTATGCTTCTTGGCGATCGATTGCGGGGTATCGCCAGCTTGGACAGAGTAGGCGTACAGGAGCGACGGGGAGCTAACGGCCAGGCCAAGGCAGAGAAAAGCGGAAGCGAAGACAGAAAATCGAGGCATAGCACCACCTTGTACTGTCAGGTTCGTATCGGAACTGTTCGGTGTGAACAAATTTGAAGCTTTCTGTTTAGACTACCTCGCGCCAAGGGGCAATGTTTTTCCAAGTACGAAAGATTACAGCAAAATTAACATTTTGTTCATGTTCCATAACCAGTAGCCACACCCTGGCCGGCCTGGCGGACGCGGCAATCCTTTCACTGGCCGGCTGGTGGGCGGCATTCGCAATACACATGAAAAACACACAGTTGGCTCTGTCCGTCATCACCTATACCTACGACGACCATACCCTGGCCGCCGGCCTGCTCGCCTCCATGGCTGCGTGGGACGTCCTCCCGCGTGAAACCATTGTCATCGACGACGGCTCCAAGACGCCCTTTGCCCTGCCGGCCGATGGGCCAAGGCCCCGGCTCATCCGGCTTGAACCCAACCAGGGGCCGGCCCGGGCCAAGGCCGCCGGTCTGGATGCAGCCCAAAACCGTTTCCTCCTTTCCCTGGACGCCGATATCCGCCTGCCGCCCGACTGGATCAGCCGCTGCCTGCGCGAGGCAGCCAAGCCGGACGTCGGCATTGTGGCCACACCCATCGTCACCGATGCCGGCCCGGGACTGCTGGCCGACTACCAACAGTTGCGCTACGGCCTCATGGTCAATTTCTCCGGCAACGCCGACGTTGCCCCGGCCGGGCTTTGGCTCCTTCGCCGGGATGTCTGGCAACGCTATGGCTTTCATGATTACCCCCATCGCCTGCATGAAGACGTCCATTTCAGCCAGACCCTGCGCCGGGCCGGGCTGGCTCTTCGCATCCTGCCCGAACCGGCCGCCCGGCAGATCCGGCGTCTGTCGCGCCAGACCATGGTCAGACGCGGCTGGGTCTGGCAGGGCCGGCAGTATCTGGCCGCGGCCCGCCACAACCCCATCGACCCGGTCAACGCCTTCCTTCTGGCCATGCGAAATCGTGTGGCCAGCCACCAGGCCGCCAACCCCGCCTTCCTGTATTATGACCTGCTCTACCTCGCCTTTGCCCTGACCAGCCTGCTGCGCGAAGCCGGCTACCAGGTCGACGCCGCCAGCCTGCCGGCGGTCCTGGCCGATGCTCTGCCGCACCCGCAAGCCGCTGCGCTGCTGCGCGCCGATCTGGCCGGGCTTGGCCTATCATCCGGGGCCGGGGGGCAAGCCTCTCCGCTCGTTGCAGCGGTCCGAAACGGGGTGCGGTCCCTGTTGCCGGACAACGCCGACCGCGCCCTGGAACAGGCCATGCCGCATTTGCTGCAAGAAGATGCCAGAGAGGACTGGGATATTTCGTTTTATGACACCGAGGCAGGGGACGCCGCCGGAAGGTGATGGTGTTGATGCTGGTGATGGCGATGGTGATGGTGAGGGTGAGGGCGATGGGAGGCAGGGAGCAGGGGGAGGAAGGCAGAAGATCAGGGCTTCGCCCCGAACCCCACCGGGGG
>NZ_MLBG01000029.1 GCF_001936595.1 Desulfovibrio sp. DV
TTCTGCAGCAGGCGCTCCTGGGTGGCCCGGTCAAAATAGATCATGACGTTGCGGCAGAAAATGGTGTCGAGAGGTTCCGGGAAAGCGAACGAATCCATGAAGTTGAGACGGCGAAAATCAATGATGCTGCGGATGTCCGGGGCCACGCGCACCAGTCGCTTGGCCTTGTCCTTGCTGCGCAGAAAATAGCGGCGCTTGAGATCCATGGACATCTTGGCCAGCCGTTCTTCGGGATAAACAGCGTTTTTGGCCATGGACAGCACCCGGGTGGAGATATCGGTGGCCATGACGCTGAAGCGGAACCCCGGCGAGCGGGCAGCGAACTCCGACAATACAATGCAAAGGGTATAGGGCTCCTCGCCGGTGGAACAGCCGGCGCTCCACAGCCGGAAGGGGCGTCCCGGGCCGTTCTGGCTGCGCCAAAGCGGCAGCGTCTGCTCGGTCATGATTTCGAAGTGGCGCGGTTCCCGGAAAAACTCCGTCGTATTGGTGGTGATGACGTCAATAAGGTGGACAAGTTCCTCTTCCAGTCCTTCGGGACTAAACAGGTACTCGTAATAGTCGCGATACCCGGCCTTGCCGAGCACTCGCAGACGTTTCTGCAACCGCGCTTCGACCATGACCTTTTTCGAGGACGGCAGTTTGATGCCGACCTCGGTATGAATAAATTCACTTAACCGCTTGAATTCCTTGTCGCTCATGGCGACGAGCCCGGACGTCCGGCCGGCAGTGACAGTCGCCGTCATGGAACTCAAGCCTCCCCGACATCCGGGCCGGCCTCTCCCAGGGCCTGGGCCAGGCCGGCCAGTTCCATGGAGGTAAAGACCTTGCCGATGTCCAGAATGATGATGAACTGTTCGCCGGACTGGCCCATGCCCCGGATGAACTCGGACCGGATGGGTGTTCCCATGCGCGGCGGCGGCTCGATCTGGCCGGTCTCCATCTCGTAGACTTCCTGTACCGAATCGGCCAGGGCTCCCAGCACCGTGTCTTCGCCGTCCAGGGCCACCTCGACGATGATGATGCAGGTGTCGACGGTGCGCTGGGTGGCCCCCAGGCCGAACTTCATCTTGAGGTCCACCACCGGCACGGCCCGCCCGCGCAGGTTGATCACGCCGCGGATGTAATCCGGGGTGCGGGGGACCCGGGTGATGTTGACGAGTTCGAGGACTTCACGCACCGAGGCGATATCCAGGGCGAACAGTTCGCGTTCCAGGGTGAAGGTCAGGTACTGGTTGTCGTTGGTGGTTGCGGCCTCGGCCATATCTTCCTCCCGCCCTCGCGGTGTTGCCCAAATTAGCGGACGCGATTGCGTCCGTTTCATGCAGTTTCGCCTGCTCTGCCAGCGAACCCAAACAACCCGTCAAAAATTTTCCCTTTGTGGGTTTCCAAAGGGCGATCTTTCCCTTTGGCCGCCGGAGCACCGGTGGTTCCCGTCAAGATCAAAAAGCAACTTTTGCGTCTCAACTTGGTAACGCACCCGGTCCAATCAAACGAACCCCAGGTGGGTTTCCAAAGGGCACTGCCCTTTGGCCGCCGGAGGCACTCTTTCTCTTTTCTAACTCCAGTCCGGCCGTCGGAGGCATCTCCCGTCTCCCCATTCTCCCCTGCTAGCGCAGGCCGTCGGTTTCGGCGACCCGCCGCACCAGGGCGGGCACGTCCACGATCAGGGCCATGGTGCCGTCGCCCCGGATGGTGGCCCCGGAAAATTCCTCGACATCGCGGTACAACCTGCCCAGGCTTTTGATCACGGTCTGGTGTTCACCCACCACCCGGTCCACGGCGATGCCGATGCGTTCGCCATCGACCTTGGCCACCACAATGGGTTCGATGGCCGGGGCGTCGCCGCCAAGGCCGAAGACGTCGCGCAACCGCATCACCGGCACCACTTCGCCGCGCATATTGACTATGCGCCGCTCGGCACCGTCGGCCTGCCGGGCCATTTCCACGCATTCCTCGACCAAACCCAGCGGGACGACATAGTATTCCCCGGCCACCTGCACCTGCAGGCCGTCGATGATGGCCAGGGTCAGGGGCAGACGGACGGTGATGGCCGTCCCCTGGCCGGGGTCGGAGTCGATTTCCACGCTGCCGCGCAGGGCGTCGATGGCCCGTTTGACCACGTCCATGCCGACGCCCCGGCCGGAAATGCTGGTGACGGCCTTGGCAGTGGAGAATCCGGGCTGAAAAATGAGATGGTACAGTTCCTTGGCGGTCAGGTCCGCTCCTGGCGCGATGAGCCCGCGCTGTTCGGCCTTGGTGCGGATGCCGGCCGCGTCGAGGCCGCCGCCGTCGTCGGCAACGGTAATGAGCACCTCTCCGCCGGCGTGGGCGGCGGAGAGGCTGATACGACCGATGGGGGGCTTGCCGGCGGCCTGTCGAACCTCTGGGTTCTCGATGCCGTGATCAATGCTGTTGCGCAGCAGATGGACAAGGGGATCGCCCAACCGCTCGATGACGGTTTTGTCGAGTTCGGTCTCCTCGCCGCTGGTGACAAGCTCGATCTCCTTGCCGAGTTCGCCGGAAAGATCGCGGACCAGACGGCGGAATTTGGTGAAGGTGGCCCCGATGGGCAACATGCGGATGGACAGGGTGGAATCGCGCAGGCTGTCGCTTAAGCGTTCCAGGTGCTCGGCCAGGCTGCGCAAAGCCGGGTCGCCCCGCTCGTCCACGGCCTGCCGGATCTGGGCCTGGACAATGACCAGTTCGCCCACGAGGTCGACGAGAAAATCGAGCTTGTCGGCGGGCACCCGGATGCTGGAGGTCTTTTCCAGGCGTTCAGGTTGCGCCTTCTGGCCAAGAGTGCGCACAGCGGACTGCTCGGCCAGGGCCGAAGCCACCTGGGTCGGATGCACCAGTCCCTGGTCGGTTAAAATATCGCCCAGCCGTTTCTGGGAAGACAGGGCCGCCTCAAGATCCTCAGGCGTAATGTCGCCGCGTTCGACCAGGATCTGGCCCAGGAGCTTGTGGGCCTGCTCCCCGTCTTCGGCGCAGCTGTCGTCGAGAATGTCGATGATCAGTTCACAGTCGTCCTCGGCAAAGACGAAGACGTCGGAAACCTCCTGGCGGCTGGCAGTGGTTCGCAGCACGCAGTCCCACCACACGGGGCAGGATTCCGGATCCAGGACGTCGAGGGCCGGCAGGGCTTCGGTGTGGAGGAAAAGCCGGCAATCACCCAGGGCGCAGAGATCCTCAAGCAGATGCAGGGGATTGTTGCCTGTGGCCAGCATGTCGGCATGGGGCTTGATGCGCAGCCGGTAGATCAGCGGCTGGCAGCCCCTGCGTTCCTCGGGCGGGTGGCCTTCCCGGGGGGCTTCGGGAAGCGAAGGGGCCGCGTCCTCCCCGGCAAACTGGTGGAAACCATCAAGGATGGTGCGCCCTTGGGTCGCCAGGATGGCATCCTGGTCCAGGCCGGGTTCGAGCAAGGCCCGGATGTGGTCGCAGGCATGAAAGGAAAGATCGAGCAATTGGCGGTTGACGCCGAGCTGGCCGTTTCTCACCCGGTCAAAGACGGTCTCGACATCGTGGGTAAACGCCGCGATATCGTCGAAACCGAACATGGCCCCGGACCCTTTGATGGTGTGCATGGCCCGGAAAATCTTGTGCAGCAGATCGGTGTCGTCAGGGGTTGTTTCCAACTCCAAAAGCGAGGCCTCAAGGTCGGCCAAAAGCTCCCGGGCCTCTTCCAGATAGGCCAGGCGGTGGGCGTCGTCCTGGGACATCATCGTGTGTCTGGCTCCTGTGCACCCTGCGGCGCCATGGCCCTAAAACAGCTCCACGTTGTCACCGAATTCGGTTGGTTCCTGGGCAATGGCCTTGGTCTTGGACGGTGCGGTCAGTTTCGCCCGGGATTGGCCAAAGGCCGCCTCGTGCACATTCCGCTCGGCTTCCATGGTATAGCGGTCATAGAGCTGGCGCAGCCGGCTGCTTCGCCCCTTGCCGCCGCTTGGCACAAGCTTTCGGGCCGCTGCGATCTGTTCGTCCAGGGACCGGCGGATACCCGAAAGACTGCGGCTGATCTCCCGGTCAAAGTTGATGCTGCGGGCCAGTTCATCGGCCCGAGCGCCCCAGGTGCGGCTTGAGCTGCTCAGGGACGCGAACAACTCCTGGCATTGCTTGACGGCCCCGCTGGTGTCGGCCAGAACCGTATCGAGCTCCCCGACGATCCGCCACGCTTCGGATTGATCGTTATACCGGCCGGCATTATCCTGCAACCCCTTTGAAGCACTGGCAATGTCTCCAAGGATGCGGGCAACGGCATCGGTCTGGCGGCGGGCATCACCCGACAGACGCTGGATGGCCAGGGCCAAAACGCCCAAGGCTGCCCCGGCCTCGCCGGTGTGCGCGGCCTTGATGCTGGCATTGATGGCAATGAGTTCGATTTCCGTCCCCACTTCCTCAATGGCTTCGATGGCCCCGCCCATACCGGCAATGGTGTCGGCCACGGAGTCCATGATATTGCCCAGGGCCTCGCCTTCGGCTGCGAAATCGCCAAGCTCGGATTTTACCGTGACCACGCCGGCCTCAAGCCTGGCCAGAGGCGTATCGGAGGAGCCCACGCCGGCAATGCCGCCAATGGCTTCGCCGATGCCGCGGATGCGTCCGGCAAGAGAGGCCAGGGAGTTGCGCAGGGTATCGGCGGCCTCGATGAAATGGTCGTCCGCACTGCCGATTTGGGAGGTCTGCAGGGTGAGCACGTCGGCCACGAAGGCCACCAGTTCAAGCAGTGCCGCAACATCGGCTTCGTCGGTGGCCTCGGCATCGAGCATTGCGGCCGTCTCGGCCAGGGCATGCTCGGCATGTTCGATCTGCTGGCGGACGATGTCATGGGACTGCATCGAGCGTACGGCTTGTCCGATGTCCACGGCGATGTCTTCGGCGCTGCGGGACAGTTCCAGGGAAACCCCGCTGGAACAGGAGGCCATATCGCCAAGGGCCACGATATTGGCTGCAAGCTGGCGGATAATGACCTCGTGGCATTGCTCCTGGGTATCGAGAATCGCCAGGTTGCGCTCTCTGGCCGACTGGACATGGCCGCGCAAGGTCTCAATGCGCCCGGCGATGCCGGCGCAGTGTTCGACGATCTGATGGGCCAGCTTTTCCACATCGTCGGCCAGGGTGGTAAATCCCCGGCCGTCATTGCCGAGACGGGCGCTTTCGATGCGGGTGGCGATCCCGAGAATGCTCAAATATTTGACGATTTTCGAGAAGGCCGAAAGAATGTCGGAGAGTTCATCCACGATCCGGACCACGCCGTCGATTTCCTTGAGGCTCTGACGGCCAGCGGCCCTGGCTGTTTCGTCCGTAAGCGCTTCGAGCTCTTCCGAAAGGGCGCTGAGGGTGGTGTGCATGGCCTGGCCCGAGGTGCAGGTCACCAGGGACTGGGCAGTGCGGGAGATGTCCTCGCAACTGTTCTGCAAGGCGTAGAGATCTTCGCCCAGGGATAAAAAATCCTGTTCACGGGCTTTGATGACCCCGGTCAGGCCGTTTTCACTGCCGCCAAGGGCCCTGCGGCATTGCCGCAACAGGTCGCGGGCGAAGGCTAACTGGGTCGAATCGGCCATTGTCCTCACCCCCGCCATTTATTCTTCGACAACGCATTGCCAAGCGCCCGGACAGTGGCGCATTTTATGGACATCGTACGGCCCGGGTATCTGAGCCATGGGCCAAATTACATGTTTTCCTGAAAAGATCAAAGCGTTCCTGCCCCTACAAAAGCTGCCAGCCAGGAGATCACGTTCAAAGCAGCCGTGTCGCGTTTGGAACAAACACGCGGCCTTGGCAACGCCCCTGCAGGGGGCATGCCTCGGGAAGGCAAAGGGCAGCGGCTTTTGGAAACGCACTTTTATTTCGAGTGTTGCGGGCGAACGAGGGGTGGTGGGCCATGGCTTCGCGCGCGAGGCGGGACCAGAAAAATCCGTATTTTTGCAAAAGCCCCACACGAGTCGTATGTCGTCTGTTCTAAAAAGGGCCTTTTTTAGGAATAACATTATGATTCTAGGATATTATCTTTGCTGTCCGCATGAACAATTTTGAGAGCGCGGCACTAGCGGGAGCGGCGCATGGCCTTTCGCAGCCACAGGCCCAGGGCCACCAGGGCCGCCAGACCGAGAATGGCCAGTTCGACATGGTGCACATTATCAATAAGTTTGGTCAGGACGTTTTCCAGCAGACTGCCGAAGCCGTAGCCGATAAGGGTAAAGGCCACGGCCCAGATGCCGGCACCAATAGCGTTTAAAACGAAGAACTTGAGTATGGAGATATCAGCCGTGCCCAAAACAAAGGGCGTGAGATTGCGCAGGCCGTAAAAAAATCGAAAACTCAGGATCAGGACCTCATGGTATTTCTTGAGCATGGCGTGGACCCGGTCGGCCCGGTTGCGCCATTTCTCGCTGCGGGCCACGAGCCTGCGGCCGTAATGGCGGCCGATGAAAAAGGCCGTCTGATCCCCGGCCAGGCTGCCGCAGAAGGCCACCAGGATGACCAGGCGCACATCAAGGTTAAAGGCCGGAGACTGGGCCGCAAACCCGGCCAGCAGCAAAATGGTCTCGCCTTCCAGGAACGTGCCGATGAAAAGCGCCAGATAGCCGTACTGGGCGATAAGTTCCTTCATGAATTCAATGGACATATACCCTGCCCTCATCCAGGCTCCACAGCTTCGGGAGCGTCGTTTCAATCCGGCGAGAAGTATGCGGTTCCCAGGCGTCTGTCCACAGGCTTCTTAAAAATTCGTCAACCTGGCCACAGGACACCCGGCGCGTCTTGAAAAGCACCTGCGACTCTGTCATGTATGCCCATCACCATGCACCGAAGTCGATCATGACCCACATAAGCGACCTGATCGCTCAAAACGTCGTCGAAAGTCTGCCGGTGGGCTTGCTCATCGTGGACCATACCGGCGCTTTTGCCACGGTCAATCCGGCGGCCGCCGCCATCCTGGGCTATCCCCGGGAACAGTTGCTTGGCCGGGGATGGGGCGAACTGTTTTTCGAAAACGACGCCAATGCCCGGTTCAATCAGATCGTCATGGACGTGATTCAAAACGAACTCGTCGGGCTTTGCCGGGTGGTGCCCTATGCCGCACCGAGTGGTGCACTCTTTGAATTGTCCATCACCAGTTCCTATCTGTCCGGCGACAGCAACTCCGCCGGGGTCGTGGTCATTTTGCACGACATCACCGAACTGTCCCGGATGCAGCGCCGCGAGACGGAAATCCTCAAGGAAATAAACAATATTCAACGGGAAAAGATCAGGGGCCTCAACAAGCTCGCCGCTTCGGTGGCCCACCAGATCCGCAATCCCGCCTTTGCCATCGGCGGCTTCGCCACCCGCCTGTCGCGCCAGATCGAAAGCCTGGGCATCGCCTCGCAGTATCCCGGCATCATTCTCGATGAAGCCAGACGTCTGGAAACCATTGTGCGCACCGTGGCCCGATTTGCCTCGCTTGGCCCCTTGCGCCTGGAGCCGACCACCCTGCCCGTAGTCGCTGCCGATGCCCGCAGCCGGGTGCAAGCCACGGCCACGGCCCTGGGGCGCGGCGTCACCTGGCATCTCGACGCCGTCCCCGACGTGCCTCTGGTGGCCGATGGCAGCCTGCTGGCCGCCGCCCTGGCCGAACTGTTTCGCAACAGTCTGGAGTTTGCCGCTCGCGACTCCCTGGTCATAGGCCTGAGTGCCGCCGTGGTCGGGGAACGCCTGGAAATTGCCGTCACCGACGACGGTCCCGGCATCGCCCCGGCTGACGCCCCGCACATTTTCGATCCGTTTTATTCCTCGCGCTCCGACGGCTGCGGCGTGGGCCTGACGCTGGCCCAGGAAATCCTGCTGGAGCACAACGGCCAGATCGCCCTGGACCGGGCCTACGCTCCCGGGGCCCGGTTCACCCTGTCCCTGCCCCGCTTCCCGAGCCATCTCATGTCCCGGCTTGAGGACACACCCGCCCGGCAGCCCGCGCCGGCTGTGCTCGGGGTGGGATGAGGCGCTGCCCGGGGCCCGGGGAGTAAGCTGTCGGCGCCCTGGCCCCGCCCTTGTCCTTCGCCGCGTTTCCGGCTACCGTCTTTGCTCGCCAGCACCCGGCAAACCTCTTTTTTCCCAAGGATCAGCCGCAAGACACAGCCTATGGAGATCGTTGTCAGCATCTCCGATATGAAGGTCACCAACCGCGCCAAGGATGTGCTCGTCACGCACGCCCTCGGTTCGTGCCTGGGCCTTGCCGCCTACGACCCCGTTGCCGGGGTGGCGGGGCTTATCCATTGCCTGCTGCCCCTGGCCAGGGAAATCAAGTCGCCCCAGAAAAATCCCTTCATGTACGTCAACGTCGGCGTTCCCCAAATGATGCGCGCCATGTTCGGGCGCGGAGCCACCCGGGAAAACCTCGTGCTCAAAGCTGCCGGTTGCGGTCGGATGATGCATATTTCCAATCAATTCGACACCGGGGCCAACAATTTTGCGGCGCTTAAAAAGTTGTTGCAGGTCAACGAGATGCGCCTTTCGGCCGAGGATGTGGGTGGCACCATTCCGCGAACCATGCGCCTTTACGCGGACACGGGCCGAGTCGTGATCTCATCGTGCGGGAGGTCGTGGGAATTATGAGCCGACGCGAAGACATCATCCAAAAAGCCACCGCCATACCGCATATGCCCATGCCGGTGCAAAAGGTGCTGGCCTACATCGGCAATCCCGAGGCCGACCTGCGCCAGTTGGCGAAAATCATCGAATTTGATCCGGGGCTGACCGTCAATGTCTTGCGCATGGCCAATTCCTCATTTTTCGGGGGCGTCGGCAAGGTGTCCACGGTCAAGGAAGCCCTCATGCGCCTGGGGCTTAACCGGATCTACCAGCTCGTCATCGCCTCGGGCGTGGCCCCGTTTACCCGTTACGAGATCAAGGGCTACGGCCTTCGCCCGGGCGAACTGCTCGAACATTCCGTGGCCGTGGCCACGGCCTCGGAGACCCTGGCCCGGGAACTTGAGATCGCCGCCCCGCCCCACACCTTCACGGCCGGGCTTCTGGTCAATATCGGCAAGACAGTCATGGGATCGTTTCTCGAAGTCGACGCCGCCCCCATCCTGACCCTGGCCCACGAACGCCATATCCCGTTCGAGCAGGCCGAGGAAATGGTTCTCGGCATCAACCATGCCGAACTCGGGGCCGTGCTCCTGGAGCGTTGGGGCATCCCGACCCCCATTGTCAATGTGGTCCGCTACCGCCTGCGCCCCGACGATTGCCCCGAACCCGACGTGGCCCTGGACCTTGTCCACGTCGGCGACGTCATTGCCAAGATGACCGGCATCGGCATGGGTATCGACGGGATGCAGTACGCCCCGTCCGAGGCCGTGTTCACCCGTCTGGACATCACCCCGCTTCAGATGGAAAACGTCATGGCCGCCATCATGGAGCAGATCGCCGAAGTCCGCGACATCCTGATGGATAACGCGCTTTAAAGGTTTTTTGATGACCCGATCCCCCCATCCCCTGCGCGCCCGGGACCTGAGCTATGCCCAGCGGGTCTGCGTGGCCAAGGCCGGCAAGCTCATGATGCACACCGGCCAGCTTTCCCCCCGGGCCAGAGTCGGGCTGGCCGTGTCCGGCGGTGTGGACAGCCTGGTCATGCTGGCCGTCATGGCCATCCGACGCCGGATCGTGCCCTTTCCCGTGGAGCTCATGCTGCTCCACTTGAATCCCGGCTTTGACCCGCACAACCATGCCCCCCTCGTCCCGCTGTGCGCCGGCCTCGGCATCCCGGCCCATATCGAGGTCACGGATTTTGGCCCAAGAGCCTTTTCCGAGGAAAACAAGAAAAATTCCGCTTGCTTCTACTGCGCCTGGCTGCGGCGCAAACGCCTCTTCGACCTGTGCGCCCAATACGGCCTGACCCATCTGGCCTTTGGCCACAACGCCGACGACCTGTCGGCCACCTTTTTCCTCAATCTCTTCCAGAACGGCCGGGTGGACGGCCTGTCCAGCCGGGAGTCCTTCTTCAAGGGCCGCCTCACCGTCATCCGCCCCTTGCTCCTGATTGACAAGCCGACCATTCTCCGGGCGGCCAAGGCCTGGGAACTGCCGGTCTTTTCCAATCCCTGCCCCATGGCCGGCAAATCCATGCGCCACGAGGCAGAGACCTGGGTCCGGACCATCTGCGAGGGCGGCAAGAAACGAAACATCACCCTCCAGCACGCTCTCGGCCGCTGGCAGCTGGACCGGGACGCCTTGGCCGGCGGGCCGCTGCCCGGGGACGCAGACGATGTTTAAAAACTACCAGCTCGTCATCTTTCGGGACCACCACGGGGCCTATCGCAAGTTGCGCTTCCGCGGCTGGTTGTTTGCCCTGATGCTCGTCGCCCTGGCCGCATTGGTGGCCGGCAACGTCTCTCTCGTCAAATATTATTATAATTATAAACGGATGGAACAGGAGTTGGCCCAGTGGGAGGCCAAGGCCCAGGACCAGAACGCCCAGCTTTTGAGCCTTTCGGACAAGATCAAGGGCCTGGAAACCGATCTCGTCCGCATCCGGGGGTTTGACGCCAAGCTGCGCCAGATGGTCAACATCGACCAGGACCCCCGCGAGGTCACACCCGGCGGCGAGGACAAGGACTTCGACAAAAAGTACCTGCCGCTGTACCGTCAGGAAATGCTCACCCGCAAACTCCACCAGTTCCTGACCGAACTGCGCGACCAGGCCGCCCTGGAGCGGGTGCGCCAGCAGGAGCTGGTCTCCATGCTCGACGCCACCAAGACGCATCTGGCCGCACTGCCCACCACATGGCCCGTGGCCGGCTGGATCGCCTCCCCGTTCGGGGAGCGCACCTCGCCGTTTACCGGCAAAAAGGAGTTCCACAAGGGCCTGGATATCGCCGCTCCCATCGGTGCCCCGGTGGTGGCCCCGGGAGAAGGCGTCGTGACCTTTGCCGGCGAAACCGAAGGCGGCGGCTTTGGTCTGGTCATCGACCACCAGGGGGGGCTGGTCACCACCTACGGCCACCTGCGCGATGTGCTCGTGTCCAAGGGCCAGACCGTGGCCCGGGGACAGACCATCGGCCATGTGGGGGACTCCGGCCAAACGAGCGGTCCCCATCTCCACTACGAAACGCGCCTTGGCGGAGTTCCCGTCAACCCGATGCGCTACATCCTGGAGTAGCGGGCCGGCCCCTGGCCCGGCTTTTGCTTCCCCCCTGCCATGGACTTGTTCCACATCAATCCGGCGGTCATCTTCAGCTTTTTGTTGACGTTTATGCGTTTAAGCGTCGTCTTGTTCATGCTGCCCTTTTACGGGGCCAATCTGATTCCCAATACCATCAAGGCCGCCCTGTGCTTCATCCTCGCCCTGGCGCTGTGGCCCAAACTGTCTTTTCCCGGCACGGTCATGCCCGCCAACACCTGGACCATCGCGCTCATGTTTCTGGGCGAGATCATCATCGGCCTTTTGCTCGACATCCTGGTGCGCCTGCTTTTTTCCGCCGCCCAAAGCGCCGGGGCCATCATGGGCTTTTCCATGGGCTTTTCGCTCATGAACAGCATCGATCCCATGACCGGCGCTTCGGAATCAGGCCTGGGGCATCTGATGAGCCAGGTCACCACCATGCTCTTTTTGTGCCTAAACGGGCACTTGCTGCTGCTGTCCAGCATGGCCCAGAGCTTCGAGCTCGTGCCGCCTGGGGGGCTTTTGATCAATGCCGCCCTGGGAGAACACCTCATTGCCTTTACCAGCCAGATGTTTGTCATGGCCCTTAAAATCGCCGCTCCCATCATGGCCTCGATTTTCCTGGTCGATCTGGCCCTGGCCCTCATTGCCCGGGCCGCGCCGCAGATGAACGTCCTTTTCATCGGTTTTCCCCTGAAAATCACCGTGGGCTTTCTCTTTATGACCATGGTCTTTGCGGCGCTGGCCATCACCATCGAGCAATTCCTGATGGAGCTTGAACCGATGTTCCGCCTGGTGCTCAAGGCCTCAAGCTGATGTCGCGTTCTCAATCCGTCACATCTCCTTTTTGAGAATATAAACAAGGAATTGACGCTAGAGCTTGGCACCACCCCTAAGCGGCGCGCCAGACCGGCAAAACCGGTTTCACCCCTGTACCGGGATATCGCGACATGGCCAAAGATCCGAGTAAAACAGAAAAAGCCACCCCGAAACGACGCGATAAAACGCGTGAAAAGGGGTCGGTGCCGCGAAGCCAGGAGTTGCCCAAGCTCACCGTGCTCATGGCCGGTCTTTTCGCCATCCGCTACACCCTTGAGGACATTTCCACCGAGATGCGGGATATTTTCCGGACATTTCTGGGACAACGGCTGAATTTTCAAGCCACCACCGACGACGTGACCGCGCTCATGTGGTCGCTGTCCGCCAAATTGGCCATCATGCTCCTGCCCATCCTGCTGGTCATGGCGGTCGTGGCCTACATCACCCAGCGCCTCCAGGTGGGAGCGCTTTGGCGACCGAAGATCTTCGAACCGGATTTCAGCAATATTATCAACCCGATGGCCGGGTTGCAAAAACTCCTCATCAGTCCCCGCACCTTCATCCAACTGGCCAAGCAGGTGGTCATGGCTGTGGCCATTTCCCTGGTCCCCTATCTCATCTTAAAAAATAAATTCAACGAATTTCTGCCGCTCTTTTACCAGACCACTGAAACATTTGCGGTCTTCTTGCTGAGCAACGGCTACGACATGGTCCTCTACACCCTGGGACCGCTCTTGATCATCGCCATCCTGGACGTCTGGTACACGCGCTGGGACTATGAAGAAAACATGAAAATGTCCAAGGATGAAGTCAAGGACGAGCAGAAGCAGTCCTTCGGCGACCAGGAGATCAAGCAGAAACAGAAACAAAAGATGATGGAAGTGATGAATCGCCGGATGCTTAAGGACGTTCCCAAGGCCGATGTGGTCATTACCAACCCGACGCACATCGCCTGTGCCCTGAGCTACAATCCAACTGTATCGCCGGCCCCCATGTTGCTGGCCAAGGGAGGCGATTTCATGGCCGAAAGAATCAAGGACATCGCCCGGGAGCACAATGTCCCCATCCGGGAGAACAAGCCCCTGGCACAGGCCTTGTATAAGAACGTGGAGATTGGCCAGGTGATTCCCGAGGATCTCTACCAGGCAGTAGCCTCGATCCTGGCCCAACTCGACAAGTTCCGGCGTTTTTCCCGTCCGCGCTAGGCCGGCCGGATTACCGAAAAGGGTGTCAAAATCATGGCGAAGACAGCCAACGAAACGGTCCAGTTCAACTACGAACGGTTCACCCGTCAGGGCGACCTCATGCTGGCCGCCGGTGTGGTGGTCATCCTGTTCGTCATGCTGGTCCCGGTGCCTTCGGCCTTTATCGACCTCATGCTCACCTTCTCCATCTCGATCAGTCTGGTGATCCTGGTGACGAGCATGTTCATGGGGTCGCCCCTGGAATTCTCCATCTATCCGACCTTGCTCCTGGTCACCACCCTGCTTCGCCTGTCCATGAACGTGGCTTCCACCCGTCTGATCCTGCTCCACGGCGACGAGGGCCCTTCGGCCGCGGGGCACGTCATTCAGGCCTTTGGCCAGTTCGTGGTCGGCGGCAACTACGTTGTCGGCTGCGTCATCTTTCTGGTGCTTTTCGTCATCAACAAAAAGGTCATCGTCGCCGGCACCACCCGTATCGCCGAAGTGGCCGCCCGCTTCACCCTGGACGCCATGCCGGGCAAGCAGATGGCCATTGAAGCCGACCTGAACGCCGGCCTCATAAACGAACAGCAGGCCACGAACCGGCGCAACATCATCCGTAAGGAAGCCGATTTTTACGGCGCCATGGACGGTGCCGGCAAGTTCGTCTCCGGAGACGTCACCGCCACCATCATCATCACCGCCATCAACATGTTCGGCGGGTTTTTCATCGGCGTGCTGCAAAAGGGCATGAACTGGAAGGACGCGGCCCAGACCTACACCCTTTTGACCATCGGTGACGGCCTCGTTTCCATCATTCCTTCCATCATCATTTCCACGTCGGCCGGCCTGATCGTGTCCCGGGCCGCAGCCGAGGCCAAGATGGGCGAGGAATTCCTGGCCCAGCTGACCTTCCATCCCAAGGCCCTTCGCCTCGTCTCCGCCATGCTGCTCCTGTTCGCCATCGTTCCCGGCCTGCCCACCATCCCCTTCCTGGTCATGTCGGCCCTGCTCTTCTTCGTGGCCAGACTCTCGGGGCAGCAGCAGGATATGCTCAAGACCAGCGCCGTCGAGCAGGAGAAAAAGCCGGCCCCGGAACTGGAAACCCCGGAAGAAGTCCAGGCCCTGCTGCCGCTGGACGCCCTGGAACTGGAAGTCGGGTACGGACTGATCCCGCTGGTGGACGAGGAGCAAAACGGCAATCTGCTCGCCCGCATCCGCTCCATCCGTCGCCAGTTCGCCCTGGACATGGGCGTGGTCATCCCCTCGCTGCATCTGCGCGACAATCTTCAGCTTCGCCCCGGACAGTACGTGGTCCTTATAAAGGGCAACGAAGTGGCCTCGGCCGAGATCCTCATCGACCACTATCTGGCCATGGACCCGGGCGACGCCAAGCACCGCATCCAGGGTGTGGAAACCCGCGAGCCGGCCTTCAATCTGCCGGCCCTGTGGGTGCCGGAACTGCAAAAGGACGAGGCCATGCTGGCCGGCTACACCGTGGTCGATCCGGCCACGGTCATCGCCACCCATCTGACCGAAGTCTTCAAGCGCCACCTGCACGAATTCCTCGGCCGCCAGGAAGTGCAGACCCTGCTCGAACATCTCTCCAAGCGCGCCCCCAAGGCCAGTGGAAGAGCTCGTGCCCGGGGCCATGAACCTCGGCGGCGTCCAGAAGGTGCTCCAGAACCTCGTGCGTGAAGGCGTGTCCATCCGCGACCTCCTGACCGTGGCCGAAACCATGGCCGACTACTCCTCCTCGGTCAAAGACCCGGACCAGTTGACGGAATACGTGCGCTCCCGCATGGGCCGCACCATTGTGAAGCCCTATCTGACCGGCGACGGAGCCCTGCCCATCCTGACCCTGGCCCCCAAGGTCGAAGGCGCCATCCAGGAAAGCGTACGCCAGACCGACCACGGGGCCTATCTGGCCATGGAACCCGGACTGGCCCAGCGCATCATCCAGTCCATTCAAAAGGCCATGGACAAGGCCATGCTCGGCGAAGGCCAGCCCGTGCTTTTGACCTCGCCGCTGGTGCGGCCCCATCTGGCCCAGCTCCTGTCCCGGTTCATCCCCAATTTGCCGGTGATTTCCCAGGCCGAGATTCCGGCCGAAATCAAACTGCAATCCCTTGCCAACATAGGACTGACCAATGCGGGTTAAGACCTTTCGCGGCGAGAACATGGCCGCCGCACTCTCGCAAATCCGCCAGGAACTCGGCAAGGAAGCCGTGATCCTCGGCAGCCAGACCGTTCGCGAGGACGGCCGCAGCCTGTGCGAGGTCATGGCCGCCCTGGAGCACCCCGGCCAGTCGCTGGTTGCCCCGGCCACTGCCGGCCCGGCCTGCCCGACCCGGCCGGGCAACGGCAACGGGAACGGCAAACCGGCCCCGGCCTCGGGACGCCCGCCCCAGCCGGGCAAGGCCGGACAGGCCGACTGGAACCGGGAATGGTGCGAGATCAAGGGCCATCTGCTGGCCCTCATGCGCCCGCGCATGGACCTGTCCGCCTTGAGTCCGCGCCAACGTCTGGCCCTGGAATACCTGGAACGCGAGGGCGTCAACGAAGCCTCGATCCTGGCCATTTACCGCTCCATCATCGAGCGCTGCGAGGAAGCCGTCATCCCGGCCCTGTCCCGGATCGTCGCCGTCAAACCCCTGACGCCCCAAGCCTGGCCGAACACGGCCCACATGTTTCTCGGCCCAAGCGGCGTGGGCAAGACCACCATTTTGCTGCGTCTGGCCCTGGAGGCCAGACGCCGTCTCCCGCAAAACCGGGTGGTGGTGGTCAATGCCGATACCGGCCGGGGCAAGGGACGCCTGCTCCTTCGCCACTACGCCGAACTATCCGGCCTGACTTATGCCGAGGTCGACAGCCCGGAAGATTTCGGCCGCATCCTGAACGGCGCAGCAGCCGGGGATGCGGTCTTCGTGGACACGCCAAGCCTGGCCCGCGAAGGGGCCTTGGCCGCCTGGCATAGCGAGATGGGACTGTCCGGCCGCGCCGGCCTGGCTGCCCATCTGGTCCTGTCGCCGCTTTTTTCCGACGCCCAGGCCGACCATTACCTGCGCGCCGGGCGCTGCGAGCACGTAAGCAGCCTCATCTGGACGAAGCTCGATGAAGCCTGTAACTATGGCAGCCTTGTCAACATGGCGCACGCCTCCTCCCTGCCTGTTTCGGCCCTGACCTTCGGCCCGGAACTCACCGGCAACATGGCGGCGGCCTCAGGCAAGGCGGTGTGGAAACTTCTTTTCAAACACCAGCTGCCCGGCGAATACCCGGATGCCGACGCCGCAGCCGAAGGATGACGCATGTCAAGCCGTCTCACCGATACGCCGCGCCCAAGCGCCGGACCCGGTCCGGAACTGCCCATGGTCCTGTCCGTGACCTCGGGCAAGGGGGGCGTGGGAAAGACCAACCTCTCGGTCAACCTCGCCTACTGCCTGTCGCGCATGGGCCGCAAGGTGGTGCTGCTCGATGCCGACCTTGGCCTGGCCAACGTGGACATCATGCTGGGGCTGGCCCCCACGATGAACCTGTTCCACCTCTTTCACGAAGGGGTGGAACTGCGCCATATCCTGCTCGAAACGCCCTTTGGCTTTTCCATTTTGCCGGCCTCCTCGGGCATAAGCGACATGCTGGCCCTGTCCACCGGGCAAAAGCTCGACCTGCTCGAGGCCATGGATTACCTTGAGGGCAAGATCAACTATTTGATAGTGGACACTGGCGCAGGAATTAATGATAATGTAATATATTTCAACTTGGCCGCCCGGGAGCGCCTGCTCGTCCTGACGACCGAGCCGACCTCGCTGACCGACGCCTACGCCCTGGTCAAGGTCATGCACTTAAACCATGACGTCCACCGCTTCCGGGTCGTGGTGAACATGGCCCAAAGCGCCAAGGCCGCCAAGGCGGTGTTTGAAAAACTCTATGCGGCCTGCGACCATTTTCTGTCGGGTATTTCCCTGGATTTCACGGGATATGTGCCGACCGACCCGGCCGTACGAAATGCGGTGATCCGGCAAAAACCGTTTTGCCATCTCACGCCTGATTCTCCGGCGGCCAAAAAACTTGTGGATCTGGCGCACGTGATCGACTCCTGGGAAGTGGATGCCAAGCTCGATGGAAACATCAAATTCTTCTGGAAAAAGCTCCTCTTCCAAGAACAGCCCCTGGCTTAATCTCGAGTCCGGGGCAATGTTGTGGAAAGATTTCGATGCGCGCGATCGCCAGGAGATCGTGCGCCATTACTCGCCCAAAATCAAAATCGTGGCCAGCCGGCTCAAGGCCAAGCTGCCGCCGTCGGTGGAGATGGGCGAGCTGTTAAGCGCCGGGGCCATGGGCCTGCTCGAGGCCCTGGGCCGGTTCAAGGCCGCCCTTGGCATCAAGTTCGAGACCTATGCCGAATCGCGGATCAAGGGCGCCATGCTCGACGATCTGCGGCGCATGGACTGGTTCTCCCGGGGCCAGCGCCAGCGGGTGCGCACGCTGGAGGAAGCCACCCGGCGCATTGAAAACGATTCCGGCGGTCCGCCGACACTGGGGCAGTTGGCCGAGGCCACCGGGCTCTCGGAACGCGAGGTCTCCATGGGCCTTGAGGCGCTCCAGAACCAGCTGTGCCTGAGCCTTGACGCGATCACTGAGAACATCTCCTCCTACCAACAGAACCAGCTGGACAACGAGCCGTATAAGTCTGCGGAATTCAAGGAGCTCGTCGACAAGCTGGCTTCCCTGATCGATGATTTGACTCCCAGGGAAAAGCTGGTATTGTCGCTCTATTACGGTGAGGAACTCAACATGCGCGAGACCTCCGAAGTCATGGGCATCACCGAAGGTCGCGTTTCGCAGCTGCACTCCCAGGCCCTGGCCCGACTGCGGCAGAAGTTCAAGTCTCAATACAATATCGAGCAGCACTGAGTACAACGCAGCAAACGCCAAGGCGGATGCATCACCCGGCCTGATCATCGGCCCTCTGGGATGCTCCAAGGCGACTTGAGAAGTAGCACTATTAAGGAGACGAGCCATGGCCTACAATAAGGAAATGCGCATTCTTGTCGTTGACGACTTCTCCACCATGCGCAGAATCATCAAAAATATCCTTCGCCAATTGGGTTTCAACAACATCATTGAGGCCGACGACGGCAGCACTGCCTGGGAAACCCTCAATAAAGACAAAATTGACTTCATCATCTCCGACTGGAATATGCCCAAAATGCCGGGCATCGAACTGCTTCGCAAAGTCCGCACCAGCGAGGAATTCGCCAATCTGCCCTTCCTCATGGTCACGGCTGAAGCCCAGCAGGAAAATATCATCGAAGCCGTTCAGGCCAAGGTCTCCAACTACATCGTCAAGCCCTTCACCGCTGAAACGCTTGGCCAGAAAATCGACAAGATTTTCGATAAGTAATCCGCCCGAAAGGGCCGGCAGGCCGGGGGTAATGCCCGGCTGCCGGCCCGAAGCATCAGGATTTTCCGCGCCACGACGCACCGCAGCCCCCCTGGCGGACGGTCACTTCCCCGAATGTTGCGGCCGGTGCGCCGCCCTGCCAACGAGGCCCGAGCATGGTTGACGAAAGCAGCCTCGATGCCCCGGTCAAGGCCAAGCTTGACGACTCGGAACTCTCCGACGATCTGCCCAAGGCGTTGCAAAAGGTCGATCTCGATCTTGACGACGCACCCTTTCTCGAAGACGAACCCGAAGAAGCCCCCCCTGCCCCGGAAACGCCCACCACAGGCGAAGAGCAGGCTGCGGTCGATGCGGCCGCCAAACCCTCCCGCAAAAAAAAGTTCCTCATCCTGGGCCTGGCCGTGCTGCTGCTTTTGGGCGGGGGCGCTGCCGCCTACTTCCTCTTTTTGAAAAAGCCCGCCGCTCCGCCGCCACCAGTGGAAACGCCGCATGAGGAGCCGGCCCCGCCGCCAGTCATGCCGCCGCCGCCGCCACCCGAGCCGCCCGCGCCCAAGCCGGAAATCGTCCTGACCATGGACCCTTTTCTCATCGAACTGACGGACCCCAAGGGACGGAGCCGGTTTCTGACCATCCGCTTCTCGGCGGCCACCACCGAGCACAGCGCCGAGTTGGAATTCAAGCGCAATACTATTGTCGTGCGCGATGCGGTGTATTATTATCTCAAAAACAAGAGCCTGGAATTTCTGACGGACAAGGGCAATGCGGATGCACTGAAAAAGGACGTCCTCTCGGTTATCAACCAGTTCATCGGGAGCCAACCCTTGGATAACCTGATTATCGAGGATTACCTGGTGAAATAAGATGCCAATCGACCTGACCACCGTGTTCCAGGCCGTGCCCTACGTCCAAAACGTGGCCCACGCCGAGTTGGTCAATCCCCAAGCCCAGTTGATGGCCTCCCAGACCCTGGCCCAGCAGGCTCTGGCCGAGCAGAACAAACAGACCCAGCGCATCGAGCAGCAGGAGGCCACGGATGCCGTGCGCGACGAGGAAAAAAGGGACCGCTCCGGCCAACGCCGTTCCCGGCGCGAGAAGCGCGCGGCAGCCGAGGCGGAAGAAACCCAGGCCAGCAACTCCACGCCCTTTGCCGGCCACATCATTAACATGAAGATCTGACCCCGGTGCGCTGCCCTTTTTCCCCTCTTCCCTGCCCCGGGTGCCAAGCAGGACACCCGGGAACTTCCCTGTGCCACCCCTTCGTCGTTTGCCGCACCGCGCCAATCCTCAACGCCTTGCCATTGGACCGCACCCCATGAACGGCTATTCCACGCTTATCATCTTTTTAACCGTCAGCGAGTTGGCCTTGCTGCTCCTGGTGGTCCTTTTTTTCTCGCGGCTGCGCCGTTCCGAAGAGCTTTTGTCCAAGCTCCAAAAAAACCAGGACGCGTTGCTGAAAAAGCTCGATTTCAATGCCAGGCTCGAGCAGGAACTGGTCGGCAGTTTCCAGCGCCGGCAGACCGAACTGGCCATCCTGGATCAGAAGCTTGAAGAGCGCAGCACCCAGCTGGAGAAGCTGGTGCGCAAGGCCGAAGAAATCAGCCGTTCGCCGGAATTTCTGCGCCAGATCATCGTAAACGGCACCCGCCGCGGCCAGTCGCCCCAGACCCTGGCCAAGGCCACCGGACTGTCGCTCGATGAAGTGCAGCTTATTTTGGCGCAAAAGGGGTGAGCCCCAGGCCCACCCCCGCTTCTACTGTTTGAGCTCGCGCCCCTTGACCGGGGCGTTGTCGTGGACCTTGGCGTCCTTGGGCGGGGTGAAGGCGAACAGGGTGTCGGCCAGCTTGGGATTGGTGACCACGCCTTTAAGCGTCAGGTCGTTGGTGTTGGCGTAAAAGTCCTGGATGTAGATGCGGGCAATCATGTCCGTGGCCAGATCGATCCAGACCTTGGCCATGACCAGTCCCGGCTCGGGATCCCGGGGGGCGAGCTGGAGCACCGCCTGTCCCGGTCCGGCCTCGCCGTCCTTACCGGCAACCACCAGGAAATCTTCCGTCAGATTGGCCTTGCCGGTCAGAAACCGCAGCATCGTCTTGGAGTTGATGATCTCCTCCACGGAATAGCGGTAGGCTTCCTTGTCTTCCTCGAAATAGTCCCACACCGCGTCCTTGCCGACGATGAGCAGTTCCTTCTCGGGCTTGACCGTTTCCCAGCGCACCAGCGTCGGCTTTTTAAAGACAAACGAGCCGGAGCGCTGCTCCACATCGCCGCTGGCCGCATTGCGGATGGCCTGGGTGAACTCGGCGGAAAAGGCGCTGATCGAGGCGTATTTCTTCTGGATGCGCCCGGCCAGCTCGGCCGGATCGGCAGCCAACGCCGGAACGGCCAGGGCCAGGGCAAACAGTACGAGCAAGGCAACAACACGACATTTCATGGGATTTCTCGCTTTGCGGCAGCATTCTTGCCGCCAAAGGCCAGGCAGGAGGCGGCGGCCGGCCGATTGGCCGGACGACCGCCCGCCTTATTCTTTGTTTCTGATGACCGAACGCGGCTTACTGCCTTCCTGGGGACCAAGCAGGCCGTCGCGTTCCATTTGTTCAATGAACCGGGCCGCCCGGTTAAAACCGATGCGGAAACGGCGCTGGATCAGGGAAATCGAGGCCTTGCCCTGCTCCATGACAAAATCCACGGCCTGGGGATAGACCGCGTCGGAGGCGGTGTCGTCGGCCTCGCCCACAAAGTCGCTGCCGCCGCCCTCGCCGCCCTTCTGCCATTCGCTAAAATCGAGCTTGTAGCTCGGCGCAGCCCGGCTCTTCCAGAATTCCACAACCGCGGCCGTTTCCTCGTCTGAAACAAAGGCCCCGTGCATGCGCACGGTCTTGCCGCCGCTTGGCTTATAGAGCATGTCGCCGCGCCCGAGCAGGTATTCCGCACCGACCGCGTCGAGGATGGTGCGCGAATCGTGCTTGCTCGTCACCTGGAAGGAGATGCGGGTGGGGAAGTTGGCCTTAATCAGTCCGGTGACAACGTCGACACTGGGCCGCTGGGTGGCCAGGATCAGATGGATGCCGCCGGCCCGGGCCAGCTGGGCCAGGCGCACAATGCTCACTTCCACTTCCTTGGCCGCGGTCATCATGAGGTCGGCCAACTCGTCGATGACGATGACCAGGTAGGGCAGGGGCTCCAGTTCGGCCAGCTCGGGGTCGCGGTTATCGCCAAGCTTTTCAAGCTTCTCGTTGTAGCCGGCGATGTTTCGCACCCCTAAAAGAGCCATGGCCTCGTAGCGGCGGTCCATCTCGGCCACGGCCCAATCCAGGGCGGACTTGGCCATGGCGGTCTCGGTCACCACCGGATGCACCAAATGGGGCAGGTCGTTGTAGACCGATAGCTCGATGCGCTTGGGGTCGACGAGCAGGAGTTTCACCTGATCGGGGGTGGCCTTGTAGAGGATCGAGAGCAGGATGCCGTTGATGCACACGCTCTTGCCGCTGCCGGTGGCGCCGGCCACGAGCAGGTGGGGCATCCGGGCCAGATCGGCCACGTGGGGCCGGCCCTGGATGTCCTTGCCGATGGCCAGGGTCAGGTGGGAGGATGAAGAGCGAAAAACCTCGGCGTCGAGAATCTCGCGAAAATAGACAGTCTGGCGCTTGGCATTGGGGATCTCGACGCCGACCGTATCCTTGCCCGGGATGGGGTCGATACGAACAGCGAGCGCCTTCATGGACAGGGCCAGATCCACGGACAGGCCGACGATACGGCTGATCTTCACACCCGGCGCGGGCTTGACCTCGAACATGGTGACCACCGGTCCGGGCACCACCCGCATGACCTCGCCCTGGATGCCGAAGTCGTTTAGACAGGTGATGAGGCTCTCGGCCTGGATGCGGCAGATTTCCGGATCGGCCGGAAGCAGTTCCGCCGCCGGCGGCACGGAGAGCAGATCCAGCGGCGGCAGGGTCATATCGCCGGACGCGGCAGCGGCCCGGCCGGCTTTGATCGCCTGCTTGGCGGTCATGACGGGCGCAGGCGCGGGCGTGGGGACAAGGACCGGCTCGTCGTTCTCTTTGCCCTTGGCTCCAGGCTTTATCACTGCCTTGGGGCCGTTTACCTGCTCCACCACGGCATCGAGGAAGCGGTCCACCGCTTCCGACGGCCCGGCATCGGCCTCGACGGCATCCGGACCGGCCGCAGGCGCGGCCGGCTCGGGCTTTTTAAGGCGCGGGGCACGGGCCGGTTTCGGGGCGGCCGCGACGGCGCCGCCGTCGGTCTCCCGGGCCGCAGCCCGGTTTGCGCGCCAGGCGCGTATCGTGTCGCCCGCCCGCCAGAACTGTTCGTTGACCACCCCGGCCAGCGGCCGCCAGAAATTGTCCAGGGTCAGGCCAAAGGTGAGTTGGACCGCGGCAATGAAGCCGAACAGAAGCAGAGAGGCGGCTCCGAAAATGCTCAGGTAGCGGTTGAGGAATTCAAACAGGAAGTGCCCGGTCTGCCCGCCGCCGCGCACCTGCCCGATGGTCAGCTCACCCCAGGGGGAGCCCAGGAAGACGAGCAGCACCGCAGCAAAAAGGACCACCCCGGCCGTGCGACGCACCGGCAAAACCAGGCGCGGGGCCAGAAAACGCAGCCCGCGCCAGGCAATGAGCCCAGGCACGAGATAGCCCCATACGCCCAGCAGTTCAGCGAGAAGCCCGCCCCAATACGCCCCGACCAGCCCGGCTTTGTTGGCCACGGCGTGTCGGGCCGAAACGGCCTGATTGAAGCCCGGATCGGCCGCGCTGTAGGTGTACAGGGCGACGCAGGTGAAGGCAGCCAGGAACAGCGCCCCCAGCCCGACCAGTTCCCTGGTCAGGCGGAAGCTGCCGTCCCCGACAGGTGCGCTATTCCCGGCCAATGTAGTCGCCCGAGCGGGTATCTACTTTGATCTTGTCGCCGATATTGACAAACAGGGGCACGTTGACGGTGATGCCGGATTCGAGCACCGCCTGCTTGCTGGCACCGCTGACCGTGTCGCCCTTGACTCCGGGCTCGGTCTCGGTGACTTCGAGCACCACCGAGGCCGGCAGGTCGATGTCCAGGGGCTGGCCCTTGTAAAGCAGCATCTTAAGCTCCATGCCGTCCTTGAGATAGCCGCCCTTCTCGCCAATCTGGGCCACGCTGGCGTGCATCTGCTCGTAACTCTCCATGTCCATGAAGACGAACTCTTCGGCCTCGCGGTACAGGTACTGCATGTCTTTGGATTCCAGATCGGGCTTGACCATCTTTTCGCCGGAACGGAAGGTGTTTTCCACCACCCGGCCATTGATCATGTTCTTAAGCTTGGTCCGAATGAACGCGCCGCCCTTGCCGGGCTTGACGTGGAGAAACTCCACGATTTCATAAGGCACACCATCCATTTCGATCTTGAGGCCGCGACGGAAGTCGGTCGTGGAAAGCATTGTATCTCCTTAGATGTAATTGGGATTTTCAGTGATTTGCTGCCACAGGGCCATGACGGCCAGGGCATAGCTGGTGACGCCGAAACCGGCAATGCAGCCGATGCAGTTCTTGCCGATAAGACTTTTATGGCGCAGCGGCTCGTCGGTGCGGGCAAAAATATTGGATATATGCACCTCGACGCAGGGAATGCCGATCCAGGCCAGGCAGTCGGCCAGGGCCAGGCTCGTATGGGTGTAGGCTCCGGCATTGAGCACAATGCCGTCAAGGCCGTCCTTCCAGGCCTGCTCCAGCCGGTCGATGCATTGCCCCTCGCTATTGGCCTGATGAAACTGCAGTTCCAGACGCTCGGCCTGGGGGCCAAGCATGTCGACCACCATCTCGGGCAGGTCCTCGATGGTGCGGCTGCCGTATATTTCAGGCTGGCGCACCCCGATGAAACCGAGGTTGGGGCCGTTTAAGACAAGCATTCTGACCTTGCGCATGGGGTCTTCCTTTTCTTTGCCGCCAAGACACGGCCTTGACGGATAGCTTCCCGCCGGTCACAACCCCGGCATGGACGACCAAGCACGAAAACAGACGGACCTCGGATTGACCTTGCTCAGTACGGCCTATCTGGCCAACCAACTGCCAACCCTCGACGCGCCCCAAATTGCCTTGGCCGGGCGTTCCAACGTCGGCAAATCGACCCTGGTCAACTGCCTCGCCGGGCGCAAGGCCCTGGCCAAGACCAGCGCCACCCCGGGCAAAACCAGAAGCCTCAACTTCTATATGGCCGAGAAGCATGGCTTTTGCCTGGTTGATCTGCCCGGCTACGGCTATGCCCGCTGCTCCAAGGATGAGCGCGACAAGTGGGCCAAACTCATCGAATCCTACATCAAAACGACCAAGAGCCTCTTGGCCGTGACCGCCCTTATCGACTGCCGGCTGACTCCCCAGCGCCTGGATATGGAACTGGTGGACTGGCTGCGATCCCGGCGTATCCCGGTGCTCATCGTCCTGACCAAGGCCGAAAAAGTGGCCCAGCGCGACCGGGAGGCCCGGAAAAAAGAGTGGCGGGAGCTTGCGCAACCCGCCTTCCCGCCCATTGTTTTTTCCGGCAAGACCGGGCTTGGCCGGGAGGCGCTGTGCCGGGTCCTGATCGAAACCGCGCTTAGCCCCGAGGCATCCTCACGTTCTTTGAAAAAAATTGGCGAGAAACTCGGTGTCACGGGGGCTTAGATTGAACTGCATGGCAGCTTTGTCGATAAGTTCGGGAAATGGCTTGCCCGTATCGCCCCCTCGTCGATCCATTTGACGGCGCGTCTGGTCAGTTCGCCTTGCGGCATGATCGTGGCCATAAAGCCTCCTTGCTCGGCCTCAAGGCATACACGAGGCCGGGCCGGGTTGCAACTTGCCCGGCCATTGGGTAGACCCGCCTCGAAATCCCGCCGCAGGAGACCGCTTTCCCATGACTGAATCCCTCGCCGCCGTCGTCCTTGGCCTCGTGGAAGGTGTGACCGAATTCCTTCCCGTCTCCTCCACAGGCCATCTCATTTTGGTCGGCCATCTCATCGGTTTTACTGGTGAAAAAGCCGACAGCTTCGACATCATCATCCAGCTCGGTGCCATCCTGGCCGTGGTGTGTCTGTATTGGCAACGCTTCTGGTGGCTTGTCTCGCCAAAGCCCCTGCACGCCTTTTCCGGGCTGCGCGGCCTGTGGATGCTGTTTCTGACCTCGCTCCCGGCCGGCATCGTCGGCCTGCTCGCCCGAAAGACCATCAAGGCCCATTTGTTTGGCCCGACCAGCGTGGCCCTGGCCCTGGCCGTCGGTGCCCTCATGATCTTCTGGGTGGAACGGCGCAAGGTGCGCGACCGCTTCTACACCCTGGACGAAATGACGCCCGGGCTGGCCCTTGGCATCGGCTGCTTCCAGTGCCTGTCGCTGTGGCCCGGCTTTTCGCGCTCGGCAGCCACGATCATGGGCGGCATGCTCCTTGGGGCCAAACGGGGGCTGGCGGCGGAATATTCGTTCATTGCCGCGGTCCCGCTCATGTTTGCAGCCACACTGTACGATTTTTACAAGAGCGCTGATCTGTTTTCAGCCGACGACCTGGGCGTGTTGGCCATCGGATTCGTCGTGTCCTTTGTGGCGGCCCTGGCTGCGGTCAAAGGCTTCATCGTGCTGGTCAAACGGGTGTCGCTGCGGCCCTTTGCCTGGTACCGGCTGGTCCTGGCCGGGGCAGTGTTTCTTTTCTGGCCGAAATAGCTGGTCAAAAAAAATGCTTGCCAAGCCCGGACGGATTATATAAGTACCCGCTTCTGCACAGCATGACGGTTTGGCGAGGTAGCTCAGTTGGTTAGAGCATGCGGCTCATATCCGCAGTGTCGGGGGTTCAATTCCCTCCCTCGCTACCACATAGTTTAGCGGAGACAGCAGTCTCCGGAAGGCAAAAGCCGGACTCGCAACAGTCCGGCTTTTTCTTTAGGAAAGTCCGGCCCGGACCGGGTGGCGAAGCGAACTCCCGCCGTCGTCGGCATGGCGTTTGGGCCAAAGCGCCCACCGCTCCGGCAGTTCCACCCCCAACCACGGGAGCAGTAACACGTGATGGACAACCGCCTGCCCCGCCAAGCGCCCTGGTGGATCGGTCTATGCGCCGGGCTGGCCACGGTTT
The DNA here is from genome assembly GCF_001936595.1 of Desulfovibrio sp. DV. GTDB lineage: Bacteria > Desulfobacterota > Desulfovibrionia > Desulfovibrionales > Desulfovibrionaceae > Solidesulfovibrio. The sequence continues at coordinate 26,629 of NZ_MLBG01000029.1, forward strand.
TGTTTCTTCCGCAGCTTTTTGCCGGCTCATTCCCGGCCCTCTACGGCACCGTCACCGGCCTGCTCCTCCTGGCTGTCTGGAAGTTTCCGGGTAACCGCCGGATCGCTTGCGGGCTTGCAGCCATGCTCGCCACCCTGGCCGCCCTGTCGCTTTGTCCGGCGGTCCTGGCCGAGGGCAGGGCTGCCCTGGCCGCCCTGCTGGCCAACAGCGTCCCCGCCTTGATAGACGGCCGCGAAACGGTCAAGATCTGGCTTGTGGCCCAGGGGCGCAGCCTCTACCCGGACATGGCCGGCTATCCCTATCTGGTGACCCTGTACACGCCGATCTACCATTCCCTGGCCGCTCTCGTCGCCCTGGCCGCCACGGCGGGCGATGTCATTACAGCCGGTCATGTGGTCAGTTACGCCGGGTGGCTGGGACTGGCCTGCGTCATGGCCTGGATCATCCGCCGCCAATCGGCCAGTCGCGTCATGGCTGCCATCGTGCCGTTGGCCTTTCTCACCGGTCCCTATCTGGCCGGCTATATGCTGCATATCCGCCCGGACCTCCTGGCCTGGTGTCTGGCCTTCGGGGCCGTGGGCCTCTTTGCCGCCAAGGCCGAGGCCGGCCCGTCGCGGGACTGGCCGGTGGCGGCCGCCCTGGCCATGACCGCTGCCCTTTTGACCAAACAGCAGACCCTGGCCGTGGCCTGCGGCCTCATCACGGTATGCCTGGTGCAACGCACCCATTTCGGGCTGTGCCTGCGCTTTGCCGGACTGGTCGGCGGCCTCGGGCTGGCGGCGGCGGCGGCCCTGTATTGGCTGACCGACGGAACCTTCCTGCTCCATACCGCCTGGTATCCGGCCCGTCTGGCGGCCGATCCGTCCATCACCAACCTGGACAACGCCTGGCCCAGGCTGGCTGCGTTTTGCCGCGTCTATTGGGGGCTTTTGGCCCTGTTTGCCCTGGCCCTGGTCCATGACCTGCGGCGAAGGACTCTCCCTCTGCTGGACTGGCTGGTCCTTATTCATGGGCCGTTTCTGGTCAAACTGGTCAGCACCTGGGGTGCGGACGAGAATTACTTCATCGGGCTTATCGGCCTTATGACCCTGCGCGTCGGCGTCTTTCTCGGCACTCTCGCTGCCAGCGGCCCGCGGCAGGCCGCCCTGGCCCTGGCGCTTCTTGTGCTGCTGTTGCCGACAAAGCCCCTGTCCTGGTCCGGCCCGGCAGCCGGGCAGGAGGGAATGGCTGTTTGGGAACAGGAGGCGCTGCGCCAGGCCGCGGGCAACCAGGACACGCTGATCAACGCCGAAGGCGCTGCCCCGCTGCTGGCGGCCAACGGTTCCAGGCTCTTTTTCTTCGATGCCACGGAAACCCAGTTTTTCGAGAAAGTCGGCCTGTGGTCGTTTCGCGATTCGCAAATGGCCAAGGATATTGCCAGACGCCGATTTCCGGTCATCATCCTCAACCCGACCTTTCTCGATCCGCAACTGCTTCGCGCCGTGCAAAACACGTATGCCTTGGCTCGGCAATTGCCGGGCTACGCCATCTATGCCCCCAAAACCGGCGTCGTCCAGGTCCTGGCCGATGTCCTGGCCTCCTCGGACGACGGGCAGTCCGTGCGTCTGCTGCGGGCCGAAAACCTGGAAACCGGGACCGGTTTTGGCGCCCGCTTCACCGGACGTCGTCCGGACGGCGCAACCGGCCCCGGCGAAGCCGTCTACGCAGTATCCGCCCCTTTTGTGGTCCAAAAGGCCGGGTTGACGCTTTTCCCCAAGGTGGCCGTCCTTGGCCCGGACAGTTTCATCGAAGCCGCCTGGTCTGCCGACGGGGTCACCTACCACCCGTTTCTGCGCTATGACGGCTCTGCCGCCGACAATGCCACAAACCTGTTTGAACCACGGCTCGAAGCCGCTTTCAGCCCGAACACGGCCTCGTTTTTCATCCGGCTCACCCTGTCCGGTGCCGCCAAGGTGTGGACCGGCGACAGCGCCCCCCTGCTCGTGACCCTGCAATGAGCCGGGCCAAGGCCGTCATTTCCCCCAGAGCAGTACAAAGGGCCGGGACACCATGCGTGCCCCGGCCCTTTGGCTATTGGCGGGTCTGCCTTACACCATGCCGACAGATACCGGCAGTGGCGGCAAAGCGGACTATTCAAGCATGGCCGACAGGTGTGGCGCAACCTTGCCCGGTATGAATTCAATAATCTCGTAGCTGGCCGCACCTTCCCGGGCAAAGGGGTCCTCGGCCAAAGCCGTTTCCAGGACGGACCGGCTCCCGGCCCGGGCCAGGATCACGCCGCCGGTGCGCGGCTCGCGCCGTCCCGAAGCCAGGAAAAGCCCGCGGGCGTAATTCTCGTCAAGATACCGGACATGGGCTTCAAGCAATGCATCAATCACTTCCAAAGGCTTTTGGTAAGTCAAAATCACGATGAACACGGCCGGCCTCCTTTTCCTTCAAAGAAGACTCGTATAACAAATCCGGGACGTAGGCGGCAACAAGGCTCCTGCCCAGAATCCACCCGGGAGAATCGGCCCATGGAAAAAAGCGACCTCGACGACATCACCACCCTGCTCGACAGTCTCAAACTGGGCGCAGCCCTTGGCTGGGAAGAGGTGCGCAATATCGCCGGGTACATGCAGGTCAAAAGCTTCCCGGCCGGCACCACCATCATCCAGGAAGGCCGCAAGGCCACCTCCCTGGCCTTTATCGAATCGGGCGTGGTCACCATCCAGAAAGAGGAAGCCGGGGGCTCGGAACGCCATATCATCGACCTCAGCCGGGACGCGGTCATCGGTGAGGTGGCCTTCTTCGACAGCGAGCCGCGTTCGGCCACGGTGGTGGCCAGAACCGACGTCCGCCTGCTCATCCTCACCCGGGAGCGCTTTGACGAGCTGGCCGAGGTCAACCCGGCCCTGGCCATCAAAACCCTTTTCTATATCGGCCGGGTCCTCAGCCGCCGGTTGCGCCAGGTGACGGGCCGCTTTGTCGGCCTGCTGGCCTGAGTACGTCCTTTGCCGCCCCGGTCCCGCCCGGCCAGAGGCCGGGGCTGTCCGCGGCATTGCATCCCCTGGCTCTGGCGACGCACAGCCGCTCCACGAAAAAACGCCCGCTTCGCGCCTTGCTGCGGCAAGACGGGAAGCGGGCGTTCGGCAACAGGGGCGGTGTCAGGCCGGCAGGGCTGTCTGACCGACCTCCAGGCCGGAAATCACGCTTTCAAGATCACGGGCCTGCCCGGCCAAGGCAGTCACCGCCCGGGACGACACGGCCATGGCTTCGGAAGTCTGGTTGGAAATGCGGCTTATTTCTTCGGCGGATTGGCGGATCTGTTCGGTGGTCGCCGATTGTTCCTCGGCGGCTGCGGCCATGGAACGGATCTGGTCCGAGGTGCGCGAGACGATGCCCACGATTTCCTGAAGCATGACTCCGGAGGCATTGGCCTTGTCGGTGCCGGCGGCAATGGCCCGGCTGGTCTCGTCGGTCTTGGCGCTGTTTTTGCGTACGCTTTGTTGCATGGTGGTGATAAATCCGGCCACATCCTTGGTGGCGGCCATGGTTTTTTCAGCCAGCTTGCGCACCTCGTCGGCCACCACGGCAAAACCACGTCCCGCCTCCCCGGCCCGGGCGGCTTCGATGGCGGCATTGAGGGCCAGCAGATTGGTCTGATCGGCAATATCGGCAATGACGCCCATGATCTTGCCAATGCCGTCAGCCTGGCCGCCCAGGTCGTCCATATCCCGGCGCAGTTCCTCGGCCAGTTGATTGACATTGCGGATGGACTGCACCACCTCGGAGACCATTGCCGCTCCAGCCGTGGCCTTGCCCCGGGCGTCATCAGCCAGGGAAGCGGCGGCCGAGGCGTTTTTGGCCACTTCCATGACTGCGGCGTTCATGGCGTCCATGGCCAGGGCTGTCTCGCCGATACGTTCCTTCTGGGCCGAGGTGCCCTGCTCCACGCTGTCCACTTGGCGCGACAGGGCTTCGGTCTCCTGGGCCAGGGTATCGGCGATGGATTTGGCCTCCTGGGCCGTCTCCAGCATCCGGCCGGTCTGCTCGCGCATGACGGCCTCGCTGCGGCGCAGTTCGGTAAAATCGGAATAGACGCACAGCGCTCCCATAAGCTTGCCGTTGATGGCATTGTAAAGGACCGTGGCATCGATCAGGACATTCCGCTTGCTTCCTTTGTGGGAAATAAGCTCAACTTCTTTGCGTATTGGCCGATTTTCGGCCATGGCCTGCCCAAGTACGGTCTTGCGGCCCGCCTCGCCGTAAAAGAACTCCGCCACATTGCGTCCGTAATAGGCTTCAGGGCGTCCCGCCTGCTCAAGGAGCTGCATGAGGGTGTCGTTGGTCAGGCGCAGATTCTCGACGGTGTCCACCACTACAAAGGGTGTGGCCATGCCGGCTACGATCCCCTGGTAGTAGCCCAGGGAATCTTCGAGGTTGCGCACCATGCTCTGCAACGAACCGCTTATGGCTTCGAATTCGCGCGGCAACCCGGTCCTCGGGCTTGAGGTGAAGTCCCCGGTGGCGATGGTGCGGGCATAGGTGATAAGCGCCTCGGCACCGCCCGACACGCCACGAATGAGCCAGGTGATCAAGGCCACCAGCACAAGCACGGACAACAGGGCGAAGATCAGAAACATCCGAAAGACCGACTTTTCTCCCTCCTGGATGGCGTCAAGATTGGCCTTGGACACCTTCTGCTGCACGGCAATGGCCTCCAGAACGGTTTTTTTGACGGCGCGCCACAGCGGTGTTTCGTCGGAATTGAGCAACTGCACTGCTTTGACCGTTTCTCCGGCAGTGGCCATGTCCATGAGCTTGCGTTTCAGCACATGGCTGGCATCCCAATTCGGCAACATGCCCTTCAGCGTCGCGGCCATGTCACCCGTAGCCAGGGCTGACGCCGCGGCCAGGGCCTCCCGGAACTGTTTGTCGGCCTGGGTGTAATTATCACGCGCCTTCTGGTCAGTGGAGTTGAGTATGACGTTTCGGGTCGCCTGTTCAGTCTGCAGGCCTTGAGCATAGACATCCTGAAGATGGTAGAGTAATGGCCCGTCAATGGCACTGACATTTTCCAGATAGCCAAGCATTCTGTTCTGCTGTATATACAATAGAGCAAGAGTCAGTGTTGCTCCAACAACACTTGCAATGCCAAGCGTCATCAAAAGTGATTTCAAGCTTAATCGGTTCATTCCTTCCTCCTGGCTGGCCTCGGGGACAGCAAATGACGCAGGCAACGCTCTCGCGCGCCGAACTTGCACAGCTTGCCGGAGAAAACGGCAAACATGTTTCATCAATGTATTTTACGACATAATTTATTGCCAATTTATTGGCAACAGGCAAGATTACTTGGGAAAATCATCACAATTCGCCCCGTTGCATTTTTTCTGATTGCACAAGATCTTGTGACATTATGAACAATCATCAAAAACAGCAGGTTCCGGCTTGACCAAGAGCAGAACGAAATAACCTCGCAGTCTCGAGTTGTACTGCTGTTGCGAACGCCATTCATTGCGAAATGTATGTGCCATAGTGAAAAACAGAATTATTTAGCAAAATTTTTTTGTGTTAAATACATACAGGACAAATATCAGGAAGAAGTAACTGTAATAACTACGTTTAGCATCCATCTATCGCTTCTTTCGGCAGATCACCCCTCTATTGATCGAGCCTCTGTCCGCTACTTTCCGTCTATTGGTCTCCAAAACGAGACTTAATCTCCCAGTCTAAGCGCTCACTGCCGCAGCTTGCCTTCTCGAAAATATACAACGACCGGCCTGTCGCCAGCCATTTTGACCGCTTGAGAACAATCAGGGTATCGGTCTCGGCCACAGCCTCGGGAACTCTTTCGTAACATCAAACATAACCCCCATGGAGGCCGAAAATAGCATTGGACAGTGTCTGTTCAGAGCGGCTCCAGCCTTTTGCATAACCCAAAATTTCAGGCCATCAGACATCATATAGTCACGATTCCAGAAAAATAATGACCGCACGGGCTACAAGCATCGCGCGGGTGGATTGCACCCGCGCAACCAACAAACAAGTGAGCCAGGGCGCGGGGATACGAGTTGTTTTTACTCTGGAGCGTTTCTTGGCAAACACCGGCCACGCCTTTGGCGGGGTCCACCGAATCGTGTTCGCGGAATGCCTTTTTGCGCCTGGACCGGGATTTTATCTGCAAAAAATGCTTTCCGGACCGGGTTGCAAACGGTAAGGAAGAAGAAAGATTGTCCGGATATGATCGGCAATCTTCGACATGGCCTGCCCCATTTTTTTTGCGCACACCCAGTCGCCGGCCTGGCCGGCCAAGGCGATGCAAGGAGTTTTGCCCATGCGCCGATTCATCCCCCTGCTGCTTTTGGCCGTGGCCCTGGCCACCGGTTGCACCCGTCCGCCCTATGCCAAACCCGGCGCGGAACTCTCTGCCGTGGAAGACGACTACACGGACTGCTACAGCCAGGCTTCGCTTGCGGTGAACACGCCGCCGTTTCCTGACCGGCCCTTGTCCGTGGTTGACAGCGATGCCGATGCCTGCATGAAGGAACGGGGTTACGCGTCCAAAATCCGGATGTTTTAGGGATTCTCCCCCTTGCGCTTCGGGGGAAAAGCGTTACATTGTCCTTTCGACGGGGGTGCCCTGGTTTCGACGGGGATAGTGAAGCCCTGGTTGCAGGCCGAGGTGCCGCGAGGCCTCGTAAAACACGCGGCAACTGGTTAACTGCCAACGACTACGACTACGCTCTGGCTGCTTAATTGACAGTCAGCGTTCCATCAGCTGACGCCTGATACGCTGGACCGGAACGCCAAACCCCATCAGGCTGGCGCGAACCCTCGTCCGTTGGGGTAAGCTCGAGACAATAGACGGACTGGCCGGAGGCGGCCCGGCCGAAAGGCCTGCCCGAGGCGAGATTGTTTTTCGGTCTAAGCCTGTAGACGCCTGGAGTGGAGCATTCTCGGACGGGGGTTCGATTCCCCCACCTCCACCAACCCCGCATGTAACGTAACGAGATAACGTCCAGAAGACCAAGAATTTCAAGGAAAAGCCGGTACCGCAAGGTTCCGGCTTTTCCGTTTTTGCCCGGGGACAGCCGACACACCCGGGCAACCGGGCGGGAACTGGAATGCGGCGCGAAGGTTGCCCGGAAGTTCATGGCCACGCAAAACCAGGGACAAAAAGCCGCCTGCCGCTTCCCCTTTTCCTACCCGCCTTCGTCACGTCCCAAAGAGACTGCGCGTGCGGCCGGATACTTTCCCACATTTTCCCAAAAGGCCTTGATAAAATACGACAGCAGGACGTATGTTCCCGGCATAGTTCTCACCACGTAACTCGCAAGCCAAGTAGGTCCCATCATGCGTACCGCCCGTTTTCACCCAACCCTGCCATCGGTCCGCAAGCTGTCGCTTGTCGTGTGTTTGTCGCTTCTCCTGGCCTGCGCCTTCTGCCTGGTCCCGGGCCAGGCACAGGCTGACGAACTCGGAAAACCGGTCGGACGGGTGACCATGGAATTTGGCCAGGGAGGGTTCGTGCTCAGCGCCTCAGGCGGCAAGGGGACATTGACTTTCAAAGGCCGCAAGTACGCCTTCAAGGTCGGCGGCGTGGGCCTGGGAGGGCTTGGCGTATCGAAGATTAACGCTTCTGGCGAAGTCTATGGCCTCAAACGCATTGAAGACTTCCCCGGTGGTTTTATCCAGGCTCACGCCGGCTACGCTGCGGTCGAGGGCAAGGGCGTCTTGTGGCTTGAAAATACCAACGGCGTTGTCATGAAGCTGCGCTCCACCAGCAAGGGATTGTCGCTCAATCTGGGCGCTGAAGGGCTCAAGATTGAAATGGGCCACATCACGAAGAGCAAGCCCAGAGGGTAACCGCTCCCCCTGTCAGGATCAGCTCGGCCTGTCGGCATAGCGGGCCAGCCGAGGGCCATCGGGCGGACGGCGTCCGTCAAACTGGCCGCAGGCGGCAAAATAGCGCACGTCGCTGAGCCACAGGCCGAGCTGGCTGACATCTCCACGGGCAAGCGACAGCCAGCCGGCCGGGCCGGCGGCCAGATCACCGAGCGGGCCGAGCAGTTCGCTCGGGTCACGGAAGCACTCCCAATCGCAGGCCCGGCAGTGGGCTTTGCCGTCCAACCCATCTTCGCCAAGATCCCAAAACGGCCCCAGGTTCTCTGACCCGCGATAGCCGCAGGGAAAACTGTTGCCGAAGCGGTCGACATAGAAAAAGCTCACGCCGCCCAGGCAGGGCCGCCCGCCTGCCCCGTCCCCGGAGTAGTGCCGCACCAGGGACGAAACGGCGCAGCGGGGCGTAAAGATGCGCAACTGGCCGCGATGGCGGGGAACAGTGTCGAGCACGGCCCGGAAAAGCGCCCGTTTTTCCCAGTCGGCAAAGGTCACCCGGGCATCGGCCGCCGTGGCCGCATACACGGCCTGGGTCCCCTTTTCCTGGTCGGCGTCGCTCATGGGATAGCAGCAATTGGCCATGGTGAAGCCAAGATCGGCTGTTGTCTGAAAAAAGACCGACAGCCCATGGCAGGCCTTCTCGTAAAACTGCGCCTCGCTCGCCGCTTCAAGGGCCGTCTCACCGGTCAGAAGCCGGGTCAGGGCCAGATTGGCCGTGGGATAGAGGCCGTGGGCGTGAAAAATCGGCAGGGCTTGGCGTATTCCCTCCACCATGCCCGGGAACCCGCGATTGGCTTCATGGACGCCGGCATCGGCCGAATCAAGGCTGATCCAGAAATTACGCACCGGCGTGTTGGCCAGCCTCTCGGCCAGACCGGTCACCCGGTCACGAAAATCCGGGGCCTCGGGATGGGCAAAGCGGTAGCCGTTGGTCCCGGTGCGCAGGTATTTAATCCCGGCCCGGCCGGCATAGGCCAACAGTTCATAGAGCAGCGGACCGGTCAAAAACGGTTCGCCGCCGGTAAAGGACAGGGCACTGACTCCCAGACGGGCGCAGTGGTCGATGATCCGTTTGGCCGTATCGCCGTCCATGTCGCCGCGCGGGCCGACATTTGCCACATTCATGCCGCATTGGACACAACGGGCATTACAGCGGTCGGTCAGCTGCAACACCACTTGCCGGGGCCGGCCCCGACGGCGCAGGATTTTGAGGATGGGCATGGCAGTCCTTGAAACGGGTTTGTAGCCTGCCTCCTAGACACTCCCCCAACGCGGCTCCATGACTGCCCGGTGACGTTGCTGCGTCGGCCGGGCCATCGCCTTTGGCGCGTCGTCAAATTGTAACGACGCCTGGGCATGGTGCGCCCATGGACGCCACACCTCCGCCAATGCCCTGCATCGCCTGCCTCAACCACAAAGGCGGCGTCGGCAAGACAACCTGCTCCGTCAATCTGGCGGCCGGACTGGCCCGGCTTGGCTGGCGCATCCTGGCTGTGGACGCCGATCCCCAAGCCCACTTAAGCGCCTCCCTGGGGCTGGCCGCCCCGGACGGCGGCGGACTGGCCGGAGTCCTTGACGGTCGCATCAGCCTCTCTGCGGCCAAGCTGTCGGCAGGTCCGTGCACGGTTGTGCCCGGCTCGGCCGCCCTGGCAGCAACCGAATCCGCCCTGGCAACCGGGAATCCCGGCCACGACCGGTTGCGTCAGGCCCTGGCCGGCATCACCGGCTTTGATCTGGCCATCATCGATTGCCCGCCTCATCTCGGCCCGCTGACCCGGCAGGCGCTGACAGCGGCAAGTGGCGTCATCGTCCCCATGACCCCGGACTACTTGGCCATGCAAAGCCTGGCCTGGCTGATGGACACTCTGGCCGGACTGTCGGCCGAGCATTTGGCTCCGACCGTGGTCGGCATCGTGCTCAACCGGTTTTCCGGCCAAAAGCGCCTGCACCGCGAGGTCCAGGCCGCTGTGGCCGAGCATTTCCCCGGCGTGGCCTTTGCCAATGTCATTCGCGAAAACATCAGCCTGGCCGAAGCGCCAAGCTTTGGCCAAGACATTTTCCAGTATGCGCCGCGCAGCGCCGGAGCCTCGGATTTCGCTGCGGTGTGCCGGGAAACGGCGGCCCGGCTCGGTCTTACCCCCCTATCCGGGGCAAGCGGCAACGCCAGATAAGGACCTTCCACCATGGCTACCCGTTCCCGACTTGGCCGCGATCCGTTGCAAGGCGCAGCCAAACCGGCTGCCAAACAGCCGACCCGGCAACAACGCAAGTCCCCGGCCCGGGCCAAAGCCGCCCCACAGCCAAGCGCCGTCGACCAGAACGCGCCGCCGGCTGCCGAGGCAACTGATTTGCCCCAGCTACCGATGTCAGCCGTCCCGGACAGCGTCCAACCGGCTGGGACGGCCAAACCTGCCAAACCCGCGAAGGGTGACGCGCTGTCCGCGTCCGGTGGGGATGGAACTCCGACAATTGTGGCCCTGGCCCAAGCGCCGTTTGCACCCGATGGGCCCGCGGCAGACTCACTGCCCGACCGGGCGGCACTGTCCGGCCTGGAGGCTGCGCCAACGGCGCCATCCGCGGCCCCCCGGTCCGAGACGGCTGCCCTGCCGCCTGATGCCGCCGGCCCCGGGATGTCGGCCGCAACCGATTCGGTCCGGCCCGACCCGGCCGGGACGCGGCTGGAAGATGCTCTTTTCGGTGAGGCCGCCTTGGCGAAGGGCACGACCGCGCTCGTTGCGCCAAGGGCTGAAGGCGGGGGGTGCGAATGCGCCAACGCCACCCCCGAGGCTCCGTTTGTCGAGCCTGTCGCCCCTCCCGTGCAGAGAGTCGCCTGCGCCGCCGAAGCCCCCTCCCCGGCCCGGCCCACGCCCGTTGCGCTGGAGCAGGGCGCGCATCCGGTGGAAGTCTTTTTGCGAGGCGTCCTTGAAGGCTTGCTCCCCGAGGGAGAGGCCGTCTTGCGGGTGGAAGTCGATCCAGAGACATTTGCCTTGCCCGTGGAAAAACTCTTCTATTTCAGCCATGCCCTGCAACGCATCGTGACCCCCCTGGAACACCTGAATGGAGTGGATTGGCGGCCGGGCGAGCTTGCCGGCCCCCTGCCCGTGCTCACGGTCCGGCTGCGGGCCCACAGCGCCAACCGCCATGTCCTGAGCCTTACCGACAACGGGTTGTTTTTTCGCAGCCGCCTGCCGGAATTACGCCTGGGCATGGAAGCCTTAAAACCGCTTGTGGCCTTTGTCGTCAAACGCCAAGGGTCTGTCCGTCTGGCCCAGGGACGTTCGATCACTTTTGAAATCATCGGCTGACGTCGCACAGCCAAAGGAGCCGCCCATGGAAAAGGACAAGAGCAAGATCAAGGTCGAAGGGGTGATGCAGATCACGGAAGTGATCGCCAACCTGGAAAAGCTGGTGACCGACATGAAGGCCGGGCTGGTCACCATCGCTGCCGGTGAGGAGTCCCTGACCCTGCACCCGTCGGTACTGGTCAATGTGGACATGAAGGCCTCGCAGAAAAAGGACAAAGAGAAGTTCACCCTGGAAATCTCCTGGAAAAAGCACAAGGAGATGGAGGGCTTTACAGAAATGGGCGAGTAGTCTTTGCGCTGCCGCCACGAATGCCGCCAGGGTCCTATCCCATCGGACCCTGGCGGCATTCGTGCATCCGGAAAGTGGCAGACGAAAAGCCGTCCGGAATCAGGGTTGTTCCTCGAAAAACCGGATGGCGTTTCGCAGTTCGCCGAAGCGGTAGATGTTGTAGTGGGCGGCAACGCCGTCCATCTGCTGCTGGCCCTGGCCGGTGGCGAAAAAGACGGTCCGCATTCCGGCCTGCTTGGCCCCGTAGATGTCGCGGTACATGTCGTTGCCGACAAAGACCACTTCCTCCGGTTGCAGATGCATCCGCCGCAGGGTCAGGGCATAGATGCGCGGATCGGGCTTGCGATAGCCAAGGTCGCCTGAAACGACAATCGGAAAGAAATACTCGGCAAGGCCGACCATGCGCATCTCCGGCACGGCCCAGGCCGTCTGGGCATCGGACAGGGCGGCCAGACGATAGTGCTGGCGCAGCTCGTCCAGGACCTCGCGCACGTCGGGATAGAGTTCCAGGCGATTGAGCGAAATTCCCCGGTAGAGTTCGGCCAGGAAATGCGGCAGTTGGGCCAGCTTGTTTTTGGGGAGTTCTGCCCCGCTGCGGGCCAGCCGGCTGGTGAGAAACTCCCGCCACACGGCCACGGCATCGTATTCCGGAAACGGCTCCCCGCCCGCCCGACGCTGCTCCTTGAGGATCTGAAAATAACCCTCGCGCACATCACCCCGGCTGGTGCGGATGCCGTAGTATTTGAGCAGATGGCTGATGGAGCGGTAAATCTGCTCGTTGCCCTCGTCGGTGTTGATGTCAATGAGCGTGCCGTTCACATCGCAGATGATTCCCCGAACGATCATAGGAGCCCCCCGAGCAGAATGACTTTGGCCTCATGGACAAGGCGATTGCGGTATCCGTCCTCCAGCCAGCTGTTACGGGCGATACGCAGGAGGGTGAGGCCGAGATGAAACGGCAGCCGGGCGGTCAGGGCCGCAAAGGTCTGCTCGCGGTCCGGGAAATGGCCGGCATACTCCCACAGAAAGTGGCCGACAAAGGGCTCGGCCCGGTCGATATTTCCGGTCATCTGCAAAAAGCAGTGCTTGAGTTCGCCACAAAGCCGGCCCACGTCGTAGACCCGGTCGTCACGGTGCATCCGCTCCAGATCGATGGCGTACACGTCCTGGCCCCGCCCGAACAGGAAATTGGACGGCGTGGCGTCGCCGTGCACCGCCACCTGCACGTCCTGCCACATGGCAGCCCGGTTGGCGTAGCCATGGCCCAGTTCCCGCAGCCGGTTGATCCGGCGGGCGGAGATGCCGGCATGGGCGGCCAGGTAGCCGACCACGCGGTCGTAGTAGCCTTGCGTTCTGGCGAAATCGACCAGTTCCGGGCCGGCTGTGGCGTTGTGCAGGCGGGCGAAAAACCGGGCCAGACCGGAGAGCTTGCGAAACAGCCGCTCGTCCCGGCCGTTGCCGGCCGCCGCTTCGATGACGCTATCGAGCTGTTCGCCGGCGATATGTTCGATGACGAGCAGATCGCCCAGCCCCGGGTTGACGCCCAGGGGACGGACCACATAGTCCGGCAGGCTATCGAGGCCGAGGCTTCGGGCAAAGTCCAGGTTGCGCCGCTCGTTCTCGGCGGTCTGGGGGGCGTTGCTGCCGTTTAACCCCCTGGAATGGGCGTAAAATTTCCCCACCACGTGGGCTTGCGTCCACTTGTCTTCATAGAGATAGACGTCGCTTGCCGGCGAGACGCGGTACACCCGCCACCGGGGCTCGCGGTCACTGACCACCAACTGGGGCAGGATGGCGTCGCGCAGATAGCTGTGCAAAGGATCGGAGGCGGCGAGATGGCCGAGGTATTGGCGCATGGCGACAACTTTGAAGCCGGTTGCGACAATTTTGTGCCGTAAACCGGGTTGACGATTTCTTCCAACTGTATAACCAGCCTCTGGTATATGCAAATCCTTCCGACATTCCAACCGGCCTGTCCCGCTGCCCTGGTGCTGCGGCACCCCCCGGACGGGCCACTACCTGTCGCCCGACCGGCCGATGCGGCCGCGCCTGCCCTTGCCCAGGATGGCACGACGCCGCAACTCGTATGCGCCGCCTGTGCCCATCCGATCACGACCGACGCCTGGCGCATCCCGGTGGCCGGTTCCCACCACCACGTTTTTGCCAATCCTTACGGCCACGTGTTCACTCTCGAGTGTTTTGCCGCTGCCCCGGGCTGTGTCGCGCTGGGACCGCCTTCGGCGGATTTTTCCTGGTTCGCCGGCACGAGCTGGCAGCTGGCAATCTGTGCGGCTTGCAGTCAGCATCTGGGCTGGCGCTACGAGCGGGACAGCGGCGGCGGCGGCTTTTTCGGACTCATTCCCCAACGCCTGCAGCGCAGCGCTGACGGTTTGGCCTGATTTCTGCATTGAAACATTTCGAATAGGGTTGCCCGGACGACTTGTCAGGGTCCGATGGGTGGCTATATTAAACTTGACCGTACACGTAGGGATTGCCCCGAGACCGCAATGCCAAAACGGTTGCGCCGTCAGAATACGACGACCACCCGGGAGGGTGCAGACATGAATAAACACCTGACGCTTATTACCACAACGCCGCCCATCAGCCTCTCCTGGGAGGAGGATGCCAGCGGCCCGGAAACGCCCATGAAACCCATTTTCGATAATCCGTCCCTGGCCAAGGCCGACCGCATGGTTTGCGCCCATTGCGGCGAAGACATCACCCGGTCGAGCCTGCGTATCGCCGTCCACGGCTCCCATCGGCACACCGTGCCCACCGAGCACGGCATCGACCAGGAAATCGGCTGTTTTTCCCTGGCTCCGGGTTGCCTGTCCGCCGGCCATTTCGCCCTGGATTTCGGCCAGCAGGCAGAAGGCTACTGGCAGATGGCCTTGTGCGCCAGTTGCGGCAACCATCTGGGCTGGCACCATCAGACGGACAGCGACATGGGCTTTTACGGGCTGATCCTCGATCATCTGGCCGCCGGCCCCGATGACAACCAGGAAAAGGCCGCCTAGTCTGTTTGCCGCAAGGACCGCTTCTTCCACAAATCATGTTCCCGCTGCGAAAGCCTCCAGCCGGAGGCTTTCGACCCCGGGGAGACGCCTCCCCCTTCCCCCCCACCACGCCCGGACCATAAAAAAGCCGGGAG
>NZ_MLBG01000030.1 GCF_001936595.1 Desulfovibrio sp. DV
GGGGACCGCCGTGGTCGGTCCCAGGGTCAGCCATGCGCCGCCGGGATTGCCGGCCAACTCCAGGCTGTCCGGCTCAAGGGCGTCAGGGCCGGGATTGCCAAGGGTGAGCGGCCCGCCCGGAACCAGCCGGCCGGCGTAGGGGCAGGCCCGGCCCGACGGATCAAGGACGTAGCGGGCCGGATAGATCGTGCCGGCCGGGCAGGGAGCCACCGTCGTATTGACCGCCAGCCGCCGGGCGGCCTCTCCGGCCGGGCCGTCGGCCAGGGTCGGCTGGCCGGAGACGGCCAGACGGACGACAAAACGGGTCACGGCCACCGGCCCCCGGTCAAAGCCGGGGTCGAACATCAGGCGCACGGTCAGCGACCCGGCCGGCGGCAAGGGCCGGTCGGTGCGGTACGGCGTCAGGGAATCGCGGTCCGCTCCGACCAGGACGGTGACCCGGCCCGAAGGCGGTTCGTCGGGATAGGCGGTGGCGGCCACGTCCAGTTCCAGGCCGTCCAGGGCCACGAGCTGGCCGGGAAGCGGCGTGAACACATAGCTGGCCTCGCCCGAGCGGCCCCGATCGGCCAGGGCCAGGGAGGTGCCCGTGGCCCGGATGTTGCGGCTGCCGGCCAGTTCGGCAAAGGCGGCCTCGGGCGTGAAGCGGGCCGTAAACGTCTCCCCGGCCGGCACAAGGGGCGTGGCATTGGCCAGGGGCAGCCGCCAGATTTCCGCCCGGGCCAGCGCGGTCACCGGCAGGGCGGCCTCCGGCAGGGGCGGCGCACCCGGCGCGGTCGGGACCACGAGCAGGCATTCCCGGGCCAGACGGCCGTCTTCGCCCTCGCCCGGCTGGGCCGGCAGGAAGCCGCGCGGCAGATACCAGCGCACAAAGGTCTCGAAATAGGGCCGGGTCCAGGGGTCGGCCTCACGCCACAAGGCCAGCGAGGCCTCTGGCGCGGCGTGTTGGCGCAGGGCGGCGGCCAGGGTTTTTAAGCGGCTGTCGTCGCGGCGGTAATAAAACGGCAACACCCCGACGCTCGGCGCAGCCAGGGCCAGCCCCAGGACAAGGGCCAGGACATGGACCGCCCACCGGGCCGACACCCGGTCGGTCAGGCGCGAAAGGCCCAGGCCAGCGGCCAGCAGCACGGCAAACAGGCACGGCAGCACGTAGCGCACCTGGAAATGGTGGATGCTGTCGGCCCGGCCCCAGGCCAAGCCGAAAAAGGCGGCAAAAAGGAGAACCACCACTGCCGCCGCCCGCCGCCGGCCGGGCCGGGCCAAGGCCGCCCCAAGCCCGAGCAGGGCCGGCCCGGCCAGGAGCCAGGGCAGTTCCGGACGGCCGAGAAAGGCGGCGTAGAAGCTGGAAAAGGCGGCAAAGGTGCTGGCGAGGGCCGCGCCCAGGTCCGGGCGCAGCGACGTGGCCGGGGCCAGCAGCGAGGAGCGCATATCGCTGGTGGCCAGCCACCACGGGGCCAGGGCGGCCAGGGCCACGGCCAGGGAGCCGGCCAGTCCGACCAGGGTGCGCCGGCGCGGCGGGGCATCGGGGGCCGGCCAGGCCAGGGCCAGGGAGCCGAGCACGGCCGCCAGCCCCAGGGTCGCGGCCGAGAGATAGGAGGTGTAGCCGGCAACGGCCAGGGTGGCGGCAAAAACGGCCCAATCCCGGCGATGGCCGCCGGCTAGCGCCCGCAACAGGGCCAGCACGGCCCCCAGGGTCAGCGCGCCGAATAGGGCGTAGAGCCGGACCTGCTGGCTGACATCGATATGATACAGGCTCACCGCCACGGCCGCGCCGGCAAAGATGCCGCAGACCCGGCCGCCCAGGCGCTTGCCCAGGAGATAGAGCAGCGGGGCGCAGGCCGCCCCGGCCAGGGCCGCCGGCAGGCGCACAAAAAAGTCACTGTGGCCAAAAAGGTCGATGACGGCATGGATGAGCAGGTAATACAGCGGCGGCTGGAAATCGATAAACGGCGGATACTGCCGGGCCGCCCCGGCAATGACCCCGGCAAAGGACGGTTCCAGGGCGCGGGCAAGCGTGGTCAGCTCGTCGTAAAAGGACATCGACGGGTCGCCCAGGGCATACAGGCGCGGGGCCAGAGCCAGGACGAACAAGGCCAGCGGCCAGGGGTGGTAAAGGAATCTTTTCACGGGCATGGCGTTAGCACGCACCGGCCCGCCCTGCAAACCGCCCGTTTTCTCCGGGGTGGGCCAAGGGCCGCCGGCCCCTTGGCCGCCGGAAGGCTCTGCCTGCCCTGCTCCCCTTCGGACCCGCAGGACGCCAACGGGAAGGGGCCGCAATGGCCCCTTCCCGTATCGCCGCAGTGCATCACACTGCAGCGGACAAGCCTAGGTGCACCACTCGATCCATTCAGACCGGTCATCCATCGTTATGGTATACCCCCCGCCAAGACAGGCGCCAAACTGGGACAAAAATGCCCCGATGGCCGCACTGAGTGCCGCGCCGCCGGTGATAAACGCTGCCACGATGGCCGCGATAACCCCAGCGGCCATGGCCTCGTCAAAGCAGCGGCGAATGGCTGCCTCGTCCGGACCATTGACCACGACGGTCAAGGTGTGGTGCAACTTCTTCATCTTGATGGAAAGACCGCCGCAATGGCCGATGATGTTGAAGCTGTCGTCGAAAGACGCAATCTCCCTTTTCCAGAGAACGCCCTTTTGTGTCACCGCGCAGGGGATATCTACCATAAACTCCGGCCCATGCTTGGCCGCCAGATCCACTTCAATCTCGTTGGCGGCGCAGATCCGGATCTTTTTCACCCAATCCGGGCAGGTGAAAAAGCCTGCCGCCGCAATGGGCGTTAGAACCTGCAAAACCATACCGTGGGGAGGGGATGCCAGAAAATCAAATTCCCAGACGCCGTCGGCCGGAACGACAGTGGTGTAGCGCGGTGCCAGGTAGGGCGAAGACCAACCCGAGGTTGGAGCCATGCCATTGGCCGTCAAATAGAGACGCACCTGTCCAAGAAATTCCGTTTTGTGGGCCTGCGCAGAATCAACACGAATCTGGTTCATCGTTTTCTCCTTGCGTAACGGTTGTCGGCCTTCCACCCGGAGACAGTGGACCACACTTATTATATGCGAATAAAAATATACAAAGTCAACATCAAATAACGTTTTATGCGTATTAATGTCGAACGCAATCACTGTAGCCAGAAAAAATGTCGGATACCAGTTTCTCATAATTGGGATATACAAACGCTAGGAAGTGCGCCGGTGTTTGGTCGCCGGCGGGAGCGGGCAGAATCGTGATGCAGGAAGGAAGACGTGAGGTACAGCTTGGGCCGGCCGCCGGAGCAACGGTGTTTCCCGTCAAGCGCCCACGGCCCCCTGGCATCTTTTCATGCGCAAACGGCCGCTCTCCGGCAAAGCAACGCCCACAGTCAAGTCAAACTCCTCCAGGAGGGGATTCCAAAGGGACTCAGTCCCTTTGGCCGCCGGAGGCATTCTTTTGCCTTCCCCTCTTCTCTTCCCCCTACCCCGACTTCTTCCGTCGCCACGGCAACCAGGCCCGCAGCCCGGAAAACACTTCGCCGGGGGTGGCGTCGTCGGTCGGGGAGCCGACCACCACCAAAAGCGGCGGCGGGCCGGCGGCGGCGAGCTGGCCGGCCGCTTCGGCCACGACAGGGGCGGAATCGACGTACAGGCGCACGGTGAGGAGCACGGCGTCGGCGGTACGGGCCAGTGAGCAGGCGTCGCCGCTCTCGGCCACCGGGGCGGCGATGACCAAAACGGCGTCGAAGCGGCGCACCAGCCCGTCGAGCAGTCCGGCCGTGGCCGGGCTGTCCAGGAGCCGGTCGGCTTCTTCGGGCGTCAGGGCCGCTTCGCCGGCCGGCAGGACGAACAGGTTCGGTTCCTCGCCGGGCAGGGTCACGGCGTCGCGAAAGACCTTGCCGCCCACGGCTTCGGCCAGTCCGGGGCCAAGGGGCAGGTGCATGCGGGTGTGGAGCGTCGGATGGGTCAGGGCGGCATCGACCAGCACCACCGAGCGGCCGGCCCGGGCCAGGGCGGTCCCCAGGCCGATAGCCGTTTCCAGGGCGTCGGCCGGGCCGGCCGACGCCTCGGTGACGAGCAGGAGCTTTGGCGGCACGCCCGAGACCGGGAACAGGGCGTCGCGCAGGCGGCGGAAGGCCTGGGCCCGGCCGGGGCCGGGCCGGCGGGGCAGGCTGGCCGGGCTCATGGCCCCCAGGCTTCCCAGGGCGGCGGCCGAGCTGACGGCCGGATCGGCGTAGGCGGCAACCAACGCGGCGCACATGGCCAGAAAGCCGCCAAGGACGATGCCGACAGCCAGCATCAGGGTGAGCTTGGGGCGCATGTAGTCGTCGATCTTGCCCGGGGCGGAGGCCGGTTCGATCAGGTGGGCGATGGACAGGTCAAGCGACTGTCCGGCCACGGCAGCGCTATGGAGCTGGTTCAAGTTCGACAGGAAGACCTCGCCGGCGTTCACCCGGGCGGCCAGCAGGGAATCGGCGGCAGCCCGGTCGGGGAAGGCCAGGATCTGGCCTTCCACGGCATCGATCAGCGTGCCGTAGGCGGCGTCCTGGCTCTCGTAGCCGGCGGCCTGGGCGGCGTATTCGGCGGCGCGTTCGTTTAGGTAGCTAAACGTCTGGTCGGTGGAGATGGTTTCCGAGCCGAAGACCTTGAGGGATTCGCCTTTGATCAGCCGCTTGGCTTCCTCGATCTTGCCTTCGATCTCCTTGACCGCCGGGTGGTCCGGGGTCATGCGCGCCTTGGCCACGGCCAGATCCATATACAGGTCGCGCAGGGTGAGCTTCAGGGAATCGACCAGGGCCGAACGCTGGATGGATTCGCCGGACTTGCGGAATTCCGGGCGTTTGGCCGCTTGGGCCTTGACGTTGGCCAGCATCCCCTGGGCCTTGAGCAGTTCCAGGCGGTTGGAGTCGCGCGCGCCGGACAGGACGTAGTAGCGGTCCACCAGCTTTTCGGCTTCGCTGTCGAGCTTGACGATTTTTTCGCGCTGGCGCACCCGGCCAAGTTCGGCCAGGGCTTTTTCATAGTCGGCCCTGGCCCGCACGAGTTCCTTGTCCGACGCATCGGCCAGCACCCGGCATTCGGCCTGGCGCATGGCCGTTTCCCGGGCGGCAAAGGACCGGGCGGCGGTATTGGTCATGGCCATGGCCAGTTCTATGGAGTCGGCGGAACTGGAGAATTCCAGGATGTCGGCATCGTCCATCATGGCCGCGTTGAGATAGGGCCGGGGGAAGATCAGGTGGACGATGGATTTGTGGCTCAGTTCTTCATAGGTCATGGGCCGGCGCAGGACGCCGGGCAGGAAATGGTCGATCAAAAGCCGGACAAATGGAATAAATTCTATAATTTGCAGCGATTTTCGCTTGCGCGTCAGGTCCAGCTCGTCGATCACGGCCGTCATGACCGGCACGGTCTGGCCCAACTCTTCATAGGTGGCCCGCTCGGCGTCGGTGAGGGAAGCGGCCCCCATGGCGGCCGAATCCAGGCCGATGCGCGACAGCAGGCTGGCCTTGTTGGACGAATGGTACAGATAGACCTTGGTCGAGGCCACGTACTGGGTCTCGCACAAAAGGGTCAGGGCGGCCAGGCCGCCGGCCACCAGGGCAAAAACCCACAGCATGAGCGTGCGGCGACGCCACAAGAGGGCGAGGAGTTGGCGCAGTTCCATAATTTACTGCACCGCGATGACGCCGCCCTGGCTGTTGCTGAGGTATTCCCCGGCAACGGGCTGGCTTTGCTGGATGACGGTGGTGGTCGCTTCGACCGGGCCTTTGGACAAATCGTTGATGGCGTCGCGCAACTGGGGCAGGAAGATCACCAGCCGCTCGGCGTTTATAAAGGCGCTGACCACGGCATTGAAGTGGCCCATGAATTCGTCGAAATTGGCCCAGGCGCTTTTGGGCACATAGAGCACGTCGCCGCCTTCCAGGTAGCGGTCAAATCCGGCCGTGCCCTTGCCAAGGGACGTTCCAAGCTTCATATCAAGGATGTAGGCCCTGGGCGTCTCGGAATCGAGGGCCCGGAAGAGCACCACCGTGGACTTGCCGGCATTGTCGGTAAAGCCGCCGGTCCGGGCGATGGCCTCAAACAGCGGGATGTCGTGGTCGACCACCACCACCCCCTGGGCCTTGACCTCGCCAAGGACCAGCGCGGTCTGGCTGCGGATGTTGGCGGCCGTGACCGTCACCTGGGGATCGACCAGATATTTGGCATAGGCCCGGGTCAGGTCGGCCCGAAGCTCGGAAATGGTGCGTCCGCCGGCCCTGATCTCGCCGACCAGGGGCAGTTGGATGCGGCCGGCCTCATCCACGCGCACGCTGGTTTTGAGGTCTTCCTGCCGCCACACGGCCACGCTCAGCTCGTCGCCGTAGCCCAGGGCGGCCCGCCTGGCCGCCATATCGGCGGTCCGGGCCTCGGGCCGGGTTTTGGAGGTGGCCACGGCCGGCGGCGGAGCCGTCGGACGGGCGCAGGCGCATAAACACAGTGCTGCCGCCAGGAACACAAGCAGGGCACGGGAAGGCAGGGTGGCGCAAACGGGCATGGCGGTCCTTTCGCTCTCAGAATCGATCTCTCCACGACTACGGGATTTCAGGACCGGCCGCAAGGCGCATGCCGGCGCGTTGTGGTCCACTGCGAACTGGTGTATGGGCAAGCCGCGCCGGCGTAAAACGACTGTTTGCCGGGCAATCTGGCCAAAACGCCGAAAAACAAACCGCCTGCGGGCGTAGCATGACTGTTATGAAAACCATCCTCGGGCTGGCCGTGGCCCTGCTGCTTTTGGGCACCACGCCGGCCGCCGCCGAAACCGTCACGTTTTTGGGCAAGGCCTACTGCCCCATCAAATACGACATCAACTGGCCCTTCGTCACCAAGGCCAAGAAAACCCCGGCCCAGGGCAGCGGCATCCAGGCCAACGTCTACGAACTGCCCAAGGAATCCTACGAGGAAAAGTCCGCCGCCGAACTCGGCTCGGACATGCGCCGGCTGCACATCTTAAGCGCCCCCATCCATGTCGGACAGCATGTGGTGGAAGATGAGGCGCTTATCACCTACGAGCTGCCGCTTGACAGCCTCATCATCGAAAAGGAAGCCCTGTCGCGCAATGAGCTGAACTCGCTTGAACGGGCCATGACCTCGGTGAAATTCCGCCTGGACTGGCTGGCCTCCCACCAGCAGGATCTGGAAAACATGGCCGACCAGCAGTCCGCCGCCCCGGCCGATGTGCGCAACAACACCAAGGACATCGAGACCCTGATTCTGGAGCGCGACTATCTGGCCGAAGAACTGGAACTGGCCAAACAGCGCTACGAAAACACCCTGCTCATCGCCCGTTCCAAATTCGGCAAGAATGTCGACCTGAAAAAACTGCCCCGCCAGGGCTTCGTCCGTTCGCCCTCGGAAGGCTACGTGCTGTGGGTCAATTCAAGCCTCATCCCCGGCATGGCCTTCACCAAACAGGCCGCCCTGGTCACCATCGGCAAGCTCGATCCCATGCTCGTCCGGGCCTCGGTCCACGAGATCGCCGTGCAAAAGCTCAAGGTCGGCGACCCGGCCACCATCGTGTTCCACGCCTGGCCCAAGGAGACCTTCCAGACCACCATCTCCAAGGTGGACTACGTGGCCCAGCCGGCCATGCTCCAGCAGCCATCCTTCTATCTGATCGAGCTGGCGCTGCCCAACCCCGATATGCGCATCAAGGAAGGCATGCGCTGCGACGTCGTGGTCAATCTCAACTAATCCAACGGAACGTCATGCGCGAAATCGTCCTGGCCGTGGCGGCCAATTGTCTTGTGTTTGCCGGAGTCGGCTTTGGCCCCCTGGCCCTGCTGGCCCCGCGCGTCGGCCTGCTGGCCGTCTTGGCCCTGGCCCCGGCAGCCGGGTACGCCATCTATTCCGTGGCGCTCACCTGGTGGCTGCTCCAGGAAGGCTCGGCCGGCGCGGCTGCCTGGCCCCTGGCCGGGGTGCTCCTGGCCGTTTCCGCCGCCTGTCTGGCCCTGGCCTGGAAATCCGTGCGCCTGCGTCTGCCGGCCGTGTCCCGGCGTCGGGCCGTGGCCGGCCTGCTTGGCCTGGCCATGTGCCTGGGCCTGCTTTTGGCCCCCCTGGCCGCCGGCAACCGGGGCTATGCCGTTTTTCGCGGCAACGCCTCGGATTCGTTCATTTACATGTTCCTGGCCCGCTACTTCGACGAACACCCCCGGACCTGGGCCTTTGAGCGGACCGAACAGGAAGTCACGGCCGCAAATCCCATGCTCGGCCCGGCCCGCAACATGCTAAACATCCGCTGGACCTCCGGGGCCATGCTGACCGCCTGCTCCCGCCTGGGCGGCATGGCCATCCTGGATTTCCAGTATCCCTTCACCCTGGTCAGCTACGTGCTCTTTTTCGCCGCCCTGCTCCCTTTCCTGACCGCCATGGGCCTCTCGGCCACCAGCGCCACCCTGTCCGCCCTGGCCCTGTCCACCGGCTTTTACGCCCAGCTCGTGCTCGACATCCGGGCCTTTTCCCAGATCAACACCCTGCCCCTGGCCATCCTTCTGGCCTATGCCCTGGCCCTGCCAACCCCCCTGACCCGCTCCGGAGCGGTGCGCCGGACGGTCTTGCTCGGGTTTTGCTACCTCACCACCTTCGTCAATTATACCGAGATATTCCCCATGATCTTCGGCGCCGCCGCCGCCTATCTGACCCTCAAGGCCGCCCTTTCGCGCCTGACCCGCCGGGAACTGGCCATCCAGTCGGCCGGCTTTGCCCTGGGCATGGCCGCCACCTGGCCGGTGCGGTTTTTGTGGGAACACATGATGGCCCAGATCCAGTTCACCGAAACCGCGCCCCAACTGTGGAGCGACGCCTATTTCACCTGGCTTTTCCACAACGTGCCGGCCGGCATCTTCGGCCTGCCGCTGCTGGAAAACGGCTTTTCCCGGCTGCCGGGCTGGGCCTTTCTGGACTGGCCGGGCTGGCTCGTCACCGTTTTTGCCTGTCTGGTCGGGGCCTATTTCCTGCTGGGCTGCCTGCGGGCCATGGCCGACAGCAAACGGGACGCCCCGCTGATCGCCCTGTCGTTTGCCGCCGCCTCCCTGGCCGCCTTTGCCCTGTTCTGCTACAAGGACAAGCCCTGGGTGGCCGGCAAGGGTCTGTCCTATTTCTATCCCTGCGTCACCGCCCTGTTTCTCTACGCCACCCTGGCCCGGCCGGCAGTACGGCCCCTGGCCGTCCGGGCCGTGGGCCTTGGCGGGCTGGCCCTGGCCGCGCTGTTCATCCTAAGCCAGCTCACCGTCGCCGGCCTGCGCCCGGCCTATGCCGCCTACGACATCGACTATCCCCGCTACGTGCGCAACCACGGCCGCTACCGCACCATCGATTGCGAACTGGCCCCCATCCGGGCCGCGCTTCGCCGGGCCAAGGCCGAATCGGTCGCCATCTGCTCGGCCGATCCCTGGAAATGGGCCTTTCTGGGCCTGTCCCTGGACGGCTCCGGCCGCCTGGGCGTGGTCGCCCCGGCCACCCAGGCCGGGCTCCCGGCCGACACGCCGGTGTTCGTGGCCCTGGACCGGCCCATAACCGGCGCTCCGGCCGAACTGGCCCCGTATCTGGCCGCGGAAAACGCCACTTTCGCCCTGTACAACATGCCGGCCGGCCGGCTGGCTGCGCTGTTGCCGTCGCTTCATTGCGAGACCAATCCGTAATGCGGGAAGAGAAGAAGGATACGAGTGCCTCCGGCGGCCAAAGGGACTGAGTTCCTTTAACATCCCCTCCTGGGGCGCGCGAAACGCCAGTCCAAAAAGGATCATTCCATGTCGACACACGCCGCTTCCGAGCTCCAGGACAAGGAACTCGTCCATGCCAGCCCCTTGGCGGCCTCCCCGGCCGGCCGCAATTTCTGCGTCTTCCTGGTCGGCATGCACCGCAGCGGCACATCGCTTTGCGCCTCGATCATCCACAAGCTCGGCGTCAACATGGTGCAGACCAGCACTCCCGCCGCCTTCGACAACCCCAAGGGCCATTGGGAGCGTTTCGACATCGTCGACGCCCACGACCGCATCATGTCCAGCCTGGGCCTGGAGTGGTCCTCGCTGCAATCGCTCCCGGCGGCTTGGTGGCGCGATCCCTGTCTGGCCGGGGAAAAGGCCGCCCTGCTCGACATGGCCCGCCAATTGGGCGATTCCCTGCCCTGGGGGTTCAAAGACCCCAGAACCACACGCCTTTTCCCGCTGTGGGAGGAAATCGCCACCCGCCTGTCCATCCCGGCAAAGCGCATCATGTGCATACGCAATCCCAGGGATGTTGCCGAGTCGCTCAACAAGCGCAACAATTTTGACATCAACTACAGCAAGCTTCTGTGGCTGCGCCATTATACCGAGTTTTTCCAAAACAGGCTCGACGGCGAACTGCTGATCGTCGACTATGACGACTGGTTCAGCGACGGATACCGGGTCGCCTATGATATCGTCCGGTATCTCGGCATCGAACACTATCTGTCACCCCTGACCATCGGGGCCATCTGCTCGGAAACCATCACGCCGTCGTTGCAACACAACACGTCTGCTCCGGAACACGACTTCTGCGCCTTCATCTACAACAAGCTCAAACTGGCCGGCAGCGACCCGGAAACCCGCCTGGAACTGCAGCACATCTTTTCCAACGTCGAGCACCTCAACAAGTATTACACAAAAATTTACGCAGACAGCCGGCAATACGACATTTTAAGGCCGCAGCATGAGGAACTCGCCAGCCGCCATGCGGCCTGTGAAGACCAGTTGGCCGGGCTGCAGGCCTTAAGCGACGAAAAAAACGCCTGCCAGGCCGAGGCCAACGGCCTCCAGGCGGCCCTGGCCGAGGAACGGAATCTGGCTGTGCAGCTTCGGGCGCAGTTAAACGCGGCCCTGAACGGTTGCGAACGGGCCGGCACGGAGGCGTTGGCGGCAAGTCACGAGCGCGATGCAGCCCGAGCCGAGGCAAACGCCCGGCAGGCCGCCCTGGACGCGGCCCTGGCCGATTGCGAACAGGTCCGCAACGAGGCGTTGGCGGCAAGCCGGGAGCGCGACGCAGCCCTGGCCGAGGCAAACGCCCGGCAGGCCGCCCTGGGCGCGGCCCTGGCCGATAGCGAACGGGTCCGCAACGCAGCCCTGGCCGAAGCGCATGCCCTGGGCTCGGCCCTGGACGGCGCAACCGGCCGGTCGGAGGGGCTGCGCGAACAGCTTGCGGCCCTGGAGGCCCGCTGCGGCGCGCTGGAATCCGGTCTGGCCAGCCTCGGGCGCGAACGCGGCAATCTGCTGCGCGACCTCGTGGCCGCCTCGGCCCATGCCCACCCCTGCCACTTCAACGAAGCCTTCTATCTTCAAGCCAATCCCGACGTCGCCAAAGCCGTGGCCGACAAACTGGTCGCCTCCGGCCTGGACCACTGGCTGCGCTTCGGCTACGCGGAAAACCGGGCCGTCAGCTTTCTGGGCGACGACGACGCCGACACATGATCCTGGCCCGTTCCCCCTGCCTACCCGCTCTTTCTCCAACCCGCGCGGCCCGGCTTCAAAGCCATGGCCGGTTGGGGCCGCACTGTTCCCCGGCGGCATCCCAAAGCCTCCTGCGGGCCGCCGAAGCCAGCTCCCGCAACTGACCGTAAGGACCAATAATGCCACAGCAAAGCCTCTCCCCACCGCGCTCGCTTCTGGGCAATTTCCTGGCCCTGGCCACATCACGGGGCGTGCAGACGGTCAGCGGCTTTTTCGTGCTGCTGGCCGCGGCCAGGGTCCTGCCGGTGGAGGATTTCGGCCGCTACGCTGCGGTTTCGGCCCTGGCCGGGGCGGTGACGGCCCTGACCTATTTCGGCATCCAGCAGGTCATGATCCGGGAAATGGTGTGCGACCGGGCGACAGCGGCGGCCGTGGTCGGCCGGGCGGTGCTCCTGCGCGGCGCCCTGGCCCTGGCCGCCGGCCTGGGGCTGGCCGTGGCCGGCTTTTTCTCGGGCTACGCCGGATCGATGTTTCTGGCCCTGGGGCTGGCCTTCGGGCTTGAGGTCTGCCGCTCGTTTTCCATGCTCGGCTGCGCCGTGTTCCAGGCCCATGAGCGCATGGGCTACGAGCCGCCCTTGTCCGTGGTTTCCGGGCTGGCCTCCATGGCCCTGGTCGGGCTGGCCCTGTGGCTCGGCTATGGCGTCATCGGCGTGCTGGCCGGGCTGTTGCTGGCCGCCCTGCTCCACCTGGCCCTGGTGTGGCGGGTGGCGGGCAGGCTGACCCGCCCGTCCTTTGCCCCGGACTGGCCGGCCATGCGGGCGCTGTTTCTGGCCTCGTCGGTGGTGGGGCTGGGCGTTTTTTTCCAGCAAAAACCTGTTCCGGGCCGGCACGTTGTCGCTGTCGTGGTGGTCGGAGCTGGCGGCGGTGGCCGATTTCCAGGCCCCGCATGAATTTCTGCTCAAAATCGAGATCCTGCCCCAGGCGCTCATGCTGGCCGTCTTTCCGGCCCTGGCCCGGCTGGCCCCGGTGGATGTCGAGACGGCCCGGCGGCTTTATCGCCTGATTTTCCGCCACACCCTCCAGGGCATGGCCCTGCCGGCCATCTTGCTGGCCTTTTACGCCGAACCGGCCTGCGTGCTGCTCTTTGGCGGCAAATATGCCGGGGCTGCGCCGGTCATGCGGGTGCTGGCCCTGTCCCTGCCGCTTCTGGCCCTGGATATGCTGGTTAACAATCTGCTGGTGGCCATTGGCCGGCAGCGCTATGCCCTGTACTATGCCTCGTCCGCCTTGATACTGGCCTTTGGCATAAACGCCCTGATCGTGCCGCGCTACGGGGCCTTGGGCGCGGCCTGGGTGGCCCTTGGCTCGTACAGCTGGCTGCTGGTTTTTTCCACGCGCTTCGGGGCGCGCCATGGCTATACGCCCCTGGCCCTCTCGGCCCTGGTGCGGGTGGCCTGCGCCGGCGGGGCCTGCCTCGGAGCCTGCGTCCTGCTGCGCCATGTGCCGCTTGTCGGCGCTTGGGCCGGGGCTTTGGCCTACGCCGTGGTGATGCTCGGCCTCAAAGGGGTTGGCCGGCGCGATCTGGCCGAACTGCGCCAGATCCGTCAGGCCCGCCGGAATTCGGAGAAGGAGAAGACGCAATGTCCGTGACAGCCAGACGGGTGGTGGTTATCGGTTGGGATGGGGCCACCTTCGACGTCATAAAGCCGCTTTTGGCCCAGGGCCGCATGCCGGCCCTGGCCGCCCTGCTCGCCCGGGGCGCGCACGGGCCGCTGCGTTCGACCGTGCCGCCGGTGACGCCGGTGGCCTGGACCAGCTTTGCAACCGGCACCAGTCCCGGCCGGCACGGCATTTTCGATGCCCTGACCCTGGACCCGGACAGCCATGAGGTGCGCTTTGTCTCGGCAGCCATGCGCCGCGTGCCGCCCATCTGGCGGGTGCTCTCCGACCGCGGCCGGCCCTCCGGGGCGGCCAACGTGCCGGTCACCTGGCCGCCGGACACCATCGACGGCTTTGTCATTCCGGGCATGTTCACCCCGACGCACATCGAAGACTTCACCTCCCCGCCCGAAATACGGGCTGAAATCGAAGCGAAATTCGGCACCTGCCGCGAATCACCCATGCTCGACCCGGACCCGGCCAAATACCTCGCCAACCTCCTGGCCGGCGTGGACGCGCGGGCCGAGCTTACCCTGTGGCTGATGGCCCGCCGGCCGCTTGATTATTTCTGTTCGGTCTTCATGGAATCCGACCGGGTGCAGCATTTCTTCTGGGGCTACCGCGACCCGGCCCACACGCGCCACGCCGAACTGGGGCAGGCCATCGAGCAGGTCTACGAACGCCTGGACGCAGCTCTGGCCCGCATCGTGGAAGCGGCCGGCGACGACACCGCCGTGGCCATCGTCTCCGACCACGGAGCCGGGCCGCTTAAACGCTCCATTTTTCTCAATAAGTGGCTCATAGACAACGGCCTCCTGCACCTGACCGGCGACCTGGCCGCCACCCTGGCCGGCCGCCGGCCGCCCTCGGCCCTGCGCCGCTTCGTGGCCGCCGCTGCCAGGGCCGTGCTGCCCGCTTCGGTCATCGAGGCCCGCCGCCGGGGCAAATCCGCCGCCCACGCCCGCATCAACAACCTCTTTTCCGCCATCGTCGATTGGCAGCGCTCGGCCTGCGTCTCCGAAGGCATTGCCGGCGGCATCTTTTTCAATGCCGCGGTTGTCGGCGAGGCCGACCGGCCGGCGCTCATCGCCCGGCTCAAAGAGGGACTCCTGGCCATTGTCGATACCGACACCGGAGCCCATCCCTTCATGGCCGTCCACGCCCGGGAAGAACTCTACCACGGCGCGGCCGTGGCCGGCGCACCCGACGTCATCACCCTGTGCGGCCCCGGCTATCAGGTTCTCGTGCCCCACGAAATCGCGCTCTACGACCAGGGCGCGCCGACCGGCCTTTTCGCCGGCCACAAATGGAGCGGCCGCCACGAACAATACGGCGTGTTCGCCCTGGCCGGGCCGGGCATCGCCGCCGGCGTCACCCTGGCCGACGCCGACATGCCCGACGTGACGCCGACACTGCTCTACGCCCTGGGCGAAGCCGCCACCAGCGACATGGACGGCCGGGTGCAAACGCAAGCCTTCACCGCCGAAACCCTGGCCGCCCGGCCCATCGCCGGAGCCGTGGCCGCCACCGCCGCAGCCGTCGGCGCAGCCGACGACGAAGGCGCCGCAGCCATGGCCGAGGAGTTGTCGGATCTGGGGTATATGTGAATTGAAGTGAGGTGAGGTGAGAGAAAGGCGGAAGATGCCTCCGGCGGCCAAAGGGAGTGACAGCCCTTTGGAATCCCACCTGGGGGCTCGTATTTGGTACGGTCGTGAACGCCGCGGCAGTTCCTGGCTCTTGAACTGGTCACGGTCAGGCCAGGGTGAGAATGAAGACGGCCAAGCCGCCACTGATGACCCCGAAGGGCCTAGATGTGGACCAGATCGATCCTGACGCGGCAGCCTAAGGCCTTGGCGTACTTTTCCAGCGTCTTGAGCGACACGTTCTTTCCGGCTTCGATCCGGGCGACTGCCGGTTGCTTGACGCCGAGCAAAGCGGCCACGTCGGCCTGGGTCATGCCGGCTTCGGAGCGAGCCTTCACAAGGGCTTCAGCCACAGTAAATTCGGGTCCCAAAGCCTCGTAGGCTTCGCGGTATTGCGTATCGTCGCGCATCCACGCGTCATGGTCTTCAAGAATTCTCTTTCCCATCATCCACCTCCCGGGCGTTGGCCAGGGCCTTTTTGATTTCTTCCCGGGGCGTTTTCTGGGTCTTCTTCACGAACACATGGACCAGCACCACACGCTGGGCTCTCACGGCCACGTACATGCCCCTGGCGATACCGTCTCGGCCGCTTGCCCGCATTTCCCAAAGCTTCCCTTCGACGTGGCGCACATAGGGTATGCCGACCTGGGGGAGGCCGTAGGCCTCGATCATGCGTATTATCTTCGAGAACCGGGCGCGGATGTCTCCGGGGAGGGTCTTGTACTCTTCCTCAATGAGGGCGTTGAGGTACTCAACCGACCAAGCCATGGGGGATATATAAGCGATAGCTTATGACGGGTCAAGGGCGCTACCCAGCCGGAAAGGCGGGAAGGGTTTAAAATCGAGGGATGCAAACCTACCGGCGCGAATGGTCTTGCTGAGCAGCGATAAAGGCGCGCAAGGCCGCGTTGATGGCGGTCTGATAGCCCTTTTCTCGGTTGGCCCGAAACCAGGCCAACACGTCGCGGTCAAGGCGCAGGCAGACCTTTTCCTTGCCGGCCGGCAGGAAATCCTCCAGCCGCATCCGCTTGGCCCGGTCGAAAAAAGCGTCATCCAAAGGCGGATTGTCCGGGTCGGACAAGGCGTTGGCGGTCAGTTCCTCGTCGGTCATGGCCATAGCCCGCGACATATCCGTCAGCGAGGGCAGATTTTGCACTTCCTCGACCGTATAGTGGACGAGTGTCCGTCCATCGGCGTCAACAGAACGCTTTGGCATACTTCCTCCTTTCGCGGGAATTGGCCCGTCGGGCAGATATGATCCTGAATATGCCGTCACGAAGCGTAAACACAACCACGAGCATCACGTTGAGATACAGCCCAATGGCAAGACACCGTGTTTCACCGTATTCATGCCGGTCATCGACTTCCATCCAAGGCGCGTCATAAAGCACCTGAATCGCGTGCGTAAAGTCCACGTCGTGCTTGGCGATGTTTGCCCGCCGCTTGGCTTCATCCCAGACGAATTGCATAGACACTATGTAATGGCAAATGGTCTGCCGGGCAAGGCTTCGTGCAACGCAATCGGCGGCGGTGAACCGCACCCCGCCCTTCCGGACCGCTTATCGTCTTGCCTCGCAGACGGTTGCGTCGTATGACGGCAAACAAGGAAACAGCAGACCGTATGGCCGATGACGATACCCTTTACGAGCTTTTCACCGAAAGCTGCCACGAGCAGTTGCGGGGGATCGAAGCGGCCATTTTGGACCTGGAAACCGCCCGATCCGCCGATCTTGAGCCCAAGGTCAATGCCATTTTCCGGGCCGCCCACACCATCAAGGGCGACGCCGGGGCCATCGGCGCGGCCAATCTGGCCGCACTCGGCCATGCCGTGGAATCGGTCCTTGACCTCGTGCGCCAGGAACGCCTGTCCGTAACCCCCGATCTTATCGGCGAACTGCTGGCCATCTTCGACGCCATGCGCTCCATGGCCGAAAATGCCCGAAACGACGCCGACCGCGATATAAGCACCCATCAGGAGCGGCTGGCCTCCCTGCTCGCCCCGGACCGGGACGCCGCACCGGAAGCCGCCGCGCCAAACGGCGACGGACCCGACCCCGGCGATGCCGAGGCGGCGGCGGCAACGGCCAGGAAACAAGACGACACCCATATCCGCAAGCTGTCCATACCGGCCCTGGAGCTCGATATCCTGGTGGACCGGGTGGGCGAGCTGGGCATTGCCCAGGCCCGCCTCGCCGCCTTGTCCCAGCGCCGGGCCGATCTGGAGCTTCGGGACGTGGCCGAGGAGGTCGAGCGGCTCTCGGCCTTGCTCCGCGATCAGGTGCTCGGGCTTCGGATGCTGCCCATCAAGGTGAGCTTTCCCAAGTACCGCCGGCTGGTGCGCGACGCCTGCGCCAGCCTTGGCAAGGACGCCGAACTGGTCATGGCCGGCGAAAATACCGAACTCGACAAGACCATCATCGAGCAGCTCAACAACCCCTGCATCCATCTGCTCAGAAACGCCGTGGACCACGGCATTGAACCGCCGGACGTGCGCGAACACCTGGGCAAGCCCCGCCGGGGGACCATCAGCCTGTCCGCCCGCCAGGACGGTTCCGACGTGATCATTGCCGTGTCCGACGACGGCGGCGGCATCGACGCCGGCAAGCTCTGGCAAAAGGCTGTGGCTGCCGGCCGGCTCGACGCCTCCCGGCCTTTTGATGAGGCCACCGCCCTGGAGCTTATTTTTCTGCCCGGCCTGTCCACGGCCGACACCGTCGGCACGGTCTCGGGCCGGGGGGTGGGCATGGACGCGGTGCGCGACGGCATAAGCGCCCTTCGCGGCCGCATCGAGGTGTCCAGCCGGCCCGGTTACGGCTCCACCTTCACCATCCGCCTGCCCGTATCCCTGGCCATCATCGACTGCCTGGAAGTGCGCTGTGCCGGCGAGGCCTACTATCTCCACCTCGATTACGTCGAGGAATGCCTGGAGCTGCCGCCCGGCCTGTCCCTGGCCGCCGACCTTGGCGTCATGGAACACCGCGACCTGCCCATGCCGTTGTTGTCGCTTCGCCGGTTTTTCGAGCTGCCCGGCGAGGAGGCCGCCACGCCCCACGTGGTCACGGTGCGCCAGGGCGGCGGCCGGGCCGGCATCGTGGTCGATGCCGTCATCGGCCGCAAACAGGCCGTGCTCAAACACCTCGGCCGGGCGCTCGGCCGCATCGAGGGCGTGCTTGGCGGCACGGTCACCGAGGCCGGCGACATGGCCCTTGTCCTCGACGTGCCGGGCCTGCTTGAGGCCGCCCGCGCCGCCGCCCGAACCAAAACCCGCCAACCCTGACGGAGACATGCCCCATGCCCCGTGCCCTGATTGTCGATGACAGCCGCTACCAGCGCCACCTGATCCTCCAGGCCCTGTCCGGCCTTTTTTCGACTGAGGAAGCCGCCGACGGCAAGGAGGCCATCGCGCTTTTTGCCGCCGCCCTTGCCGCCAAAAAACCGTATGACCTTATTGTCATGGATATTTTGATGCCGGTTTTGAGCGGCCACGACGCCCTTATCGGCATCCGCCGCCTGGAGGCCGAAGCCGGGATCGGGCCCGAGGGGCGCACCCCGGCCGTCATGCTCTCGAGCCTGGACGATCCGGCCAACATGCTGCGGGCCCAGTTCGAATCCGGAGCCCAGGCCTATGTGACCAAGCCCTTCCAGGCCAAGACGCTGCTTGAGGCCCTGGGCAGCCTGGGGCTGGCCGACAATCCCCTGAATGGCGCTGGCGACGATGTCGCCCTTCAGGAGGACGGACTTCCATGCAAGGCCTTCTAGACCGCTTTCCCGGCCACAAAATCACCTTTTTAAACGTCGCCCAGGGCATTCTGGTCGATTGTCCGACAGTGGCCCACACGGTGCTCGGTTCGTGCGTCTCGGTGACCTTTTTTGCCCCCCGCCATGGCCTGGCCGCCTTGTTCCACGCCCTGCTCCCCCGGGCGGCCGAATACCGGCTGCATGAACCGGCCGATTCACCGTATAAATTCGTGGATACGGCCATCACGACGCTGGTGTCGCGGTTCACCCGCCGGGGGGTCAGGCTGTCGCATATCGAGTGCAAGGTGTTTGGCGGGGCCAGCGCCCTTTTTGCCGAGGAGATGTCGGTTGGCCGGCGCAATGTGGAAACGGCCTTTGCCACGCTCTCGGACCTGGGGTTGCGGGTGGCGGCCTCGAATGTGGGCGGCGAGGCCGGCCGCAAGATTGTGTTCTCGACGTCGACCGGTGAAATTTTCGTGAAGATGCTGCAGAACGGAAACAAGAAAAAAACAGACCAGATTCCATAAAATTGGCACAAAAATTGCTTTTTACTTCCCGGCCGGTTCGATCCCAAGCGCCAAAGGCGTGTCCAGCCGGCCACGGAGGTACCCATGCTGCCCGAAATACCCACTGACGCCCGGCGCGCCGCCCTGCAGGCCGCCCTGGGCACACTGCTGCTTTTAACCCTGGCCGGCGTCGTCTGGCTCGGTATTGCCGCCGAACGCGCCAATGCCCGGCTGGGCACCCTGGCCACCCGCCTCGACGCCTTGGCCCTGACCGCCGAAACCACCCAGCCCCAGGCCCCGGTGGCCGACCAGCTCGCCGCCCTGGCCGGCGATGTGGCCGCCCTGTCCAAGAAACTCGACGCCCTGGCCGGCGACGAGGCCAAAGCGGCCAACCGTCTGGCCGGCGAAATCAGAACCCTGGCCGGCCGCATCGACGCCCTGGCCGCCGCCCGCACCGCTGCCGAAAAACCGGCCGCCAAGCAGGCTCCAAAGGCCGCAGCCAAGCCGACTCCGCCCGCCCGCACCGGGGCGGGCGCACCCGACACACCTCAACCGCCCTACTACGGTCCCGGCTACCCGGCCTGGCCCGCCTACTGAGCGCTTCTCTAAGAGGTTTTCCGCATTATGGAAAATCATGCCCAGAATCTGCTTGTCCACTTCTGCCGGGCCGAGGAACTGCGAGCCGAATCCGTGGGCTATCCGTCCTACAGCCTGCGCGAGGACCAGCTCCTCACCCTGGAACTGCTCCTGTCCGGGGCGCTTTTCCCCCTGACCGGGTATCTGACCCGGTCAGGCTACGACAGCGTGCTGGCCGCCATGCGCCTGCCAGGCGGCCAACTCATGCCCATGCCGGTCACCCTGGACATCCCGGCCGCGCCGGCCGCATCCCTGACGGCCGGCATGCGGCTGGCCCTGCGCGATCCCGAAGGCTTCATGCTGGCTGTCATGACCGTGTCCGAAGTCTATGAGGCCGACCCGGAAGCCGAAGCCCGGAGCATCTTTGACGCACCGGATCTTACCGCCCACCCCGGAGCCCTGGCCTATGCCGGCCGGGTCAACCCCTGGCGCGTGGCCGGTGAGGTCCAGGGCCTGAGCCTGCCGCAACATCCCGACTGCACCGATTTGCGCCTGCCCCCGGCCGCCATCCAGGCCGGCTTTGCCCAACGCGGCTGGCGGTCGGTTCTGGCCTGCCAGTTTTCCGGCATCCTGACCGAGGCGGACCGGGCCGCCTTTTCCCGGGCCGCCGGCGAGGCCGGGGCCCGCCTGCTGCTCCTTCGCACGGTCGGCGACGCCCTGGCCGGCGGCGCGGCCCACTTTACCGGCGTGCGCTGCGCCCGGCTGGCGGCCGACGCCTTCCCCAGGAATACCGCCCAGCTCGCCCTGCTCCCCCTGCCCGTGCTGGCCGCCGGCCCGCGCCAGGCCCTCTACGAGGCGGTCATCCACCGCAATCTCGGGGCCAGCCACACCCTGGTCGCTCCCGACCATGCCGATCCCTTTGCCGGCACTGGCGAGCTGTTCTATCCCCGCCAGGCCGCCCTCGCCCTGGTTGCCGACCACGCCGGCCAGGGCGCGGCCACGGCCGTCCCGGCCGTCCCCATGGGCTACGACCCGGACACGGCCCGCTACGTCCCGGCCGACAGCCTGTCCGGGGCCAGCGCCGCCCCGGCCCTCACCCCGGCGGAACTGACCCGGCGGCTGGAATTCGAGCTGGACATCCCGGCCTGGTATCTGCGCCCGGACATGGTCGCCCAATTGCGCAAGACCACCCCGCCGCGCTCCCGGCAAGGATTGGCGCTTTTCATGACAGGACTGTCCGGGGCCGGCAAATCCACCCTGGCCAAACATCTCTACGTGCTCTTCATGGAGCTTGGCACCCGGCCGGTCACGCTCCTTGACGGCGACATCGTTCGCCGCCATCTTTCCAGTGAACTGACCTTTACCCGCGAGCACCGCGAACTCAACATTGCCCGCATCGGCTTTGTGGCCAGCGAAATCGCCAAAAACGGCGGCATCGCCATCTGCGCCCCCATAGCCCCCTACGCCGCCGGCCGGTCAGTGGCCCGAAAACTGGTGTCGCCCCACGGCGCGTTCATCGAAATCCACGTGGCCACGCCCCTAGCCGTGTGCGAGCAGCGCGACCGCAAAGGCCTCTACGCCAAGGCCCGGGCCGGGCTGGTCAAAGGCGTCACCGGCATCGACGATCCCTACGAGGAGCCGCAAACGCCCGAGATCAGGATAGATACCTCGCTGCTTGGGCCAAGCGAGGCCGCCCAGGACGTGCTGCTCTATCTGGAAGGTCAGGGGTATTTACAGTAAGCCTGTCAGTCAGCCAGTCAACCTTTCAACAAGTCTGTCAGCCAGCCTAAAGGAGCCTCCCATGCCCGAACGCTCCAGTACCATGCTCGATACCGCCGCCTACGTCGAAGCCCTCGATTTCGCCCGAAGCCTGCGCGCCCCGGGTAAACCCCTGGAATTCCCGGACTACGCCGAATACGTGCGCCTCGTAGCCGAACGCGCCGTCATCGACCTCGAAGTCTACGAAGCCGATCGCGCCGATTTCGAAGAACTGCCCGAACCCTACGAACTGGCCTACTTAACCGCCCGCCTCGAACGGCTCCAGGAACGCATCAAAACGCAAAAAGGCATCAATGTCGGTGAATTATAGGGAGAAGGAGGAAGACGAGGACGAAGACGAAGATGCTCCGGCGGCCGGGGGGATGATCCCCCCGGACCCCTGCAAAGGGGAGAAGTTTTTAAGGGGAGATTGGTCCAGGCCGGGCCAAGCATACCCTTGATGCAAGCCGCGAATGCTGTGGCGGCCCAAGGGTCTCAGTCTCTTTGGCTGCGATCCAAGAAGCGCAAAAAAATCCGGCTGTTCAATCTATCCGGCTGTTCTCCGTTCCCTCCCAAGAACACGCCACGACGCCTACGCCCCAAACTGTTCAACCGTCAGATCGAGTTCCTGCAAAACGCGACCGGTGAGAGACATCTCCGTTCCGGTTACCTCGCTTCGTCCGCAACGCCGGCACAACCACCCCTGGACTGGCACAAAGGCCGTGCGGTCCAAAAAGTGAATCGGCATTTTCAACACGCCGTAAGACCGGTCCTCTTCACGACAAGCGCAACCCTTCTTCGTCGGAGACTTTTCCTGCATCTCTTTCTTCCCGATAATTGCATTCGACCCTTGCTGCAGAGCCGGTACATCGACAATCCGTTCCTGCCGCCAACCGGATGGCGAACACCGCCAAAGCTTCATGAAAACACTGTGCAGCCCCTCAAAAAGACGCCCTTCCCTGCTGACACAGGAAAAGCGGCCGCTCCCATGAGGAAACGGCCGCTTTCAATGCCGGCGGCAACACGTTTGCACTGCACTGCAAGCGCCAAACGGTGGCGCAGAACGGCAATGCGTCCAGCCGGTCGGCCGCACCCCAAGGCTACGGCAGGTCCTGGGACTCCACATCGTTCCAGACCCGAAGCGGCGCGTCGCCGTTGAGCGTACGCTCAACAAAGCCGTTATTGTCCGTGTCCAGACGCTTCCAGGCGCTTTCCGCTTTCTGCTTGTCCTTCATGCGGACCGTAAATTCTTCCTTGGTGATCTTGCCATCCTTGTCGGCGTCGTAGACCGCGAAAAGCTCATCCGTGGTGGCATAGGGCTTCTTGGCGGTTTTCTTGCCGGCGCAGCCGCCGATAAGGCCAACCAGGGCCAGCGCGGCCAGGGCCGCCGAAATGTGTCGCAGCATGGTCGTCTCCCGATGTTTGGGGGTCTTTCTCCCGAACCCCGGCCGGCGGCCGTGGCCCATGGCCCGCAGGCGGCCGACAATTCTTACCATTTGGTAAACCACCAACCCCTGCCAGCACAATCCCCGGACCAGCCTTTTTCCCGCAACCAACAAAATAGCTCCCGTGCCGAGCGCCAACGGGATGCGCCGCATTGGCTCCCGCCATTGCGGCCGGCACAGGGCCTCAGGGCCGGCCGCCGCGTCAGGCTGCCGCGTCCCGCACGCCTTGTCCGCCCAGTTGAAGGCGGCCAGACTCCCCCGACCACCCGGATCAAGCGCAGCTTGCAAGCACTTGGCCGGGAACAGGACGCCCCCTCTCCGCAGTCCGGAACAGGGCGCAGGGCCAAGGGCCTGCCGCCCCGCTTTCTTGCCCCATGGTTTAAATGGCCAAAGGCGCGTGAAGACGTCGTGAGCAGAGCCAACCCAAAACAATCCCGGCCGCAAAGCCGTCCCCGCAACCGGGTCGCCGTATGCCGGCAAAATGGCCACTGTTCGGCCATTTCCCGAACCGGCCCGGCCTGTCCGACGCGACCGGCCCTGCGCAGCCTGGGCACTCGCCGCCTTCCCGGCCGCCCGGCGCAGCCATGCCGGACCATCGGTTGGCGCTTTTCCCGGCCGCCCGGTGCAGCCGGCCGGGCTATCGCTGACGCTGTTGTCGGCCAGCCGGGACGTCCGCCCCTGACCAGGCGGCCCGGACCGGACTCTGAAGCCCTGGTCCAGGCCGGGAGCCCGGCCGACTGCGGCCAGCCACCGGACCACACACTCGGACTACTGGCCGGGCCGGATCTGGGTTCGCCAGTAGAACTTGAGCCAGATATCACGGTTGCCGCCCGGACACTGGCGCAGGAGGCTTTCCAGTTCTTCGGGGGACATCCCGGCCTTGAAGGCCTCGAATTGGTCGGCCTCGATTTTCTCGCTGGCTTCGCGCCGGCGTTGCAATTCCGCAGCGGCCTTGCCGGCCTCCTCCTCCTCACGGGACACGTACTGGGGATGGGCCCGCAGCACACCCCACCGGGCCAGGGCGGTAAAGATATAGCCGGCGGGATTGCGCACCCGTTCACCGGTTGCCAACTCGGTCAGGTGGCCGATGGTCTCAAGCTCCCACTCGGCCCGGTCCAGGGTCAGGCTCACCCGGTCGCGGTCAAGCTCCTTGCCGAGCTTGGCCCGGGTGCGGCCGGCCGCAACGATCTGCTCCAGGCCAAAGCCGGTCTCATGGACCAGCGGCCACATGATGGACAGGAGGCTGTCATCCCAGCCGAAGTCTTCTGATAGAGAGATATTTTCTTTTCTATCTATCAAATCAGAGGGGGATCGGCTGGCTTCGGGGCTGACTGACGTTGTGATGGGCTGGCTTGGTTGCAGGCTTGGCGACGGGCTTGGTGACATAAATTGTGGCTGGCTTGCAGACTGGCTTACAGGCAGGCCGGCAAAAGGCGTCAAAGACAGGCTCAATGTCTGGTCGCACTGGTACTGCTCGATCACATGCTGGTTAAACGTGACGGTCACGCCCTGGATGTTGCCGTCACGGGCCTTTTTAAAGGACAGAAAGGACAGGGCCTCAAGCCGGCGCAAAATGGTACGGACCGAGGCTTCGCGCATATCCAGGGCCAGGGCGATGTCACGAAACTTGACGATGTAGGGCTTGGCAGCCAGCAGCAGATCGAGGACCTTGCGCTGGTTGGGGTTGAGTCTGTCGGCCACGCTGACCCGGCCGACGGGTTGCCCGTTCGTTAGTGACTGGCCTGCTGCCAGGTTTTGAGAAAGTGTTTCTGATTGGTTCAAAGTGGTGCCGGCTGTGCTGCCTGGAGACAGGCTTGCAGAAAGGTCTGTGTGCAGGCTTTGTGGCTGGCTGCCTGACAGGCTGGTTGCCGGTCGGGCTGCGGCAGGGGTCTGGCGGCCCGGTGTCAGACTGTGGGACAGGTTTGCCGGTTGGCTGTGGGCCGTATTGACGGGGTATGCGTCCGGCTGACCGGTCCGCCCTGCGACGGGCTGGGCGGTTGTCTGGTCGTCAGACCGGCCGGCTGAGTATGCGTCAGGCTGTTTGGCCCACGTTGCGGCCGGCTGACCGGTTGTCTGTGCGGTCGGTTGATCGGCTTGACTGAAGGGCCGGCCGGCAGCGTGCCGGGGCAGGCCAGTCAAAGGCCCGCCGGAGGAGGGGGCATTCGGCCGGGCGTCCTGGCCAGCGCCGGAGTCGGACCGGTCCTTCATGATGCCACCATCGGGCGAGGCTCGGTCCGGTCCGTTGGCCGGTCGCAATTGTCCGGTGGCGTTACCTGGGCCGGCGGCAACGACTTCCGCTTCGGGCGCTTGGCCCCGGGCCGCTGTCCCGCGGCGTCCGGACGAGTCTTCGCGGCCGGGGCCAACACCGGCCTTGGCTGCACTGTCCGGCCCGGTCCGGCTGGCGCTGGCCGGACCATTGACGGTTTCAGGGCCCTCGTCGCCGGCATTGGAACTGCCGGCGACGAGGGCCTGGGCCGGGGCAGGGCTTCCTTCTTTGGCCGCGTCAGGCCGCTCACCGGTCGAATCGGACGCCTCCCGGCCGGTTCCCTGGTCCCGGTCCGGCTGGGCAGGGGAGCCGCCCAGAGTGGCTTGGTCGGCCAAACCGTTCGAACCCGCCAGCCCCGCCGTGGTGGCCGCGGTCGCCGGTCCGGACGGGGCGGCAAAACGCCCCGGGCCGGTGGCTGCGGCGGCGGGGCGTTTGGTCGGGGCGGGACCGGCGGCTGGTTGTGCGGCCTGGTTTGTCGCTTCGTCGTGGGGCCGCAGGGCGGTTGCCGGCCGCTGGTCCGGGCTCTGGCCGGTTTGGGCCGCTTCCGGCCGGGCCGGGGCCGGGGCGGGCGGTTCCTGTCTTCCTCCGGTGTCGGCCGGTGTGGCCGACGTTCCGACTGACGCACTGTCTGTTCGAAAGTCGGACTGGCCGTCCGATTTATCGGCCGGCTGTGTGGCCCTTTTTTCGTCTGGCTTATCGGTTGACTGGCTGACGGGTTTTGTGACTGGCTTAGACGGCGCGGCCGACCCTGCCTCGCCCGGCGACGGTTCCACACCCGAAGCCCGGCCGGTCAGGAACGCAATGGCGCTCTCCGGAAAGGCCGTCAGGTCGGGAAACGCATCGAACGTTTCCCGCGGCGGAATCGACGCAAAGGGCTGGTCCTCGATTTCCCTAGGCTTCTTTCTGGACACGGGCGGAAACCTCTTTGGCCAGGGATTGATAATCCTGCGCCCCCGACTTGGTGGCGTCGAACTCGAAAATGGTCTTGCGGTGCGAGTGCGCCCGATCGATGTCGATGTTGACCCGGATCTCGGTATCGAAAACCGGAATCCCCTTGGCATCGAAAAAGGCCCGGATGCGGTCCTTGTTCTTCTTGTGCGTCACTGCCCGGCCGTCGTACTTGGTGAGCACCACTCCAAGGAGCAGCAGTTTCTTGTTCTGCTGCTTGGCCTGGGACAACACCTGGATAAAGGTCGAAAATCCGTCCAGGGCGTATTGGTCGCCAACCGGACAGGGCACCAGGACATAGTCGGAGATGAGCAGGGCATTGCGCAGCATCGGGCCGATATTGGGCGGTGTATCAATGAGGACATAGTCGTAGCGGCTGATGTCCTTGTCGTTTTGCATGAGCCGGGAAAAGCC
This sequence comes from Desulfovibrio sp. DV, assembly GCF_001936595.1. Classification (GTDB taxonomy): domain Bacteria; phylum Desulfobacterota; class Desulfovibrionia; order Desulfovibrionales; family Desulfovibrionaceae; genus Solidesulfovibrio. Next base: position 26,386 of record NZ_MLBG01000030.1, read on the forward strand.
CAGGACCGAGTCGATGCTCGAATAGGAGCGGACTTCCCATTCCATGCAGCGAATGGAATTTGGAAGAATTTCAAGGTGTTCAGTCCGGGTGGCACATGCGTTGGGGGAGAAGGCCCCTTCCGGGTCCTCCAACGCCTTGACCAACGACGAATTTTCACGCAGACCCAAATCAGGCAGCAGGGTCGACGTCGTGTTGGACTGCGGGTCGCCGTCGACCACCAAAACCGCATTGCCTTCCCGGGCCAGCGCGGCGGAAAGATTCACGATGGTCGTCGTCTTGCCGACGCCACCCTTGTTGTTGCCGACCGTGATGATGACGGGTTTTGGCATTTCCCTTCCTCCCTTATTTCCCCGTGGGCATTATTTTCACTGTGGGTCAAATTTGTCAACAAACCGCCCACTTTCCCGGACGCCCCAGCCAAAAAGCCGCAAAAGGCCGTCCACACCGGCCGGTTGGCCGGTGTTCTCATGGGCTGCTCAAAGCAATATGAAGCATTCAAGCCAGTTGGGAATATGGCAGGAGTCGCGCGGCCAGGCTCTTACCTTCCCATGAGTCCACGAAAAGCGGCCGGCGTCAAGGACGGGCCGGGTTTGGCGACAGGAGTTTTTCGCCTGCGCCCAGGGACAAGTGGAAGCCGGTTTTTGTCACAAAAACCAAAATGGCCCAGACTCCCAAACAGGTTGGAGCCGGGAAACAGGATTGGAAAAAAACGTAACATACTGGAATTATGGCATCTTGTATGTCCTATCCGGGCAGCCGGCGCAGGGAGGGGGGAGGGCGGTGGAATCGGCCGGATCGGATGGTTCAAACGGCGGGGCGGCTCTCGGGATCAATCGCGGGAAAAGCAAAATTATTTTGCAAAATGTGCCCCCGGCCTCCCGGCTGGCCTTTTCGCCCGGAAAACGCCGGCTATGCGCCAAACCGCCTGACCTTCGCTGCGGCTAGGGTTGCTGCGCCCCGGCCGGGGGCAGGGCGGCCAGATGCAGGGCCCAGATGCGTTTGACCTGGCTTTCGCTGCATCCGGCCAGGGCCGCGGTGCGTTTGATGCTCTGGCCGCTGGCGCGCAAGGCGATAATGCGCTGGTGGGTCGCACGATCGGGAATGCGGCCCTGGTACTTGCCGGCGGCCTTGGCCAGCTCGACGCCCTGGCGCTGCCGTTCGCGCCGGGTTTCATAGTCGTCCCGGGCCATTTGCAGGGCCAGCTTGAGGAGCAACTCCTGGACCGACTCCAGCACGATCCTGGCCACGCCCTCGGTCCCGGCCGCCAGGTCCGACCAGTCGACCACCCCCGGAATAGCCAGCTTCGCCCCCTTGGCTCGAATGGACAAAATGAGTTGCTCGGCCTCGGCCAAAGGCAGCCGGCTGATGCGGTCGATCTTTTCGGCAACCACCACGTCCCCGGGTTGCAGGTCCGCGATCAGGCGGAGCAGTTCGGGACGGTCGGCCCGGGCCCCCGAGGCCTTCTCGCGGTAAACCCCGGCGATGTAATAGCCGGCCGCCCGGGTATCGGACTCGATCCCGGCCTGCCGGGTGAGATCCTGGGCGTCGGTGCTGACTCGGATATAGATGCGGGCTGCGTGCATAGTCCCTCGCCAGGATGGGTATACCGAACTTGGCTGGCTGTAACCCGGCCGGCCAAAAAAGGCAAACAGCAATGTAAATTGGCTAGCCCGTGTTTGGCTATCCCAATTGGCCCTGGCCGGCACCCCGGCCGCCAGGGGCCCGGCGGCCCGGCCCGGCCCCATGATGGGCATTTCCAAGCCGGCCCTATACGGGTATATTCGACGGGCCAGGCAGGAGGAAAACGGTACATGACGTCTGCCATCAGTCTCGAAGCGCGCATGGATCTGTTAAGCGAATGCGTCAACATTGGCCTGGGCCGGGCCGCCGAGGCGCTCAACCGCATGTGCGACAGCCATGTGAAGCTCTCGGCCCCGGAAATCCGGATCATGAGCCGCCCGACCTTGACCGCCGCCACGGCCGGACGCTGTCCGAGCCGGTGTGAGGGCGTGTTCCTGCCCTTTACCGGCCCCATGATGGGTATGACCGCCCTGGCCTTTGCCTACGGCGACGCGGCCAAACTGACCAGCGGCCTGACTGCGGACATGGGCATCGACGACCCGTCCGAGGCCATGCGCGACGACACCCTGCGCGAGGTGGGCAATGTCATCCTGGTCGGCGTCCTCGGGGCCATGGGCACAGTGCTTGGCCTGCACGTCGTCTACCAGCCCCTGACCACGGCCAAAAACCTCGACCCGCTGCTGGCCGTGGCCGATTCCTGCAACACCGTGACCCTCTACGTGCGGGCACATTTTTCCCTGGAGCGCTTCATGGTTACCGGCGACATCATGGTGGTACTGGCCCAGGAAGGCTTTGACGCGCTGATGGCCGCCATTGACGCCAAAATCCTGGAAATGACCGGGTAGCCGGCGTGGCCAACATCGTTTTGCTCTCGCCCACGCCCCCGGATCTCTCGGCCTTTGGCGTGCGCAGCCTGCAAGCCAGCCTCAAGGCCGCCGGCCACGACGTGCGCCTGGTCCTTTTTCCCGGCAGCATCGGCCTGTCCCAGGAGGACGGGTCCTACGTCTACCGCTACACCGACGCCGTCATCGGGCAGGCCCTGGAACTGGCCGCCGGGGCCGATCTGGTCGGGGTGTCGTTTTTCACCAACTATTTCGACCGGGCCCTCCAGCTCACCGCCGCCGTGCGCGAACGGCTCGGCATTCCCGTCGTCTGGGGCGGCATCCACGCCACGGTGCGGCCCATCGAAGCCCTGGAGCACGCCGATTTCGTCTGCCGGGGCGAGGGCGAGGCCGCCCTTGACGCCCTGGCCCGGGCCCTGGAAACCGGCGCATCTGCGGCCGCCATCCCTGGCGTGTGGACCATGGGCGAGGACGGGATGGTGGACAACGGCCTGGCCCCCCTGGTCCCGGATTTAAACGCCTTGCCCTTTTTCGATTTCAGCGGCGAAAATCAGTACGCCCTGGCCCCGGAACTCGGCCGCATCGTGCCGCTGGCCCCCGAGGTCCTGGCCCGTGCGCTCCCAAGGCTGCCGTATTTCGGCGGCAGACTGCTGACCGCCTACCGCACCATGACCGATCGGGGCTGCCCCCACGGCTGCTCCTACTGCAATGTGCCGACGGTCAAGGCGCTTTTTTCGCGGCGGCGGCGTGCCGTATTTCCGCCACCGGAGCGTGGCCCATGTCATGGCCGAACTGCGGGCCATCACCACCCGTTATCCGTTTATCGAGGCGGTGCAGCTTTTCGACGACACGTTCTTCTCCCGGCGGCTCGACTGGCTGACCGAGTTTGCCGCCGTCTACAAGAAAGACATCGGCCTGCCGCTGTATTGCCAGGCCTCGCCAACGACCCTGGACGCCGCCAAGCTCGACGTGCTCATCGAGGCCGGCCTGTGCTACGTCGAAATGGGCATCCAGACCGGCAGCCCCAAGCTGCGCGAAATTTTCGGCCGACCCGAAGACGACGCCACGGTCCTGGCCGGGGCCCGGTTGCTGCACGCCCGCCAGGGGAAACTGCTCACCCCGGACTACCACGTCATCATCGACGCGCCCTGGGAGGACGAGGCCGATCTGCTGGACACGGTGCGCCTGCTCATGCGCCTGCCCAAGCCCTTCGGCCTGGCCATCGCCAGCCTGGTCTATTTCCCGGAAACCGAACTCTACCGCCGGGCCAAGGCCGAAGGGCGCATCGTCGACGAGGAAACGGAAATCTACCGCCGCCCGTTTTACATCGCCCCCCGGCGCAGCTACCCGGCCTTCCTGCTCTATCTGCTGACCTTCCAGCACATCCCGCCCCGCCTCTACGCCGCCCTGGCCTCGCCGGCCCTGGTGCGCCTTTTTAGCCGCGCCAATCCCGTCTGGCTCTACAAGGCCGCCTATGTCCTCGGCGAAGGCCTGCGTCTGGCCGCCAAAGGGGCAAGCGCCCTGTGGCACGGCGACCTCGGCCGCATCACCGGCTTCGTGCGCCGCACGCTTCGCCACGACCCGACCGTGGCCGGCCGGAAGGGGTAACGAGGGAGGGGGAGATAAGGAGGGGAAGAGGGGGAGGGGAGAAGATGCCTCCGGCGGCCAAAGGGACTGAGTCCCTTTGGAATCCCCTCCTGGGGAGGATTTGACCGGGGGCGCTCGGGTTGCTCGTTGCGGAACTTAGGGGTTTCGCGGCAGAGCAGACGATACGGCTTGCAGTATCCGCTCCACACTCTCTCCAACCGACAAAGATGCGGTGTCAAGCTGTAGGTGTGGCTGAACCCAGGCTTCGTAGTGGCGCGTTGCCACCTGCTCCCAGGTGGGCAATGTCAGTCCTTCGACGCCGGAACGCCGGGTTTCCACCCGCTTTCGATGCTCTGCCAAGTCAGAGCAGACACATTCCACCTCCACAAATCCGACACCTGCCCGCACTGCAACGTCTCGATAGGCTTTCCGCGTAATTTCAAGAGGGTTGACCGAGTCTGCAATGACTAAATGGCCTAACCGAAGATTGTCGGAGGCGACGCGGTACGCTGCCATATAGCCGGCCGGTCCCATATCTGCATCGGAGGCCAAAAGGCCGGATGACCGGATGCCCTGCTCAATGGAGTCTATTCGCAGATAAACCGCTTTCATGCGCTTCGCCAAGGGCTGCGCAATGGTGCTTTTGCCGCAGCCCGGCAACCCTCCCAATATAATGAACACGGACTTGATCCTTTCGTGTTGCCGGCTAGCCGCCCCACCCTACCGCCCTCGGGACAGGTGGGCGGAGAGCAGGCTGGCTGCCGTGGACAACAGCGACTGCTCCTGGCGGGTGAACGTGCGCCGGGTGCGCACGTCGCCGACAACGATAGCGCCGGCCCAGACGTTGCGGCAGGTTACGGGCGCGGCCAGCACCGACGTCAGGTCAAAGGCCCGCATGATGTTCTGTACGGTTTCGGGAAAGTCGTCCACCGGCCCGGCGATGCACTCCCCGGCCGCCAGACGGTCGGCCCACTGGAAGCCGTCGAGGCTGTAGGGGATGAAGGCCACGTCCGGATGGCCGCGCTGCAGCGTCAGCCCGGCCGCGCAGGCTTCGCCCGCCAGCCGGCAGCCCAGGCCGTGCGTCTCGTCTTCGACATTTTCAAACCAGACGGCCCGGCCCAGGGAAAAGGCCGTCAAAAGCCGGGTCAGCGCCCGGTCCACGGCGTCCGGGGCATCGGCCAGCAGTTCGCGCCCGAAAATCGACAATTCTTCCTCGGCCATGGCCCGGGCTGCCAGGGCTTCTTCCGCCAGCCGCCGGGCCGTTATGTCCGAACCCACGGCCAGCCAGCCTTCGGGCTTGCCGGTCGCGTCGAAAAGCGGTTGGTTGTCCCAGTGCAGGTACACCCGGTGGCCGTCCTTGGTGGTGATCTCGTTTTCCGAGTCGCCCCTGGCCAGGGACTGGGGCGCGGCCATGGCCCGGGCCAGCAGGCTCGACAGATCCGGCGGCGCGGCCGGCCAGAAGACCGCCTTGCCGGCCAGCAGCTCGGACCGGGTGTAGCCTAACAGGCGTTCGGCGTATTCGTTGACGAAAAGCAGCCGGCCGGTGGCGTCAAAGCGCAAAATGAGGGAATTGGCGCTTTCCACCAGCTCCCGATACCGGCGTTCGCTTTCCAGCAGCCGGGCCTCGGTCCTTCGCCGGGCCGCCAGCAGCCAGCCCAGGATGCAGCCGCCGGGGACAAACACCGCCAGGGCCGCCGCCCCGGCCCACAACAGCCCCTTGTGCTGCTCAAAGACCGTGGCCGGCTCGTTAATAAGGGTCGCCTTGGCCGGGACCCGGTCCATGGACAGGCCAAACCGCTGCATTTCAGTGTAATCCACCACCATCTCGGCCGGGATGTCCACCACGGGAATGTCGCCTGCCGGCCGTCCGGCCAGAATCTGGCCCACAATGGACGCGGCCGCCCGGCCCTGGGCCGCCGCCCGCAGCACCCGGCCGCCCAGGGTCCCATTCCCCAGGTCGAAATCCCACAGGCCGAACATGGGGACAGCGGAAACCCTGGCCAGTTCCGAAGTGTCCTGGCCCGGTTGCACGGTGTTTTCGGCCTCGCCGGAAGGAAGTGATGTCAGGCGCATGGCCACGGCGTCGGTGGGGGCCGAAGCCAGGGCGGCGGCGGCGCTTTCCAGGCTGGCATTGAGGATTTCAACCGGCCGCACCCGGCGTTCCAGGGCAGCGGCCGCCCGGCGAAACCGCTCCATGTTGGCCCTGGCCGACACCGTGGTGTCCGAACCGAAGGCCAGCACCGTCCGCGCTCCGGGCACCAGGGCCAAAGCCAGTTCCATGGTGCCCACCACATCCGGGGATTCGCCAACGCCGGTGATGTTGTCATAGCCGGCAATGCGCGCCGGGGTGAAATCATTGATCCCGCAAAAGACCAGCGGCAGGCCGGGGAAAAGGGTCGGACGCAGCCGCAGCCAGAAATCCAGGGCCGCGTCGTCGCAGGCGACCAGCACGGCGAGCGGGACATTGCGGTATTTTGTGCCCAGATAGGCGGCGAACTGGCTTTGGTCGGCGGTTTCGGAAAAGCGCCGGGCGTCGAGATGCTCCACGAACACCCGGGCCCCAACCGGGGCAAGACCCTCCATGAACCCGTTGATTTCCCCCTGGGACCAGGGATCGCCATGGTGGTAGGAGGCCAGCAGCAGGACGGCCGGCATGGTCTTGGCAGCCCGGCCAAGGGGCAGCTTCCCCCCCAAAAAGGACCAGGATCAGGACCAGCCCGACGAAGACGCCCCGGAAGCGGTTATGCATGGCCGGGAACCTACCGGAAAATTCCAGATTTGTCTAAAGCGGCCGTGGCTTTCCCCCGGCCGCCGGCCGGCCCGTTTGCCGGACGTCCGGACCGGGGAAGGCCGCCGGGCCCGGAGGCGGGCCTAGAGCGCCTCCGGCAGCGGCGTCGCTCCGGGCACCAGACTGTAGCCGGTCAGACGCACATCCAGGCGCACCTGCCCGCTGCCGCCCGCAACCGGCGGCAGCGCCAGCCATGGGTCATGGCCGTGGCTCCACAGGAGCAGCCCGCCCGCGTCCACGGCCACAACCACGCCTGTGCCGCCCGGCGTGAGTTGCCGCAGCCCTTCCCCGGCAAAGTGGCCAAGCCGCCGGCCGTCGCTGTCGGTCAGGGTCAGTCCGTGCAGCCGAACCAGTCCCTGGGCCTGGGTCGGGTCCAGGCGCAGGGGTCCGGCCGGACACAGCACGGACAGCACCGCCGGCCGGTTTGGCGCATAGGCCAGGGTGACCTTGCCGGTCTCGTCAAACACCCCGGCCTGCCCGGCATAGACATCGCACCAAAACCGCCGACCCGGCGAGGCCCCGGCCAGGGCAGGGAGAAAAAACGGATCAAAGGCGGTCAGGCCGGCCAAAAGCGTCCCATCGGCAAACCAGGCCGAGGCCGCCCCGGCTCCGGCCGCTGCGGCCAATCCGGCCAGACGCTCCAGGGTCATGGCCGAGGACGCGGCCACGGTGTCGGCGTCGGCCCCAACGGCGGCCAGGATGGCCCGCTTGATCCGGACGGTCTCAATGATTTCCGCCCCGCCCGCGGCCAGCCGGGCCTGCTGGCTGGCCGCGTGGCGGCGAAACCGGTTTTTGGGGGCGGCCCGGTAGGCCATGCCCCAGCCGGCGCCCAGGAGGGCGGCGTAAACGGCCCAGTCGCCGCAGACCTGATAGCCCTCAGCCGCGGCCATGGCGGCGCGCAGGGCATCGGTGCGAAACAGGCAGGCGCTGGCATTGGGGATGGTGTTGCGAAAGATCAGGGCCCGGCGGCATTCTTCGTGGCCGGAGCAGGCATAGTCGGCAGCCCAGCGCAGACCGTCCACGGCGTCGGTGTGGCGGGCAAGCGACCCGGTGATCCGGCTGTCGGCGTCCATGGAGAGCGATTGGCAGTAGGCCAGCCCCAGACCGGGGTCGGCGGCGAACAAGGGAACCAGGGCCGCCAGGAAATCCGGATCGCAGGCGTCGTCGGATTCGGCGATCCAAACCAGGGGCGCGCTGGCCAGGGACAGCCCGAGGCTCCAGGCGGCAAAGGGATTGCCGGTCGGCGGCTCGATCCGGCGCAGGGTCAGGCGGGGATCGGCGGCAAAGGCAGCGGCCGTTTCATAGCTGCCGTCGGTGGAGCCGTCGTCGAGAAAAAGCACTTCCAGGCGGCCCATGGTCTGGCCGAGCACCGAAGCCAGCCGTTCGGCCAGGTAGGGGGCGTGGTTGCGGCAGGGAATGACCACGGAGACGGCGGCAGCGGCGGTCATGGCCGGACACCCGGCCGGGAAAGCGGTGTGAGGCGAAGGCCGGCCAGGAAAAACCCGAGTGGCCGGGGGTCGTCGGAGATGGCGTGGGCGGCCGGGGAGGATGCGCCGTCGATGGCCAGGGTGACGACGGCCTGCTGGGCAAAGCGTCCGGTTCCGGGCAGGCAGGCCAGGGCGGCCGCCAGGGGTTGCGGCGAACCGGGCCAGGCAAACCGTCCCGCTTCCCGGCCGCAGACCGTGACGGTCAGCGCCAGGGGCGTGTCCCCCCGGCCCAGAAACGGCCGGCCGTTTAATTCCAGCACAAAGCCGTCCCGGGCAGCCTCGGGCAGGCCCAGGGCCAATCTGGCCCGGCCGCCCTCGGTCCAGCGCCCGGCCCCCTCGCCGTGGCTCCAGCCTTCCTTGAGAAATTCCGCAGCAGCCAGATCGTCGCCGATGGGAATATCCTGGCCAAAGGGCGCGGCGTTTGGCGGCAAATACCCGGCCGGATCGGGATACCGCACCCTGGCTCCGGCCAGGGCCGGGGCCAGGGAGGCGAGCAGGTCCAGCCAGGAACGGATCATGGCCGGGGCGGTAAAATGGCTGCGCGCGCGTTCCCGGCCGGCCTGGCCCAGGGTCTGGCGGGTGGCCGGTTCACCGGCCAGGGCGGCCAGGGCCGTGGCCAGGGCCAGGGCCGTGGCCTCGGGGTCGATAGCGGGGTCGGGCAGGAGGATGCCGGTGCCCCCCAGTTGCTCGGGGATGCCGCTGACGGCCGAGGCCACGACCGGCAGGCCCTGGCCCATGGCCTCGGTGATGCACAGCGGCATCCCTTCGGAATCGGACGGCAAGACAAAGATGTCGGCCGCCCCGAGCCACTCCCGCACGTCGTCGCGCCGGCCGAGCAGGGCCACCCGGTCGGACAGGCCGGCCTCGGCCACCATGGCCTCCATGAGCATTTTGGCCGTCGCCGATGCTGTGGCCGATGGCGGCGTAAAAAAAGCCGCGCCCCGGCCGGATGCCGGGCCAGCCTGGCGGCGGCCGACAGCAGATGGCGATACCCCTTGCGCGGCTCGTAGCGGGCTACGGTGAGGCACAGGACGTCTTTGGGTCCAAGGCCGAGCCAGGCCCGCCGCTCGGCCCGGGCCGCCGGCCCGGCCGGCTCGAAAAACGCCAGGGGCCGGCCGTAGTGGATGACGCCCGAACGCCCGGCCGGCGCGCCAAAGGCCAGCCGCAGCAGGGCCAGATTCTCCCCGGACACGGCCACCACGGCCAGGGCGGCGGCATTGGCCCGCACCACCTCGGACAACCGCCCGCCGAGTTCGGCCGGATGGCTCGGGGCCACGTAGTTGACGTGGACCAGATAGGGCAGGCCGAAATCCCGGCAGACCGCCTTGGCCGCCAGACTGGAATCCGGCGCGCCGTCGCAAAAGACCACCACATCCGGGCGTACGGCCATGAAAATGGCTTCCGGCTCATTGCGGCTGTGGGCGGTTTTGGCAAAGGTGCGCATGGTGTCGTAGTCGATGGGGACATAGGCCACGCCCGGCGCGCCCCCGGTGATGTCGGCCGAGGCGGCCAGGACCATCTCCAGGCCTTCCCCGGCCAGCCCGGCGGCCAGCAGCCCGGCATTGACCGCTGTCCCGCCGTAGCCGGGATCGTCGCAATAGAGAAGGACGCGCATCATGCCCCCGGTTGCCCGGCCGCAGCCCGGCGGTAGGCGGCAAGGGCCAGGGCCACCGCGCCGTTCCAGTCAAACCCCGCTGCCCGGACAAGCCCACGGCCCCGCAGATCCGCCGCCAGCTCCGGGTCGCCGAGCACCCGCATAAGCGCCTGGGCCAGACCGGCCGTGTCGGCCGATCGACAAAAAGGGCCGCATCGCCGGCCACCTCGGGCACGGCCGGGGCCGAACCGGCCACCACCGGCGCGCCGCAGCCCATGGCCTCCAATACCGGCAGCCCGAAGCCTTCGCCAAAGCTCGGATAGGCAAAGACCGCCGCATCCGAATAGAGCGCCGGCAGATCGGCCTGGGCCACGCCGCCGCAAAAGACGATGCCTTCCCCGCCGCCGCTGTCCCGCACCTGTCGGCCGAAATCGGCAAAAAGCCCGTCGTCCGGGCCGGCGATGACCAGCAGCGGCGCAGCCGCCCCCAGCCGCTCCCGCACCAGCCGGTAGGCGGCCACCAGTCCGGGCAGGTTTTTGCGCGGCTCGATGCGCCCGAGGGATAAAATGTAGCGGCCCTCCGGGATGCCCAGGCGACGGCGCATCCCGGCCAGGGCGGCGGCGTCGGCCACCGGCGAAAAAGCCGCATCCAGCCCGGAATGGACAAAGGCCACGCGCTCGGGGGCGACGCCGTAGCGCCGCACGATCTCACCCCGGCAGTAGTCCGAAACCGTCAGCACCATGGCCGCGCGCCGGGCGCTCAGGGGATAGAGCAGGCGCATCAGCCTGGAAAGGCCCCGGGGAAAATACTGCGGCATGGTTTCATGGAGGATGTCGTGCAGGGTGATGACGCAGGGCACGGTGGGCACAAGCGGCGCGATATACTGGCAGTGAAAGACGTCCACCTCGCGGCCAAGCCGCCAGGGAAACGGGAACACCAGCCGGGCGAACCGGCCGGCCGGGATGTCGCGGATGGCCACGTTGGGCGCGTCCCCGGCCAGCCGGGCCGCCTCGTCGCGCCCGGCCGGGGTGACGTAAAAGACAAAATCGAGGTCCGGCGCAGCCGCCGGCAGCCGGGCGGCCAGGGCGGCAATATAGGTGCGCGACCCCTGCCGGATCCCCCCCACCGTATGCAAATCAATCCCTACATTTTTTCAAAGGTGCGGGTGGGAATCGGGTCGCTTTTGTTGATGGTGCGGGTGGAAGTGTTGTCGTTTTTGTTGATGGTGCGGGTGGAAGTGTTGTCGTTTTTTTCAAGGCTGCGGGAGTGAGCTTGGTGGCAATGGCCCAGCCAAGGCCCCCGGCAAAGGCCAGGGAACGGGCCAGGATGATGGCCGGGGCGGCGACGGCCACCGGCCGGTCGCGCCGGGCGGCGAAACGGACAAAGGGGACGGTGGTTCCGAGCAGGGCGGCCAGGGCCGCGCCGGCCAGCACGCCGCCGGCCAGGGACAGGGGCCAAAGGAGCAGGCCCAGGGCCGCAAGCCCGGCCAGCACGGTCTGCACCCGGATGATGGACGGGGTGTAGCCGTCGCAGACCAGTTTGCCCGGATGGTCCCGGCAGGCCCGGAAGCGCCAGCAGGCCCGGCGGGCCTTGATGCGCACATAGCGGGCGAGGGTTGCCGGATGGAGGTGGCAGACGATGGCGTCCGGGGCAAAGACCAGCCTGTGCCCGGCGGCGGCCAGCCGGTAGGACAACTCGGTATCCTCGTTGTCGGCCACACAATACGACGTGTCAAAGCCGCTGGCCGCGTCAAAGACGGCCTTGCGGTAGGCGGCGGCGTAGGTGGCGATAAGGTCGATGGCCGGGCGGCGGGCAACGTAGGCGTAGCGGTCCTCGAATTCGAGCTGGGCAAACCGGGCCACCAGGGCGCTTTGGCAGGTGCGATAGGCCCCCTGGACCCCGGACACGGCCGGATCGGCCAGCGGCGCGGTGAGCCTCGCCAGGAAATCCGGGGCCGGGGCGCAGTCGGCGTCGGTGAAAACCAGGATGTCGCACCGGGCAGCGGCGGCCCCGGCGTTTCGGGCGGCGGCCGGCCCGGCGTTTGCCTGGCGGATGACGGTTGCGCCAAAGCGTGCGGCCACGCCGGCGGTGTCGTCGCTGGAGCCGTCGTCCACCACGATGACGGCAAAGGTGTCGCGCCCGATGGTCTGGGCATCGAGCCCTTCAAGGGTCCCGGCCAGGGTGGCGGCGGCGTTATAGGCCGGGATAACGACGGCTATGCCGGGCATGGGGGGAGTGGTCATTGCACTCCCCCTCACACCCGCGAGCCCCGCACCAGATGCTTCAAAAAGACCCGGCCGGCCCGGAAGGTGCGGGCCATTTCGCCGGGGCTTAGAAGCGACAGCGCCGCCCGGCGGGCCAGGAATTTGGGGCGCAGGTAGAACCGGCGCCGGGCCAGATCGCACAGGCGCACGATTTCGGCCGGGGTCAGATGCTCGTTTCGCACCACGCAGCCGTGCAACCCCTCGGGCGTCAGCCAGTCGCGCCAGCGGCCGGCGGCGATGAAGCCCCGGGCCTCGTACTCGGCATAGGCCTCGGTGCCGGGATAGACCATGACCGGATAGAACTGGGCCGTGTCCGGGTTGAGGCTCAGGGCGAAGTCGATGGTGGCCAGGATCGACTCCCGGGTGTCGCCCGGAAAGCCGAAAATGAAGCAGCCGTGGACCTTGATGCCGGCGTGGGCGGCGTCGGCCCGGAACCGGCGCATCCGCTCGGTGCCGATGCCTTTTTTCATGGAAGTCAGCGCAGCCGGATCGGCCGACTCGAACCCGGTGCAGACCTGCCGGCAGCCGGCCCGGCGCATGATGGCCAGCAAATCGGCGTCCAGATCGGCCCGCGCATTGGCCGACCAGTCAAAGACCAGCCCCCGGCGCATGATGGCGGCGCAAAATTCGCGGCACCGGGCCTTGTCGGCAGTCAGGGTATCGTCCTCGAAAAAAATGGTGCGCAGGCCGGGAAAATTGTCCAGGCACCAAGCCACTTCGTCGAGCACGTTGTCGATGGCCCGGTAGCGCGCCGCCCGGCCGGTCAGGGTTTGGGGATGCAGGCAAAAGGAACAGCGGTAGGGGCAGCCGCGCGAGGTGGCCAGCGTCACCATGGGGGGCTTGGCATTGGGGTTGAAATAATGGCGGATATCCAGATGCCGGGCATAGACCGGGGCTACCGGCGGCAGGGCGTCGAGATCATCCAGATAGGGTCGGTCCGGGTTGTGGACCACGGTCCCGTCCTCTCCGACAAAGGACAGGCCGGCCACAGTGGCCAGCCGCGCGGGCGTGGCCGGGCCGGAAGCGATGAGCCGGGCCAGTTCCAGCACGGTGGCCTCGTATTCGCGCCGGGCCACGGCCAGGACCGCGCCGGGGGCCATCGCCAGCACCTCGCCGGCCCGAGCCGTGGCATGGGGGCCGACCAGCACGGTGAAAAGGCCGGGCAGGGCCTGCACCAGGGCGGCGGCGGCTTCGATATCGGCGTCAATGCTCGGGGTCGAGGTGTCGAGCACGGCCAGAAACGGTTTCCCCGCGACGGCCCGATCGACCACGGCCGGCAAGTCCAGGCCGGCGGCCGGGGCGTCGCAAAAATCCACGCGATAGCCGTCAGCTTCGAGCACGGCCACGAGCTGGGCCAGAAACAGCGGGAAATAGAGCGTGCCGCTCTTAGTCACGGCCGGCGAACGCTGCGGCCGGGAAAATTTGGGCAGAAACGGCGGATTGAGAACCAATATATCAACCATGGGTATCCTTTGGGCTGTTGTGATGATGGCAGCAGGGAAAGAGGGAAGAAGGCCTCCGGCGGCCAAAGGGCAGTGCCCTTTGGAAACCCGCAATAAATTTAGATATATGTAAACAAAGTCGGATGGTTGAACAGTTTCGTTGTGCGTGAAAGCCGTTCAGTTGCCATCCCGGACACCACCCCAAGAACCCCTTTTCCCTTTGCAGGGGTCCGGGGGGATCATCCCCCGGCCGCCGGAGGCACTCTTCCTCTTCACCTTCCACCACCTTCCACCGCCTTCGCCACCTTGCCGTTGCCTGGCCTGTCCAGGATTGACAATCTTTGGCAGGCCGCTATCCTTTGGCCATACGTGACAGGAGGTGTGCCCATGAACGTCAATCTTACGCCGCAGCTTGAGCAGCTGGTCAAGGGGAAAGTGGCGTCCGGCCTCTATAATTCGGCCAGCGAGGTGGTCCGGGAGGCGTTGCGGCTATTGGAGCAGCAGGACCGGTTGCAGGCTGCCAAGCTCAAGCGGCTGCAAGAGGACATCCGCGAAGGTCTCGACAGCGGCGAGCCGCTGGCCTGGGACCCCGAGGACATCAAGCGGGAAGGCCGCGCCCGCCGGACCGCCGCGCATGCAGCAGACGACTAAATGTCCGGCCTCGTCATCACGCCCCGGGCCAGAGAGGATCTTCTCGACATCTGGGACTTTATCGCCCGGGACAGCCTGTCTATGGCCGATGCCTTTATTGAGAAGATACACGCCAAGCTCGTAACGCTTGCCGTATCGCCGAATATCGGCCGGCCGCGGGACAACCTGGGCGATGGCGTGCGGAGTTTTCCTCTCGGCCGGTACGTCATTTTTTACCGTTCCCTGCCGGGCCAGACCACTATCATTCGCGTTCTGCACGGTTCCCGCGACATCCCGACTGTTTTCTGATGCTCTCCCTGATCCGCAGCCGACCGGCTCACCAGTCCAGCCCCAAAA
>NZ_MLBG01000031.1 GCF_001936595.1 Desulfovibrio sp. DV
CCGCATCCTTCCCGGATGCGGCCGTTTTTTGGGTGAAAACGCCAGGGCCAACAACGAGCAAGCCTGTCGTTTCACCCCTTTTTATATAAACGGCCGAGGGCTGCTTTCCCCCGGCGGTCAAAAATCTCTTCCCGTCCTTTCTTGTTTCACTCCCACCACCGCCCCGGCACCGCGCCCCTCAAATCGAACTGACCCCAGGTGGGATTCCAAAGGGCTCAGCCCTTTGGCCGCCGGAGGCATCTTCCTCTTCTCTCCTCTGCTTCCTGTCCTACTCCCGGCCCGCGACCTCGTCGGCCGCCACGAACCGGTCGTCGGAGCGGGTCTTGGCCACGGCGTCCTTGCGCCCATCGAGCCAGCCGCTGCGCACCGCTCCGGCCGGGGCGTCGAAGGCCGGGGCGTAGGGTTTGATGTCGAGCAGCGGCGTGCCGTCGAGGACATCGATGCCGCGAACGGTCAGGACATTGCCGGCCACGGCCACCACCTCCACCACCGACAGGCCGATGGGATTGGGCCGTTTGGGGGCGCGGGTGGCGAAAAGGCCGCGCGGGGTATCGTCGAGATAGGGCGTCACCGCGGTCTTGTAGCCGGTCGACTGGTGAAAGCAGTAGAGGAGGTAGACATGGGAAAAGCCGTCCACATCGGCCAGGGCCGGGGCCAGATCAGGATCCAGCACGACCTGCCCCAACACCTCCCTGGCCCCGCCGGGCTGGATGGGCATTCCTTCCAGGGTGGTAAACGGGGAGTGGATGATCCCGATGGGACGCATGGCGATGGTCTCGGACATGAGCTTCTCCTTGGCGAAATACGGTCTCAGGCGTCGGCCTCAAAGGCCTCGCTGGCCCGGGATACGCCGTAGGCAAAGGCCATGGCTGCAACGCCGATGACCGGGGCGTAATAGGCCGGCGCGGCCAGGGCGAACCGGATCAGCAGCGTGGCCAGGGCGAACCCGGAATTGCGGAATACCGAATGGAAGGCCGGCTGGTAGGTGTGGGAAAGCAGCACGATGAAAATGTCGCTGAAAATAAGGACCGTATAGAAGACGGAAAAGAAGGCGTGAAAATGGCCGGCCACAACACTTTCCCAGCCAATCCACAGGCCGTAGGAAAGGAAAAAGAACAGCAGACAGAAGGCCAGAAATTTCTTGGTGGCCACAAACGGGTAGAGCCAGGGGCCTTTGCGGCCCTGGGCGCGCTTGCGATAGCGCCGGTAATACAGGCCAAGCCCCAAAAACACCACCAGGGCTCCGGCCCCGTCGGCCAGCATGGGCAACAGCACATTGACGGCCTCGACCAGGACGATGGGCTCGTGCAGATGCACCAGTTCCTTGAAGGCGTCCCGCAACAGGATCAGGCACAAGACCTCGAACTGCTTGCCCAGGGACTTGGTCACCGAACAGGGCAGTACGAAAATGAGGTCCACGACTTCCTGGATGAGCACCAGGGTGAAGGCCAGATTGATGGCGTAAAAATGGGAGACGGGCGTCACCCGGGCCAGGACCGGGGGCAGCAGGCCGCGAATGTTGAGTTCAATGCCGATCAGGCCGACCAGAAAGGCGACGACCTGGCTTACCGCCACGAAACGGCGGGTTTTGGGATGCTCCCAGAAGGAATGGAGCGGATCGAAAAGGTCGGTGGCGAGTTCGTAAAATGTACTCATAGAATATTCCTAGGCAGGCTTATGCACCAGGGTTTCCCGAAAGAAAAGTCCGGAAACGCCGGTCCCCTTGCCAGAAGGGGCCGGTTCGTTCATATCGTTGCATAGCATCGCCGGCCGCTGCCGTTTTTTGCTGCCGCCGAAAGCACCCCACGCCCCGGAGAGATCCATGAAAAAAATGCGCGACTGGTCCATCAGCCTCAAGATTGCCATCGTGTTTATCGCCATGCTGACCGCCCTGGCGAGCTTCACCATGTTCTTTTTCATCTACGAGCTGGGTCAGTACCGGGAACAAAACGGCCAGTTGATGCGCACCAAGCTGACGACCGAAGCCAGGGACCGCCAGCGCGAGGCCGTCAACCAGGCCTACGATGTCGTCAAATATTTCTACGATGTCTCCCAGGACGAGGCCGCGCTCAAAAAACGCGCCCACGACCATTTAAAAGGCGTGGTGGACGCCGTGCTCGGGCAGGCCAAGGCCTTTTACGAAGCCAACAAAGACACCATGCCCCGGGAAGCAATCGAGGCACACATCAAGGAACTGGTGCGAAGCGCCCGTTTCGACGACAACAACTATATCTGGATCAACGACACGGCCGCCCGCATGGTCATGCACCCCAGCCAGCCGGCCCTGGAAGGCAAGGACCTCTCGGGCTACCGCGACCCCAAAGGGACAGCCCTTTTCATGGACATGCTCAAAGTGGCCAAAGACAAAGGCCAGGGCATGGTGTCCTATATGTGGGACAAGCCCGGAGCAAAAAACGACCCCAAGCCCAAGGTGTCCTACGTGCGGCTGCTGCCGGAACTGGGCTGGATTTTCGGTTCCGGAGCCTGGATTGAGGACGAGACGGCCCGGCTGCAGGCCGAGGCCAAGACACAACTGTCCAAGATGCGCCTGCTCGATGGCAATTACTTCTTCATCTACGACAACATCCGTCCCATCCCGCGCATCCTCATGCACCCCATCCGGCCGGATTTCGACGGCAAGGTCCTCGACACGGCCCAGTTCGAACGGGCCACCGGCATGATACCGGGACTCGGTGCGCCGGAAGTCCCCTACCCGGCCGGCAAGACCAACATCGCCACAGCCATGGCCGACGCCGTGGCTGCCACCGGCGAAGGCTTCGTCAGCTATCCCTGGCCCAAGCCCCTGGCCGGCGGGGGCGAGACCACGGAATCCTACCCCAAACTGAGCTATGTCAAACTGTTCAAACCCTGGGGCTGGATCGTCGGCATGGGCGACTACATCGACGGCATCGACCGCAACGTGGCCGCAGAGGCCGGCAAGCTCAACGAGGCCATCCGGGCCATCGTCGTCAAACTCGTCATCTTCTCGGCCATCATCCTCGCAGCCATGGCCGCCCTGTGCCTCATTATGGTGCGCCGCCTGCTCAACCGCCCAATCTCGGCCATCGTGGCCTACGCCGACAAGGTGGCCGGCGGCGATCTCAATGCCACGGTCGAAGCCGACCTGTCCGCGGAAATGGCCAGCCTGTCCGCCTCCATCCACGCCATGGTGGACCATCTCAAGACCGAGCTGGAATTTGCCAAGGGTATCCTCAACTCCGTCACCCTGCCCTGCGTGGTGGCCGATCCCTCGGGCAAAATCACCATGGTCAACCGCTGGCTGGCCCACTTCCTGGGTGAGAAAAAAGAACCGGAAGCCTACGTCGGCCGTCCCATGACCGAGGTCTTCGCCAGCCACGCCATCGTGTCCCGGGTTCTTGGCGAGGTCATGTCCCGCCGTGAGATCATGACCAACGTGGAATACGACGGCAACTACGCCTGGGGCGAACGGTTCTTCATCAAGATCGACGCCGCTCCCATCAGCGACGACGCCGGCCGGATGCTCGGCGTGTTCGCCATGCTGGCAACACTCACCAAGGTCAAGCTGCAGCAGGAAGCCCTGGCCGAACAAAACCGGCTCATCGCCACGGCCGCCAATACCGCCGAAGGCATCTCGGCCAAGGTCACGGAAAACGCCCGTGATCTGGCCCAACGCATCGAAAGCACCAATGAAGGCGTCTCCTACCAGCGCCAGCGCACCATTGAGACGGCCACGGCCATGGAAGAAATGAACGCCACGGTGCTGGAAGTGGCCCAAAACGCCGGTCTGGCCGCCAGCAGCGCCGACGAAGCCCAAACCCGCGCCCGCCAAGGCTCGGATATGGTACGCCAGGTGGTGGCCGCCATCGAAGACGTCAAGAAGATGGCCGAAACCCTGCGCCAGGACATGGCCGAACTCGGCAACACCGCCGAAAATATCGGGCAGGTCCTGGGCGTTATCTCCGATATCGCCGACCAGACCAACCTCCTGGCCTTAAACGCCGCCATCGAAGCCGCCCGGGCCGGCGACGCCGGCCGCGGCTTTGCCGTAGTGGCCGACGAGGTCCGCAAACTGGCCGAAAAAACCATGACCGCCACCCGCGAAGTCGGCCAGGCCATCACGGCCGTGCAGCAGGCTGCCCGGCGCGGCAACCAGGAAACCATCCGGGCTGCCGAGGCGGTCTCGCGCAGCACCGATCTGGCCGAAAAAGCCGGCGAAGCGCTGGCCGCCATCGTCGGCATGGTCGAAAACACCGCTGATCAGGTCCGGGCCATCGCCACTGCCGCCGAACAACAATCCTCCACCGCCACCGAAATCAGCCGGGCCACCGAGGAGGTCAGCCGTATCGCCGAAGACATCCGCGAAGGCATGGACGCCTCGGTCATCGCCGTGCGCGGGCTTAACGACGAGGCCCAGGAACTCGGGGAACTGATCGAACGCATGCAAACCTCCAGCCAGGACGAGGCCGACGCCAAGCCGGCCCGCCTGACTGCCTGATCCTATCAACACGCCCAAGGAGAACCCAACGTGGCCCGGATACTCATCGTCGACGACGCCGCCATCACCCGCACCATGCTGCGGGCCATCCTCGAAAAAGCCGGCCATCAGGTGACCGAAGCCGCCGATGGCAACGACGCCCTGACATCCTTCCGCGAAACCCCCGCCCAGGCCGCCTTCGTCGACATCTTCATGCCCGGCAAGGAAGGCCTGGCCACCATCAAGGAGCTCCTGGAAATCAGCCCCGCCCTGCCCATCATCGCCATCAGCGCCGGCAGCACCTTCACCGATACCGAAACCCTGGGCTGGGCCAAAAGCTACGGAGCCAAATACACCCTGCCCAAACCCCTGTCCGCCGCCGCCGTGCTGGAGACGCTCAAACTGATTTTCGGATAAGCGAAGAGAACCGGGACGGTGTCCCGGCCCCTGGCAGGGCTCTGCCCTGCACCCGCCGGGGGGATGATCCCCCCGGCCCCCCCAAAGGGTCGCATGGCGTGGACGAAGTAAGGAACTGCTGCGGCTGCGGGAGGACGGGGAGTTGCGGGCGCGGAGTTCTTGGCGGCTTTGCCGCATGGTTCGCCCGGCAAAAGCAGTCAAACCAGCAATACGTGCTTGCTCTCTCGGAAAGACGCTGGCGCGATCAAAAAGCCCCCACCCCTCTTTCAAAAATGCGTCCGGGCCGGTTTTGCGCGAGGCTTTGATCGCGCAAAACCGGCCCGGACGCTGGCGCGTTGGGGTCTGGGATTTGGCTGGCGGTCCCGGGCGGCTTCCGGCCGGGACCGCCAGCCAAATCCCAGACCCCATTCCCTCACGCCTCCACGCCTCCACGCCCCACACCCACCCCATACGCTTACAACCCCATCGCAGGGGTCCGGGGGGATCATCCCCCCGGCCGCCGGAGGCCTCTTCCCTCCCCCGACTCCCGCTCCCCGGCCTGCGCTATCCCTGCATGGATTGCAGCACCCGGGCATGGGCTTCTTCGGGACTCAGGCCCCGGGCGGCGGCAAAGGTGGCGAGGTTGTCTTCGGCGTCGCAGGGGCGAAGATAGAGCGGCTCGATGGCCGTCACGCCGTAGCTGGCGCGGGCGGCGGCTTCCAGGACGATCTCGGGGGCTGGTTCGTGGTATTCGGGGCCGAGGATGGTGGCCAGCGGGGCGGTATTGAGGAAGACGTCCCGGGAACGGGCAGCGCCTTCGCCGACCAGCCACAGCGGGCCGACGGCAGCGGCATCGGCCAGGCGTTCGGCCGCATCGGCGATGGTGAGGGCCACGGGCGGGCCCATGGGCATGGGCGGGCCGTCGGTCAGAAAGGTTTGCAGGTAGACGAATCCGGTCCGGGCGTAGGTGATGGCCACGACGACGCCGGTGGCCTGTCCGGCGGCGGTGGCGGCCAGAAGCGGCAGGTACTCCAGGCCGGCCATGGGTACGCCGCTGCCAAGCGACAGGCCAAGAGTGGTGGCCAGGGCGACGCGGATGCCGGTGAAGCTGCCGGGGCCGCGCACGCAGGCGATGCCGCCGAGGCTGGCCGGGGCGATGCCGGCTTCAGCCAGCAGGCCGGCAATAATCGGAATCAGGATTTCGGCGCTGCTGCCCGAGGTAACGGCCCGGCGGTGCCAGAAGGCTTGGCCGGGCCGGCCCAGGGTGACGGCCAGTTGCGGCGTCACCCCGTTAATGACGAGGAGCGGCCCGTTTCCGGGCAGTGAAGCGGCATCAGCCATCGGTCAGGCTCAATTGCCGCCGGATGTCGTTGACCGTGGCCAAAAGCATGAGGCCGAGCAGAAAGGCCAGCCCGAGCTTGGTGGTGAGCTGGCGCACCCGGGGGCTGACCGGTTTTCGCATGATGATTTCAAGGGCGTAGAAGAGCAGATGGCCGCCGTCGAGGACCGGGATGGGCAGCAGGTTCAGCACGCCGAGGTTGACGCTTATAAGGGCGGCCAGGGCCACGACGTTGCCAAGGCCTTCGCCGGCCTGTTTGCTGACCATCTGGGCAATCATGATGGGACCGCCGATGCTGTCCAGCGGCACGACGCGTTCGATGAGCTTTAAAAGGCCGGTATAGGTGACGACAACGACGTTCCAGGTCTGTTTGACGGCTTCGGTGGCGGCCAAGCCGGGGCCAAGGGGCACGGTCCGGGTCTTGCCCGAGGCCACGATGCCGACGAGGGGCACGCTTTCCTCTTCACCGAAGAGGTTTTTGACGGTGCGCAGCGTCGGGGTCAGGGTGAAGGTGGCGTCTTTGCCGTCGCGGTTGACGGTGAGGGTGACGGGCTTGCCGTTGCTGCCCCGGATGGCGGTGGCCAGGGTGTCCCAGTTGGCCACGGGTGCGCCGTTGATCGTAAGGACGGTGTCGCCGGCGGCCAGACCGGCCACGGCGGCCGGGCTGTCCTTTTGCACCTGTCCGACCACGGGCAGCATTTCAAAGCGGCCCTCGGCGGCGAGCAGGCCCCAGAAGAGCAGCCAGGCCAGGAAGAAGTTGAACAGCGGGCCGGCGGCCACGACGATCATGCGCTGCCAGGCCGGGCGCAGGCGGAAGTGGGTTTCCGGCGGGAAATCGTCCGGCGCGGTGTCGTCCGGGTCCTGGGCCACGAGCTGGACATAGCCGCCAAGGGGGATGGCGGAGAGGATGTACCGGGTTTTACCGCGGGTGAAACCGAAGAGCTTCGGCCCAAATCCCAGGGAAAAGGTGGTCACGCCCATGCCGAAGGCCCGGGCGGCGATGAAATGTCCCAGTTCGTGGAAAAAGATGAGGCCCCCAAGGACCAGAGCCACGGCAAGGATACTTTCGATCATGGGCACTCGCAAACGCCTGGGGACGGCTTGTCCGGGCGTGGTGTTTCGACGGCGGCCGGGCGGTCGGGAAATCCGAGCCCGGGCCTGCCGAGTGGTAATAATAAGCCGGAATGGCGCAAAAGCAACTTATTGCCGCGCTTTGGCCCAGTCCGCGACCTCGCGGCGCACCTGGACATCGAGGTCCATGACGGCGGCGGCATCGGGCAGGGGCTGGCCGGCGTGGGCGCTTAAGGCCTCGGCGATGGCCGCCGGGATGTCCATGAAGCGCAGGCGGCCATTGAGGAAAAGGTCCACGGCCACCTCATTGGCGGCATTGAGGGCCACGGTGTGGCTGGAGCCGGCGGCCAGGGCCTGCCGGGCCAGGCCCAGGCAGGGGAAATCGTCTTCGCGGGGGGCTTCGAAGGTGAGCGAGGCCAGCGTGACCAGATCCACCCGGGGCACGGACAGGGACAGGCGCCGGGGATAGCCCAGGCAGTAGGCGATGGCCACGCGCATGTCCGGGGGTCCGAGGTGGGCCAAAAGCGATCCGTCGTGGAGCTGGGCCAGGGAATGGACGATGCTTTGGGGATGGACCACCACCTCCACCCGGGCCACGGGCAGGCCGTAGAGGCGGCAGGCCTCGATGACTTCCAGGCCCTTGTTCATGAGGGTGGCCGAATCCACGCTGATTTTGGGGCCCATGGACCAGTTGGGGTGATTAAGCGCCATGGCCGGGGTCACGGCTTCCAGGCTCTCCCGGTTGGTCCCGCGAAACGGCCCGCCCGAGGCGGTCAGCACCAGCTGTTCGACCAGGGGCAGGTCAGGGAGTCCGGCCCCGCCCAGGGCCTGGAACAGGGCGTTGTGTTCGGAATCGACGGGCAGGATCACGGCTCCGGAGTCGGCAGCAGCCGTGCGGATAAGGTCCCCGGCCAGGACCAGGGACTCCTTGTTGGCCAGGGCCACAATCTTGCCGGCGGCCACGGCGGCCAGGGTCGGCGTCAGTCCGGCCGCGCCCACGATGGCCGAAACGACCAGATCGACTTCGGGCATGGCCGCCATGGCGGCATAGCCGTGCGGTCCGACCAGGATGTCGGGGCGGTAGCCGGCGGGGAGCAGGCCGGCCAGGGCCTTGGCCCCCTCCTCGGTGAGGACGGCCAGGACGGCCGGGCGAAAGGCGGCGGCCTGCTCGGCCAGAAGCCTGATGTTGGTCGCGCCGGCCAGGGCAAAGACCTCGTAGGCGTCGGGGTGCTCGGCGGCGACCCGAAGCGTGCTCACCCCGATGGAACCGGTGGCTCCAAGCAGGGCCAGCCGACGGCGGCGGCCGGTATCGGGCACGGTCAGGGAGGAAATATAGCCGGTCCCGCAAGCGTCCGGGAGGCCGGCCGGGGCGGTCGAATGATCGGTTGGGATCGGGGTCATGCGTCGCGTCGCGCCTTTGCCGGATCGGCGGCCCCGGGAGGGGCGATGCCGTACCGGCCGAGAATTTCGGTGACGCGGGCGGAAAGGTTGGTGGCCACCTTGCCGAGCGCCGCCAGATTGATGCACAGGTAGCAATCGACCTTGTAGCTGGCGTATTCCCACAGACCGGCCAGGGACCGGGTCAGTTCCGGCTCGATTTGCAGCAGTCGCAGCTTTTCCTCGAGTTCGGCAGGATTTTTGGCCTTCCACAGGAGCATGTCGGGCTGGTCGGGATCGTCGTCGAAAAACTGTTTGCGCCGGATCTTGCTCAAGCCCGCCTCGGCCAGCGCGTCCACATCGGCCTTGGCGGCCCGGCGGGACCGGGCGGATTTGATCTGGATGCGGGCGGCGTCGGCCGCGCCCTTTTCGCGCAGCAGGTGGGCGAAATCGAGTTCCATGACGTGTTCCAGGACATTGCCCAGCCGTCTGGCCTCGAAGTAGCCGGCCGCCTGGACGAGCCAGACGACTTCCTTGGCCGAGAACTCGCGCAAGGCCCGGGAAAAATCCTCGCGCACCACCCGAAGCGACACCATGGCCCCCAGGCAGAGAGCCACCACCAGCTCGCCGAACCGTTCGCGGGCATCCTCGGCATCGACGGCTTCATCCACCAGGGCGGCCCGGTAGTCGGCGGTCGCAATGTCCATGGCCGCCACCCGGGCGGCGAACTGGAGTTCGTCGCGTTCCAGGCGCTTGTCGCTGTCGCCAAGATCGGCCCGCAGGCACAGGCTCAAGGCGGCCTCGGCATTGGCGCGGCCGTCGTCGGAGTCGGTGGCGTCTTCAAAGGCGGTCTGGACGCGGGTTTGGGAGATGGCCTTGGTGGTGCCTTTGAGCTTGGAGAGCACGGCGTCGAAGGGATAGACCACCATGAGAAGCTGGCCTTCGCGCAACAGCCGGTAGCGGCGTTCGGCCAGGATGTCGTCGTAGGCCCCGCGCACCTCTTCCTTGATGAAGCGGTCGATGTAGGCGCGCCAGTAGAGTTCGTCAAAGACCATGGTGGAGGTGATTTCCTCGATTTTCACCAGGGAATCTTCACCAAAGTGGCGGATGACGGCGTCGCTGAAATTGTCCTTGATCAGGCTCGAAACATAGACCGCGCCCTGCAGGCACTTGGCCAGGATGGTTTCCTGGCGCTCCAGGCGTTTGGCCAGCTTTTCCTGGGCGACGGCATCGCCCACGGCCTTGGCCTTGCCGTAGTGGTTGAGTTCGAGGAGGTAGGCCGAAAAATGCTCTTTGATAAAATGGTACCCGGGATGCAGGCCCTCGGCCCGACGCAGCAGCATGTCCATGAGGCTTTGCTGTTCGGTTTCAAGCAGGGGAAACTCATTGATGCGGCTGCGATTGGCCCGCAAAAATTCCAGAAAAACCCGCTCCTCCAGCACTTCCCGGCGGGCCTTTATGGCCTTGAGTTCCTCCAGGCGTTCCAGGCAGGCGGCAAAGCGGCCGTCCCGGTCAAGCGAGGATGCGTCGTCCATGGTGTGGCGGCTCCTTTAACCCAGTCCGAGCACGGACCGGCAGGCGGCGTAGAGCAGGATGGCGGGCAGCAGGCCGTCCACGCGGTCGAGCAGACCGCCGTGGCCGGGCAGGATGGCGCCGGAATCCTTGACGCCGGCGACCCGTTTGAGGGCAGACTCGAAAAAATCCCCGAACTGCGAGACCGCAGCCAGCACCGCGCCGGCCAGGGCCAGGGGGGGGAGCGCGGCCGGCGTTGCAACGGCGAACACGGCGGCCACGACCGCCCCGGCCGCCACACCGCTCACCGAGCCGGCCCAGGTCTTGCCCGGACTGACCGCCGGCCAGACCTTGGCCCCGCCCACGAGATGGCCGCCGTAGTAGGCCCCGGTGTCGGCAGCCATGACCACGGCCAGGACAAAGGCCGTTTCCAGGGGTGAAAACAGGGTCAAAAGGCCCAGGGTCACAGGCAGATACAGCAGGGCGGCCACCAGCCGGCCACACGGCGGCGACGGTTCCTGGCGGGCAGCGAAACGGCGCAGGAAATCAAACTGCTCGATCCAAAGCGCCGCGGCCAGAAGCCCGACCACGGCCGGCCACTGGCCGCCAGCCAGGGCCGCCACGCAAAGCGCGCCAAGCAGATAACCGACGGCTTCCAGGACCGGTCCGGGCCGGCCGGCCATGGCGAAAAACTCACGCATGCCGAGAACGGAAGCGACGGCAATGAGGGCAGCCAGGGGCCAGCCGCCGCAAACAACGGCCGCAGCCAACACAGGCAGGCCCACGGCAGCGGTGAGGATACGTTTTTTTTGCGATATGGCTTGCATGATGGTTTCAGGCGGCCCGGTTGGGGCGCACAGGTTTTGTAGGCCATTTGCCGGACCAGGGCAACGTCTGCCCCGGGGGCTGTCAGGAGCCCGCTTCCCACCAGCTGACCGGCTCAAAGGTCACGGGTATGACCCCGGCCAGTCCGGGCAGCACCGAACCTTCGATCAGGGCCTGCAACCGGCCGGTGAGATTTTTGTAATAGATGTCGCAGTCCACCAGAAACCAAGCGTCGCCGTCGGCCAGGCCTTCGGTGACCACCATGATGTACTCAAACCCCTGGCCGAACCGGGGCTGGCCATTGCTGGCGTCGGCGGCCTGGGCAAACCGGGCGAAGCGGTCGAACACGGCGGCCAGGGCCTCGCGACGGGCCGGCCCCGGATCGGGATCTGTCTGAAAGGTCAGGGTTATGTAGCCGGAATGGTCCGGCCGGACAAATTCGGCAATCTTGAGCACGCCTTCCTTGGCCGGGCCGCCATCGCCGAGGTCGAGATGAAATCCGGTAAATCCGGCCAGCTTCTCGTGGGCCTTGAGTTCCCGCAGTTGCCGCTTGAGGTCGATGACGCCATCGGACATGGGGGCTCCTCCCTCCGGTTTGGACGCGGTGGATGCAACGCTGCTGCCTTGTAAAAGCTCTCCTGGAGACGTATGCTTTTTTCATGTGTAGCGCCACTGGCTTCCCCTGCCCTCGTCCCGGAGACCGCTTTTGAGCGCTTGGCCGCCCCATCGGCTGTCGGCCCTGGGCTGGACGCTGGGTTTTGCGGCCGTCTCGCTCGTGCCGCTGGCCGCCTGTCTGGCCGCCCTGGACCCGCAGGCCCGCACCTTCGACGTCCTGGCCGCAGCTTCCCTGGGGCTCCTGGCTGCCGTTGCCGCAGCGGCGTTTCTGGCCCGGCGCCTGGAGCGGCAGTTGGATGCGGCCAGGCAGGAAAGCCGTTTTTTGCGCCGCCAGATCCTCAGCCTCGGCAAGCTGGCCGCCATCGGCGAAATGGCTGCCGGGGTGGCCCATGAAATCAACAACCCCGTGGCCATCATGATGGAAGAGGCGGGGCTTGTTCTGGACATTCTGGAGGATGACGCCCCCGCCGCCCCCGGCGATCAGGCCGAAATCCGCCGCGCCCTGCAGCAGATCCGGACCCAGGGGGCGCGGTGCAAAGACATCACCCACATGCTCCTGCCCATGGCCCGCAAGACCGACGATGCCCGTACCGCCGTCGATCTGAGCGCCCTGGCCGGCGAGATGGCCTCCCTGTCGGAACGGCGGGCCAGCCACGCCAAGGTGCGCCTTGTGACCGATCTGGCCCCGGATGTGCCACCGGTGTCCGGTTCGGCGGCCAGGGTGCAGCAGGTCTTGTTAAATCTCATCAACAACGCCTTAGACGCCATGGCCCCGGAGGGCGGCGAACTGACCATCGCCACCCGGCGCGCCGGCGAGGGCGGGGAATTGCTGGTGTCCGACACCGGCCACGGCATCCCCGAAGCGGTCATCGACCAGGTCTTTGAGCCCTTTTTCACCACCAAGGCCCGAGGCAAGGGCACCGGACTTGGCCTGTCCATCAGCGCCGGCATCGTCCGGGAGTTTGGCGGAGACATTTCGGTGCGCTCCGTTCCGGGACAGGGCACGACCTTTCGGGTCGTGCTGCCGGCCTATGCCGGCCAAACGCTCCCGGCCCCTGCCGCCGCCGCACTCCCGGAGAACGAATGAATGCCACGCCCCTGCGCCTGCTGCTGGTTGACGACGAAGCGGGATTTACCGAAGTGCTGGCCAAGCGGCTGCGCCGCCGGGGCCTGGACGTGACCGTCGCCCTGAGCGGCGGTGAAGCCATGCAGGCCGTGGAGCAAGGCGCGTTCGACGCGGCGGTGGTGGATTTCAAGATGGCCGACATGGACGGCCTTGAGCTGCTTGCCTGGCTCAAAAGCCACAGCCCGGGGCTGCCGGTCCTCATGCTGACCGGACACGGGTCCGGGGAGGCGGCCCGGGAGGGCCTCGCCGCCGGAGCGGCCGACTATCTCATAAAACCTTGTGACTTACACGAACTGCTGGCCAAGATCGCTGCCGCGACAGGCCGTGTGGTTGCCCCATGAGCATGGAAAAAGGAGCGCCGCCTGTGGATGACGACACCGCCCGTTTCGACGCCCGCGCTGCGGCCTGGGACGCCAATCCCATGCGCCTCAAACTGGCCCGGGACATTGCTGCGGCCATGACCGCCGCCGGAATTTTCCGCCAGCCCGTACCCTCTGCCCTGGATTTCGGCTGCGGCACCGGCCTTTTGACCCTGGAACTGGCCGAACGGGCCGGACAGGTCACGGGCCTGGACACCTCGGACGGCATGTTGGCCGAACTGTCGGCCAAAATCGAGCGGGCCGGCCTTGGCAATGTCGGCGTCTTAAAGGCCGATCTGGCTGCCGGCGATCCCTTGCCCGCAAGCTACGACCTCATTGCCAGCGCCATGGCCCTGCACCATGTGCCAAAGCCCGAGCCGGTCCTCAAACGCCTGTTTGCCGCCATCTCGGCCGGCGGCTCCCTGGCCCTGGCCGACCTCGACAGCGAGGGCGGCGTCTTTCACGACGACAACGCCGGGGTCTACCATCACGGCTTCGACCGCATCGATCTGGCCGACATGCTGGCCGGCATCGGCTTTACCGGCATTGACGCCGCCACGGCCGCCACCATCGAAAAGCCCGGCAAAAACGGGACGTCCAAGGCGTTTACCGTCTTTTTGATGACCGCCCGCAAGCCGTCCTGACCCGCTCCGGGTCCTTTCCCTGCCATTTCCACAGCCGCCCGTGGCCCGCGCCGTTTCCGGTGCGGGCCGCGGGCGGCCCTGCGCCTTAGGAGCCGGCCGGAGCGTCGGGCAGCGGCGGCGGCAATTCGGGCGAACCGGGCTGGCTGCCAGCCGGCTGTCCCGGACCGGCCTGATCCTGTTGCCCGGCAGCCGGAGCCTCAGACGTTGGCGCGGCCGGGGTCGGCTCCGGGGCCACCGTCGGGGATGGCGCCGGGGCCGGGCCGGCATCCGAAGGCGAAAGCACCGGCGGGAGCGCAGCCTTGCCCCCGCCGTCGGCCGGATCGGCTTTGGCCGGCTCGCTCCCCAGGGTCTGGGGGGCGGTCGGGGCCGGTCCCGAGGGCGGGTTCGTCTCGCGAAGGAGTTCCGAGTCGCCGCCCTTCCCGGCCTCGGCCGGCTGCGCCGCGCCGCCGGGCACCGTGCCGCGCAGGGACTGGGACCCGGTTTCGCCGGCCAACAGCGGCACGTCGGCCACGATGATGTCCACCCGGCGGTTTTCCTGTCGCCCCTCCGGCGTGGCATTGCTGGCCACGGGCTGGTAAAAGGCCCGGCCCATGGCGGTGAAGCGTTCCGGGACAAGCCCGCTTGCCTCGGAGAGATGGCGGATCACCGAAGAGGCCCGGGCGGCGGACAGCTCCCAGTTGGACGGATACATGGAGGAATGGATGGGCATGTTGTCGGTATGTCCGACCACGTAGATGCTCTTGCCCTTGACCTTGGCCAGCACCGTCCCGACCCGGCTCAGGATATCGCGGCCCTTGGGCGTGATCTCGGCGCTGCCCGAGGCGAAAAGCACCTTGTCCACGAAATTGATTTCGAGCTTTTCCCGAAACTGGCGCACCCGGATATCCCGGCTGTCCACTTCGCCGCGCAGATCGGCCACCAGGGAGTCGTAGGCGGTCTGCAATTCTTCGGTCTTGCGTTCGAGGTCCTTGGCCCTGGTTTCGGCCTTGTGCTCTTCCGCCTTGGATTGAAACAACTGTCTGGTAAGATTCTCCAGGGCTTCCGGAACCCCCTTGCGGTTGTACAGGGAATTGGCCAGATAGGCGGTCAACCCCACCGGGAGCAGAACCAGGATCACCATGAGTACTTTGAGCATCCGTCCACGCATAGAGGCCTCCAGAAAAAGCCGTGCTGCCGACGGCCCGTCATGCGGACTTGCGCGACCGGCCCGGCCCCATGCCCTGGTCGGTCGGCCCCAGTCTTATCCGCTATCCCCCCAAAAGGCCACCGCCCACGCCTTTGGCCCAATCCCGGCCCGGCAGGGCGGGCGGCCATGAAGGGCGACGCCTGGTTTGCCGGCACCGCCCCGGCCGGCGACACCGCCACCCGGGACTGGCCCCGGGCCTTTGCCGCCCCGGCTTGGTCCGGCCTGGCCCACACCCTGGAAGAGGTTCTGCCGCTTCTTCGGGCCGCCCTGGCCGAGCAGGAGCGCGGCCGCTGGCTGGTGCTGGCCCTGGCCTACGAAGCAGCCCCGGCTTTTGACCCCAGCCTCCCGGTCCATGCCCCGACCGGGGAGCCGCTGGCCTTTGTCGCCGCCTACGACGCTCCCGTGCCGGCCAGCCCCCCGGCCCAGGCAGGCCCGGCCACTGCCGCGCCCTGGACGCCCGGCCTGTCCCGCGAGGCCTACGGCCGGGCCATCGACGCCATCCACCGGCACATCGTTCTCGGCGAGTGCTATCAGGTCAATTACACCTTTCCTCTAGAAAGCCGCTTTGCCGGCGACCGGGACGCCTGGTTTGCCGCCCTGGCCGCCCGGCAGCAGGCCGCCCTGTGCTGCCGCCTGGATCTGGGCGAGCAGACGCTGCTGTCG
The DNA here is from genome assembly GCF_001936595.1 of Desulfovibrio sp. DV. Lineage (GTDB taxonomy): Bacteria > Desulfobacterota > Desulfovibrionia > Desulfovibrionales > Desulfovibrionaceae > Solidesulfovibrio. Next base: position 15,570 of record NZ_MLBG01000031.1, read on the forward strand.
TTTTCGCCGGAACTCTTTTTCAAGCGCCAGGGCGGGCAGATCACCGTCCGGCCCATGAAAGGCACCCTGGCCCGCGGCGATACGCCCGAATCCGACGCCGGGCAGGCCGCCGCCCTGGCCGCCTGCCCAAAAAACCAGGCGGAAAACCGCATGATCACCGATCTCATGCGAAACGATCTGGGCCGCATCGCCCGACCGGGCAGCGTGGCCGTCAGCGGCCGTTTTGCCGTGGAACCCCTGGGCGCAGCCTGGCAGATGACCACAACCGTCACGGCCGCCGTGCCCCGCAGCCTGGACCTTGTCGCCGTCCTGACCGCGCTCTTCCCCTGCGGCTCCATCACCGGCGCGCCCAAACGCAGCGCCATGGACGCCATTCGCCGCCTCGAACCCTTCCCCCGGGGCTTTTACACCGGCACCATCGGCTGGGTGGCCCCGGACGGCGAGTGCCTGTTTAACGTGGCCATCCGCACCATGACCCTCAACCACGCCGACGGCCGCTGCCGCTTTGGCGTCGGCGGCGGCATCACCCATGATTCCCGCCCGGCCGAGGAATACGCCGAGTGCCAGTTAAAGGCCCGGTTTCTGACCGACCCGCCGCCCGATTTCGCCTTGCTGGAGACGCTTCGCCTGGCTAACGGCCGTTTTTCGTTTCTGGCCGAACACCGCGCCCGGCTGGCTGCCTCGGCCTGGAGTCTGGGCTTTCCCCTGGACGATCGGGCCATCGACGCCGCCCTGGACCGGGCCGGGCGGGAAGCGGCAGGCCAGCGCCGCCGGGTCCGCCTGCTCCTGGCCGCTGGCGGGGAAGTGGCAACCGAGTCCTTCCCCCTGCCGGCCCGGCTCGCCCGGCCGGCCCGGCTTGGCCTTTGCCCCGATCCGGTCGCTGCCAACGACCCGACCCTTTTTCACAAAACCACCCGGCGGCAGCGCTACGACCGCGCCCTGGCCGCCCGGCCGGACTGCGACGACGTGCTCCTGGCCAACGACAGAGGCGAGGTCACGGAAAGCTGCCGGGCCAATGTGGTGGCCCGGCTTGGCGGCCGCCTGCTCACCCCGGCCCTGTCCTGCGGCTTGCTTCCCGGCACCTACCGGGCGCGGCTCCTGGCCCGGGGCATCCTTACCGAGGCCGTCCTCACCCCGGACGATCTGGCCCGAGCCGAGGAACTGTGGCTGGTCAATTCCCTGCGCCTGTGGACCCGGGCCGTCCTGATCGGGCCTTTGGCCGCCTTGTCCTGACCGGCCGCCAAAAAACAGCGGCCGGCCAGACCCAAACACTGCACCTCCGGCCCCCTGACCGCCTCTCGACGCGGCACCGGTGATCTGCTAGCCTCGCGACACTTCATCCGAAAGGAGACTGGCATGGACATCGAGGCTGTTTGCGGCAAATCCGTTCCGTTTTTCAAGATGCAGGGCTGCGGCAATGATTTCGTGGTGGTGGACAACCGCGCTTTGGCAATCGATCCGGCGGCCATGCCCGAACTCGTCATCCCGGTGTGTCGCAAAGCCTTTGGCGTCGGGGCCGATGGCATGATCTTTTTCGACCACGCCCCGGCCGGCTCCGGGCTGGCCTATATCTGGCATTTCTTCAATGCCGACGGCTCCCGGGCCGAGATGTGCGGCAACGGTTCGCGCTGCGCCGCCAGACTGGCCTGGATGCTCGGCATCGCCCCGGCCAAACATGTGTTCGGCACCGATGCCGGTCCCATTGAGGCCGAGGTCGATGTGGATTCCAACCAGGTGACGGTGCAGCTCACCCCGCCCAAGGATCTGCGCCTCAACATGGAAATCGAGATCGACCGCCGGCCCTTCCACCTGCACTCCGTCAACACCGGCGTGCCCCATGCCGTGGCCGTCATGGACCATATCGAGATGGTCGAGGTCTGGAAGCTCGGCCGGGCCATCCGCCAGCATCCGGCCTTTGCCCCGGCCGGCACCAACGTCAACTTCATCGCCTCCGAAGAGCACGGCAGCCTGTCACTTCGCACCTACGAGCGCGGCGTGGAAGACGAGACCTACGCCTGCGGCACCGGTGCCGTGGCCTCGGCCATCATTGCCCGGGAACTCGGCATGACCGGCGAGGAAACGGAGATCATCACCACCGGCGGCGAAGTGCTCGGCGTCATTTTACGCGACGGCAAGACCTACCTGCGCGGCGCGGCCGAGCTGGTCTTTCAGGGCGTGTTTTACCCGCAAAGTCTGGGAATCGATACCGAATGATTCTGTAGCGGAGTTCGATCATGCACTACACCGGCATCAACCACCTGGCCATGGCCACGGCCGACATGGACGCCACCATCCGCTTCTGGCGGGATCTTCTGGGGATGCGTCTGGTGGCCGGCCTTGGCCGGCCCGGGTACCGTCATTATTTCCTGGAAATCTCCCCGACGGACATGCTGGCGTTTTTCGAGTGGCCCCAGGTCGAGCCGATCCCGCCCAAGGACCACGGCGTCCCGGTCAAGGGCCCCCTGGCCTTTGACCACGTCTCCATCGGCGTGCGCGACCGGGACGATCTGTGGGACATCAAGGACCGCCTGGAAGCCGCCGGCTTCTGGGTGTCGGAACTGATCGACCACGGCTTTATCTTCTCGGTCTATTCCTTCGACCCCAACAACATCGCCATTGAATTCAGCTGTCCGGTCCCCGGCGTGGACATAAGCGGCCATCCCATCATGGCCGACCGCCATCCCTCGGCCGTAACCCGCGAGGGTTCCGAGCCCCAGCCCGGCAAATGGCCGGCCCACACCTCCACCCCCCTGGCCGAGCGGCGCATCTACCCCGGCGAAGGCCGGGAGCTGGTCCTGGTCGAGGACGAGTAGCTCAAGCAGGCTATTTGTAAAGCTTAGATGCATATACTATGCTAATCAACAATGTGCTCACCATTGCCGTTACAGCCCCAAGACAAATCGGTGCATACTCAACGAGCACAGCCCGTGGCTCTTTAAACAGTACCCCCAACAATCCAGTTAAAACTGGCACGGAAAATCCAAGAACAGCGCCAATCAGTGGAGTTTGACTATATCCTACGCAAAAACCGAGAAATAATCCACAAGATGCATACGCCACAACCGCAACTACCACATCTTGCGCTTTTACATCAAAATACTTACTAATACATACACAGATAACTACGCACAACAATGCTGAGACAAGAACAACTGGAAAGAACTCTAAAAGAGTCCCGATTAGGCCCCGCATATTTCCAGCCAATTTTGCAAGAATAACATCCCATTCGCTTGCTAATACTGACATACTTTTACCCCTTGCTGATATGCTGCACCAAGTTCTTTGTAGATCTGAATACCTCTGTAATAATTTTCTAGAATTTGTTGATACGTCATGATTAAATCTACATAATGACCAAATTCTTCTTGATACTTCTCGCTAGTAATCATCGAATTTCGACGTTCTGATTCAAATCGTACCCTCCCGGTCTCTACAGCCCCCTTGAATCCTTCACACTGCAATCGAAAATTTTCACAAGAACGTCGAAATGCCTCTGCATTTTGCCGCTGGCCCTCCCAGCAACTTCGACAATTTGCTTGTTCACAGTGCATGGCAGGAGGATTGTCCAAACCTTGGGCAGATGGCACACTTGGCCACGCATACCCAAACTCGATATTTGCAAAAAGAATAATAGCTAGCGCAACTAAATATTTCATTGTATCCTCCTATATTTAATTGCCCCCTAACATGCCCCGGCCCACTTGTCACCACCATTAGGCATATCTTGCAAAGCCCATAAAAAAAGGCCCGCCTCCTCACGGAGACGGGCCTTTGCAGTCAGGAACGCAGTGCCTATTCGGCAGCCGGGGGCGGAACCATGGACAGGTTGCCGCCTTCGACTTCGACGCGCACTTCAATGGCGATCTTCCACAACACGGTCAGCACGATGCCGCCCAGGGAGAAGATCATAAGCGAGATCATGATTTCCGGGATCGTGGGCGAGTAGACCGTGACCTGCTCAAACGGGTTGGGCGTGAACCCACCGATCAAAAGGCCCAGGCCCTTGTCGATCCAGGAGGCGATGACCAGCATGATCAGGCCCGTGACCAGGGCCGGGGTCTTCTGGCGCACCGGCGTCGGGATGAGGAACAGCAGGCAGCCAAGGCCCAGAACCACGGCGGTCCACATGAACGGCACCATCATGGTGTGGCCGTCGATCCCGTTAAAGAGATAGATCAGCGGGGCCATGTGGCCGGGCATGTTGCTGTAAAACGAGGTGAACACTTCAAGCAGGAAGAAGAAGATGTTCACGCACATGGCGTAGGTGATGATCACGGCCAGGCGGTTGATGGCCTTCTGGCCCGGATCAAACCCGGTCAGGCGGCGCAAAAACAGCACCAGCAACAGCAGGATGGCCGGACCGGAGCAGAACGCGGAAGCCAGGAACCGGGCAGCCATGATGGCCGTCAGGAAGTAGTGGCGTCCGGGCAGGCCGGCGTACAGGAAGGCCGTGACGGTATGGATCGAGAAGGCCCAGATGACCGACACGATGGCCAGGATCTTGACCCACTTCGGTGGGGTCATGTCGTTTTTGAAGTACTGCAGACTTGTCCAGCCGACAATGATGTTGAGGAACAGGTAGCCGTTTAGGACCACCATATCCCAGAACAGCACCGAGTGCGGCGTGGGGTTTAACAGCACGTTGAGCATGCGCTGCGGCTGACCAATGTCGACGACGATGAAACCCAGGCACATTACGACGGCGGCGATGGCCAGGAACTCTCCCAGAATGATCATCTTGGAGAATTCTTTGTAGTGGTGGAAGTAATACGGCAGGACCAGCATGACGGCCGAGGCGGCCACGCCGACCAGATAGGTGAACTGGGCGATGTAAAAGCCCCAGGACACGTCGCGGTTAAGCCCCGTGATCTTCATGCCGAAGGTCAACTGGTAGAGCCAGAACCCCAGCCCTAACAGCATGACCATGCCCAGGGCAGTCAGCGTGCCCCAATAACGGGGACTTCCTTTGAGTGCTTTTTCCAGCATGGCTTACCTCACAGGATGTAATACACGCTCGGCGAGGTGCCGGCGTCCGGTTTGCGGCGGATGGCGAAGTGCTCGCGCAACACCTTGCGGATGTCGGACTGCTCGTCGGACAGGTCACCGAACACCAACGCGCCCCCGGCCGCTTCCACGCATTTGGGCATCTTGCCAATGGCCAGACGCTCGGCGCAGAAGTTGCATTTTTCCACAACGCCGCGCATCCGGGTGGGGAAAAGCGGGTTGAAGTCTTTGATAAACGGGCGCGGGTCCTGGAAGTTGAAGCTGCGGGCGCCGAACGGGCAGCCGGCCATGCAGTAGCGGCAGCCGATGCAGCGGTGGAAGTCCATCATGACGATGCCGTCAGGGCGCTGGAAGGTCGCCTGGGTGGGGCAGACCTTGACGCACATGGGGGATTCGCACTGGTTGCAAAGGAGCGGGAACTGGCGGTGCTCCACCTCTTCGGACAGGTAGTGGCCGTGCTCGGTGGGGAAGGACTCCTCATAAGAGGCTCCCCAGAGCCATTTGATTTCCTTGGGCCCGGCGATGTCGGGCACATTGTGTTCGGTGTGGCAGGCCTTGCGGCACGTGGCAATGAGTTCGGGAGTGAACTTGGCGGAATAAACAGCCATGCCCCAATGCTTGGCTTTGAGGCCCTCCTCGAAATTGGCCACGGTCGGCACTCCGGCAGCGTGGGCCGGAGCGTCGCCCAGGAAACCGAGGCGACCGGCGCCGATTCCCATGGCCGAGACGGCTGCCAGTTTCAGGAACTCTCGTCTGCTATTTTTCATGGTATGGTCCCCTTAAATGGAGGTGTCACCGGCGCGCCGGCCTAGTGTCCGCCCGCGGCCACCGTAGCGGTGGGGGGAATGGGCGTCTTCTGGTCCGGCGTCAGGTTGTGGCAATCCCAGCAATAGGGGGCCACGCCTACCGTTTCGTGGCAGCGGTCGCAGAACTTGGTCTTGTCGGTATGGCAGGACATGCAGGTGTTGGTCAGGCTTTTGACGTACTTCTGGCCCTTGGCATTGACGAAGATACGGCTGCCGTCACGCACGGCCTCATTGCGCCATTCGTTTAAAAGCTGCATGTGTTTGTCGCGCATTTCCCTGGTGTCAAGGACGCACTCTTTCTGATCCTTGGGCAGTTCCGGCTTGACCTCGAACGGGTGTCCCATGTTGTACACCACCGGCACGAGGGCGAGGGCCAGGAAGAACAGAATGCCTGGTATGATATATTTGGCATTGTACATAGGTTATTCCTCCTCGTCCTCCATCCCCGGCAGGGGGTTTTGCCTGAGATCGGTGGTACGCTTTTTCTCGCCATCGAGAATGATGGCATTTCCCACCAACTCATGCACGCCGGAGACGCCGACACCCGGGGCCCAGTAGTCGCAAAGGGGCGGCAGGGTGGCACGGTCGATGGCGCAGATGCAGGCCAGGTTGTTGACGCCGTGACGATCACGCACATACTTGACCGCGTTGCCCCGGGGCAGGCCGCCGCGCAGGCGCGTTTCAGTGAACTCTTCGTTGTTAAGGCCCGCGCCGCCGCCGCAGCAGAAGGTCTGCTCGCGGATGGTGTTCTCGGGCATTTCGTAGAACTGCCGGCAGACATTCTTCATGATGTAGCGGGGTTCGTCCAACAGACCCATGCCGCGGGCAGGGTTGCAGGAATCGTGGAAGGTCGAGATGAAGTTGTCGTTGCGCGACGGATCGAGATTGAGCTTTTTGTTCTTGATCAGGTCGGCCGTGAACTCCGCGATGTGGAGCATCTTGGTGCCGGCGGCCGCGTCGAACTTGGTGCCGGTAATGGGCGACACCGGGGTTTCCAGGAAGTCGGCCGGGCCGTTCATGGTGGACATGTACTGGTTAATCACGCGCCACATGTGGCCGCACTCGCCGCCAAGGATCCACTTGACGCCCAGGCGTTTGGCTTCATTGTACATCTTGCCGTTGATCTTCTTCATCATCTTGTCCGACGTGAAGAGACCGAAGTTGCCGCCTTCCGAAGCGTAGGTGCTCCAGGTGACGTCCAGGCCCAGATGTTCAAACAGGATCAGGTAGCCCATGTAGGTGTAGATGCCCGGATCAGCGAAGATGTCGCCCGAGGGGGTGATGAAAAGGATTTCGCAACCCTTTTTATTCACATTGGGGCGGATGCGCTTGCCGGTGATGTCCTCTATGTCGTCACAGAGGAAGTCCATCATGTCCTTGTAGGCGTGGGGCTGGATGCCGAGGTGGTTGCCGGTGCGGTTGCAGTTGGCGGCCGGCTCGAGAATCCAGTTGATGTTGCAGCCCACTTCGTGGAGCAGCTCGCGGGCCATCATGGTGATTTCGGCGGTGTCGATGCCGTAGGGGCAGAAAAGCGAACACCGGCGGCATTCCGTGCACTGGTAGAAGTACAGGAACCATTCCTTGATGACGTCTTCTTCGAGCTTGCGGGCGCCGGCCAGCTTGCCGAGCACCTTGGCGGCCGCCGAGAACTCGCCGCGGTAGATGGAGCGCAGCAGTTCCGCGCGCAACACCGGCATGTTTTTCGGGTCGCCGCCGCCGATGAAGAAGTGGCACTTGTCCGCGCAGGCGCCGCAGCGCACGCAGATGTCCATGAAGATCTTAAACGATCTGTACTTCTTTAAAAGCGAGCGGAACTTTTCCATGACGATGCGCTGCCAGTCGGGCGGCAGCTGCCAGTCGTCGTCGGTGGGGCTCCAGACGCGGGGGTTGGGCATCCCGAGATACTTGAGGATATCGGGCTTGCCGGGGTAGCTGAAATTGCCGGTTTTAAACGGCGTCTTGGTGTCCATCCACGACTTGACCGGCGTGGTGTAATTAATCTTAATGAGTTCTTCCGGTGGCGGATACTTGGCCATGATCGCTCCTCACTTCTCTCCAGAAATAGTTGATTCCGGCCTCTTAGGCCTCTTTATCCACGGGGAGTCCGGCTTCAATCATCTTCTCGCGGAATTCGTCCTCGTAGGCTTCATAGGAATGGGCCTTCACGGTGGGGTCGTTCCAGGGGTTCACCCACATGGCCCGACGGCTCATATTGGGGCAGACCCGGGTGGGCGAGAGGAAGATGCCGCCCATGTGCATGAGCTTGGAGAAGGGAAAGTAAATGAAAAGCGCGCACACCAGGGTCAGGTGGGCGTACACCGAGGCGTCGATGGGGGCGGTGGGCAGGTGCGGACGCAGCGTCACCAGACCCATGGCCAGTTCCTTGACGGCGATGACGTCGACCTTGACCACGTAGCGCATCCACACGCCGGTCAGCACGATGCCAAGCAGCAGGAACAACGGAAAATAGTCCTGCATGAGCGTGATGTAGCGGACCTTGCCGTCAAAGACGCGGCGGGCCAGCAGAAAGAGCAGGCCGACCAGGATGAGCGCGTCGGACTGGTACATCACCGGCAGGCCGATCTGGAGAATCGAATCCAGAAATTCGGCGATGCCGACCGGGCCGGGCACCGGCGCCATGAAAAAGCGCAAGTGGCGCACGAAGATGAGCAGGAAGCAGTAGTGGAAGATCAAGGCGAACAGCCACAGGGATTTCTCCGAGCTGTAGCCGACCTTGGGTCCGTCCTGCTGGAGCTTCACCGACGTGTTGCGGAAAAGCGACCGGAAGCAGAGCACTTCCAGGACCATCCGCATGAACACGCCCTTCTTGTCGTCAGGGTTGTCCCAGGGGCTGTTTTTGATCCAGGGCAGCGATTTCTGCTGACCGCCGGTGGTGGGAATGCAAAACGGAACCGGGCTTTTGGCCCAATCCACGATGCGCATGGTAAAACCCACCAGAAAAATGATGATTGCGATGTACGGGAGTGCTATCCCGAACAGCGCGCTCATCCCCATCCCCACGCCCAACCACGGGATGACGATAAGCGCCAGTACCGCGAGAAAGGAGTAAAACGCTGCCATGTACCCTCACCTCGTTAAAGGTTTCCCCATTGACGCCTACTGGTCCTCCCCTCCCTCGGCGGAGAGGTCGCAGACGAGATTGGCCCGTTTAAGGAGCCGGTCGTACTGTTTCTTGATCTGATCGATCCGAAGGGCGTAGATTTTTTCCCGGCACTGGCAGTAGATGTCGAGCGAGAACAGGGCCAGTACATCGATAGCCGATTCCAGGGCGAGGAGCTGGACGAACAGATTGTGCTCGACGATCTTGGGCCACAGGGCTTCCCGGACCGCCTTTTTGAGCAGAAAAATGAACGCCGTGGCCTGGGCCGGGGTGAAATCCTGGACAGCGCGCACCCGCACGATCTCGTCGAGAAACGGTGTGAACGTGGCCGCGTCCGGTGCCTCGCCGCAGCTGGCAAGGCCCATGACAATACCGCGCATTCCGGCCTCGAACCGGTGGCGCACGGGATTGGCAAAGGGATCGTCGCGTTTTTTCCACAGCACGGCCGTATTCTCGGCATAGGTGCCGAGAATCAGGTCGAACCAGGCGTCAAGGACAACCTGCTGGTCCAGGACGAGGAAATCCACCAGTTTGAGCATGGAAATGTACCTTTCTTCACAAATGCTTAACAGGCTGGTTCCTTACCAGAAAAGCGCAAATTGTAAAGGACGGAAATCCTCAGGCCAGAGCGGAAATCACCAGGGATTTCCGGGGACTTGCCGCCCTGGGGCGCATTTTGCTAGTCTCGGAAAAAAAGAGAGCCGCCATGCAGCCCACACCCGCACAATTTGACATCCTGCGCGCCGCCGCCGCATTTTCCGCAGTGGAGCGCTACAGCGGGACCATGCCCAAACGGCAGGCCCTGCATTATGACAAGACACAATTGACGGGCCTCGAAGATGCCGGATTTCTGGAGCGGGTCAAGCTCTCATTTCCCTGCGGCAAGGATGTCGAAGGCTGGCGGCTGACGGGGTTTGGGCGGCTGATCCTGGCCGACAAGGCGGCCGACGACGCCCTGGAGCCGGAGCATCTGCGTATCCTTTCAGATGTCTACCACTACTCCCGGCTGTCCCAGAACCGGGGGATGATGCCCAAGGAACTGGCCCGGACGTTTGACGCCGACGACGTGCGCGACCTGTTTATGCACGGCTATCTGCTGCGCATCCATCTCAAGGGAGCGGTCAAGGCCAAAGGCTGGGTGGTGTCCAACAAGGGCCTTGCCGCCCTGCGCCGGGCGACCGGTCCGGTCTTTGTCGGGGCCGGTCCCCAGAAAAACTAGAACTCGCCGCGAAGCCCGGGTTCGCCCGGCTGGTGCGGACTCCACGACAGCCGCACGTCCAGGCCCTCGCGGTCGGGCCGCTTGGTGGCTTTTATTTCCACATCCAGCATCACGGCCGGCGTCAGCCGCACCGACACCCGTCCGGCCGCAACGCCAAGGCTGCCGGCCCGCAGTTCCCGGGCCATGGCTTCCAACCGGTCCGCCGCCTCCCACACGCCCATCACCCCGCCCAGGCGGGCCTTCTGGATCCCCATGCGACCTCCCCGGCCGCCTGTCGGCGGCCATGACGCCCTCTACCCGGCCCGGATGGCCGGCTGGCGTCGGGTTGGCGACAAGACGTCGACGCGACGGTTCAGGCTCCGGGACCGGCGGTCTGCCGTATCCGGACGAGGAGTCCCTCCATGGCCTCGACCACGGCCAGCCGCTTGACGGCCAACCGGTCGCCGGCAAAGAGAAACTGGCGCACATCGGTAAAATCCGGCCCTTCCCAGGCCATCCAGACCGTGCCCACAGGCTTCTGGGGCGTGCCGCCCGTTGGGCCGGCAATGCCGCTTATGGCCACGGCCACATCGGCCCGCAGCACCCCGCGCGCACCCCGGGCCATGGCCAGCACGGCCTCCCGGCTGACCGCCCCCTTGGTGTCGAGCACAGCCTGGGGCACGCCCAGCACATCGCGTTTAATGCCGTTGGCATAGGCCACCACGCCGCCGCCAAACCAGGACGAAGCCCCTGGCGCGTCCGTCAGAACGCTGGCCAGCAGGCCCCCGGTACACGACTCGGCGCAACCAAGCATCCAGCCCCTGGCTGAAAGCGCCTCGCCCAGGGTTCCCGCCAGTTGCCGCATCACCTCTTCCATGCTGCCTCCTCGGCCATTTTGCCCCGCCTATCTGATTTTTCCCGGCCTGTCACCGCCTTGCTTCGAGGTCTGTTGCCAATTTTGTTAAAAGAGCCGCCCGCCACGCCCGTTCCCGCCCATGGGCCGACGGCCGGCGCTTGCCGCGTCCAGGCTTGACGCGGCAAACGCCGGCCGCGTACAGGCATGGCCGATGGATATGACAAGGAGCGAGTATGCTGGATCTTAAATTCCTGCGCCAAAACCCCGAGGCCGTGGCCGCGGGCATGGCCCGACGGCGTTTTCCCTTCGACATGGCGGCCTTTCTGGCCTTGGAGGAACGCCGACGCGCCTTGCTGACGGCGGTTGAGCAGAAAAAAGGCCAGCGCAACGCCGCTTCGGCCGAAGTGGCCAAGATCAAACGGGCCGGCGGCGACGCCGCCCATGTCCTGGCCGGGCTGGGGACGCTGTCTGACGATATCAAGGCCCTGGACGAGACGGCCAAGGCCATTGACGCCGAAGTGGCCGAACTGCTTCTTGGCGTGCCCAACCTGCCCCACGCCACCACCCCGGACGGGGCCAACGAGAACGACAATCCGACCGTGCGCGTGGTCGGCACGCCGCGCGAATTTTCCGAATTCCCCCCGCGCGAGCACCAGGACGTGGGCACGGCCCTCGGGCTTGACGCCGAGCGGGCCGCCAAACTGTCCGGGGCGCGCTTCGTGGTCCTTCGCGGCGGCCTGGCCCGGCTGGAACGCGCCCTGGCGGCCTTCATGCTCGACCGGCACATCGCGGCCCACGGCTACACCGAAGTGGTCGTCCCCTACATCGTCTCCGATGAGAGCCTGCTTGGCACGGGCCAGTTGCCGAAATTTGCCGCCGACCTGTTTAAGATCGAGGGCGCCGCCTCCTACCTCATCCCCACGGCCGAGGTGCCGGTGACCAACCTGCACCGGGGCGAGGTGCTGCCCGAGTCGGCCCTGCCCTTGGGCTACGTCTGCCATTCCCAGTGCTTCCGCTCCGAGGCCGGGTCCTACGGCAAGGACACCAAGGGGCTCATTCGCCTGCACCAGTTCGGCAAAGTGGAACTGGTGCGCTTTGTCCATCCCGACGCCTCCTATGCCGAACTGGAAAAGCTCACCAGCCATGCCGAGGCCATTTTACAGGCCCTGGAACTGCCCTACCGGGTGGTGGCCCTGTGCGCCGGGGACATCGGCTTTTCCTCGGCCAAGACCTACGACCTGGAAGTCTGGCTGCCCGGCCAGGACAAATACCGCGAGATCTCCTCGTGCTCCAATTTCGAGGATTTCCAGGCCCGCCGCGCCGACATCCGCTTCAAGCCCGAGGGCGGCAAAAAGACGGCCTATGTGCACACGTTAAACGGCTCCGGCCTGGCCATTGGCCGCACCATGGCCGCCATCCTGGAAAACTATGTCCGCGCCGACGGCGCGGTGGCGATGCCCAAGGCGCTCATCCCCTACATGGGCGGCCTTGAAGTCCTGGAACCGGAGGGAAAGCAGGCATGATCACCGACGAAAAGCGCAAGGCCTTCTGGGCCGACGTCAAGCGCGGCCTGTTGATCGGCGGCGCGGTGGGCGTCCTTGGCGGCATCTTTTTCATGGACATGCGCCGGGGCCTGGCCCTGGGCCTCATCGGCGGCTTTTTCGCCGTGCTGACGCGCCGGTCCCTGGACAAACGCCGACGCCGCTAGCCCTTCCCGACAACGGGAAAACGCCCGGCAGCCTTGGGGTTGCCGGGCGTTTTTGCGTCTGGGCCTTGCCGCCCGGCCTTCCCGCCTCTTCGGCCGGGTGCAGGCCGGCCCCGGCGGCCGGAACCGCCCTGGGCGCGTCCGGCCCGTGCCTCCGGCCATCATTGGCCAGGACCGCCCGCCCCGCATTTTCTCCCACCCGCACCATAAAAAAAAGCGGCAGGCCCCGTGGCCTGCCGCTCATGGCGTCGCCGGAAACCCCGGCGGCCTAGTTGACCGCGAGGTTGAGATTTTTCGTACCCATGGCCACGTAGATGTCGGCCAGGGCGCTCTGGTAGTCGGTCAGGGCCTGGGTCAGGTTGAACTCGGCGGTGCTGACCCGGGCCTGGGCGTCGAGCACGTCGGTGCTGGTGCCGACCTGGGCCTGGTAGCGGGCCACAGCCATGCGGAAGCCTTCCTTGGACGCTTCCAGGGCGGTGCGGGCCACCGAGATGCGTTTGGCCGCATCCTGGATATTGAGGTAGTAGGTCTTGACCTGATAGCCGACGTCCAGGCGCAGTTTGGCCAGATCGGCCTGCAGCTTCTTGACGTTGTCCCGGGCGGCCTGCAGCCCGAAATAGGTCGAGCCCCAGTCCCAGGCCTGCAGGGAGGCGGTGATGCCCACGGCAGTGGTCTCCGGGGTGGTCGAACCGGAATTGTCCTTGAGGTCGAGATCCAGGGTGTTGCCCTGCTTGGTATAGGTGGCCTGGGCCTGGACCTGGGGATACAGCGGGCTGGCTGCGATCTTGGCGCTGCGCTCGGCGATCTGCACGGACTTGACGGCCATGTACAGGTCGGGACGCTGTTTGTAGGCCAGATCGAGGCAGTCCTCGATGTTCATGGCAAAGGGGATGTAGGACAGCTCGCCCAGATAGTTGGTCTGCTGGTTGAGCGGCAGGTTGAGCAGGGAATTGAGCTGGGCGATCTGCACCAGGACGTTGTTTTCGGCCTTGAGCAGATCCTGCTCGGCCTGGGCCAGATCGGATTCGGCCTGCAACACGTCCAGGCGGGGCTTGAGGCCGACGTCATAGTAGGCCTGCGCCACCTTGTACTGGGATTCCAGACGGGCCACGGAATCCTTGTTGCTCGCCACGTTGGCCCGGGCTTGCAGCAAGGTCAGGAAGGCCTGCTGCACGGCCTTGACCAAGGTCAGTTCGGTATACTTGATATTGGCTTCGGCCTGCTCTTTGGTCAGGGCGGCCTTCTGGTAGGTATTTAAAAGGCGGAAACCGGTAAAAAGCGGCTGGGTGACCTGCAACTGGAGCTGGTAGAGATTTTGCCAATAGCCGACCCGGGTGGAAGCCGTGCGCGTCGTGGCCAGGTTTGAGCCGGTCATGGTGTTGACCAACTGGTTGCCCGGGTTGGCCAGGGTGGTCGAACTGACGACCTTGGCGTCGGTGCGCTGGAAGGCGTAGCTGACGGTTCCCACCGGGCCGAAGTTGGCCAGGGCCTGGCGCCGGTACTCTTCAGAGCCCGACAGGGTGGCCCGGGCGGACTGCATTTGCGGGTTGGCTTCCAGGCTGCGCTGGACGCTTTGCTGCATGTCCAGGGACTGGGCGTCGCCGGCCTGGGCCACGGCTTTGCCGCCGGCCTGGGTCACGGCCGGGTCCGTCTGTTTTTCCTTGACGAATTCGGGCAGGGGGATCTTGTTGATCTGGTTTTCAAGGCCGGCATCCGGGGTCGTGGCAGCGGCTGCGCCGGACTGGGCAGTACCCGAATAGCGTTTGGCCACACGGTCTTTGTTCGTGGCCGCGTCCTGGGCGAAAGCCGGCCCGACAAAAAAACCAAAAATTAAAAAGCCCGTTATTATAATCTGATAGGGCCGTTTCGTGTCTGCGGTCATGCCGTGTCCTCTCCATCTCGAGAGATTACCCGGAGTCCGGGCAACTTCCCGATAATACAATTGATCCGGATTGTATACTCTTGTGAACAGTCATTCACAACCCTGGCATACACCCCATTCCAGCGCGGTAGCGTATCCGGGTTTCCCCTCTTTGTCGAGTCCAGGCCAGCCCTGGTTGCATCCACCCGCCCCCTGCCGTACAAGCCAAGGCATCGGCGCGGCCAGAATGCCGCCAAAAGGAGCCTCATGACCCTGACCAAACGGCTTGGCTTCGCCAAAACACCCCTCTTCCTCGTCGACGGAAGCGCCTATATCTACCGTGGCTACCATGCCTTCCGGGACATTTCCCGGTCGGACGGCTTCCCCACCAGCGCCCTGTTTATGATTTTCCGCCTCCTGTTCAAACTTCTCAAAGAGCAGGAGCCGCGCCACCTGGTTTTCTTCCTCGACGGCAAAGGCCCGACCTTTCGCAGCAACATCTATGCCGCGTACAAAGCCAACCGCGAGGCCATGCCCGAACCCCTGGCCCGCCAGATCGAACCCCTGCGCCAGGGGCTGGCCCTGCTCGGGGTGCCGGTCATCGTGCCCCAGGGAGCCGAGGCCGACGACGGCATCGCCAGTCTGGCCGCCCGGTTCAGTCCCCAGTTGCCGGTGGTCATCGTCGGCGCGGACAAAGACCTTAAACAATGCTTGAGCGAACAGGTGGCCCTGTACGATCCCTCGGGCAAGGCCGAACGCCTGACCACCCTGGCGGATTTCACGGCCGAGTGCGGCATCGCCCCGGCTTCCTGGCCCGATTTGCAGGCCCTGGTCGGCGACGCCAGCGACAATATTCCGGGCATCCCCGGCATCGGCCCCAAGACGGCGCTGGACATCCTGCGCCGCCTGCCCACCCTGGAAGCCGTGCGCCAGGGCCTCGACACCTTAAAGCCCACAGTGCGCAGCAAGATCGAACCGGCCTTTGAAGCGCTCCTCACCTACCGCGAGCTGACCCGCCTGCGCACCGACATCCTGCCGGAGACCACTCTGGCCGATACCGCCCTGGGGATCCCCGACCAGCCGGCCCTGCGCGCCTTTCTGGAAGGCTACGAATTCCGCACCCTGGCCCGGGAAATTCCCGGCCAGCCGGTCCAGGCCCCGACCCCGGCCCGCAAGGAACCGGCTGCCTCGGCCCAGCTCTCGCTGTTTGATCTGCCGGCCCGGCAAGCGCCGGGGGCATCCGCCAAGCCTGCCCCGGTTGCGTCGGCCCCGGCCAATGACCCGGCCAAGGCCCCGACGACCGGCCAACCCGTCACCGCCCTGGCCGATCTGCCCGATCCGGCCGGCCGCACCCTGGCCCTGGTTCCTCTGGAGAACGGCCTGAGCCTGTCGTTTGGGCCGGATGACTATCTCCTCGATGCCGCGCCTGCGGCCCTGGCCGCCTGGCTGGCGCCGGCCAAACGGGTGGCCGTGCCCTCGGTCAAGGCCCTGCTGGCCGCGAACGCCGCTTACGCCGCCCTGCCGCTCACGTTGTGGTTCGACCTGGGTCTGGCCGCCTACCTGCTTAACCCCGAGAGCCGCTCCTATGGCTTTGAGCGGCTGCGCGACAGCCTCTTTTCCGACCCGGCCGTGGACGCCAGCGAAATTTCCCCGACCGACAATGGCCGGGCCGCGGCCCTGTTGGCCGACACCCTGTCCGCGCGGCTGGAAACGGCCGGCCTGACCCGGCTTGTGGCCGAACTTGAACTGCCGCTCATTCCGGTGCTCCTGGCCATGGAACAAGCCGGCATCGGCATCGACCGGGCTGCCTTTGCCCGCTTCGCCGAGGAGGTGGGGACGCGCCTGGCCGCCCTGGAAGCCGACATCGCCGCCAAGGCCGGCAAGCCCTTCAATCCGCGCTCCAGCCAGCAGCTTGGCGAAATTTTATATACCGACCTGGGCCTCAAGGCCCACGGCAAGACCCCGGGCGGCGCGGCGTCCACCTCCCAGGAAGCCCTGGAGCGGCTGGCCGGCGTCCATCCGCTGGTCGACCGGATTCTGGAATTTCGAAAGCTTGAAAAACTGCGCTCGACCTATCTTGGCCCCCTGCCGGCCCTGGCCGATGCAGCCGGGCGCATCCACACGACGCTCAACAACATGGCCACGGCCACCGGCCGGCTGTCGAGCTCCAACCCCAATCTGCAAAACATCCCCATCCGCGGCGAATTCGGCCGGCGGATGCGCGACTGCTTCATCGCCGCCCCCGGCAACAAGCTGGTCGCCGCCGACTATTCCCAGATCGAACTGCGGGTGCTGGCCCATCTGTCCGGCGAACCGGCCCTGCTCGACGCCTTTGCCCACGGGGCCGACATCCACGCCCGCACCGCCGCCCTGCTCTTTGACACGGCCGAGGCCGACGTGGCCCCGGACCAGCGGCGTCAGGCCAAGACCATCAATTTCGGCCTGCTCTACGGCATGGGGCCGCAAAAGCTCTCCCGGGATCTCGGCATCAAGCTCGATGCGGCCAAAGCCTTTATTGCCCGGTATTTCGAACGGCTGCCCGGATTGTCCGCCTTTTACGACGGCATCGTGGAATCGGCCAAGGCCCAGGGCTTCGTCACCACCCTGGCCGGGCGGCGCCGGCTTTTGCCCGACATCAGCTCCGCCAACAGCCAGCTCTCCTCCCAGGCCCGGCGTCAGGCGATAAACACCGTGGTCCAGGGCGGCGCGGCCGACATCATTAAGATGGCCATGCTGGCTGCCGCCCGGGACGAAACCCTAGCCGGCCTCGGCGCGACCCTGGTCCTGCAGATCCACGATGAACTGCTGCTGGAAACCCCGGCTGCGGCGGCCAAGGCCGCCGGCGAACAGCTGGCGGCGCGCATGACCGGCGTGTACCCCCTGGCCGTCCCCCTGGAAGTCGATTGGGGCATCGGCCAGACCTGGGGCGAGGCCCACTAGGCCGACGAAGGCCGACGGACGCCAAAGGGCTTTTCATCCGCGCCAAAGTTGCCTACCATCATCAGGCTTCATGGCCGGCTGGGAGCTGCAAAACGCCGCTTGCGGCAAATGGATCGACAAGGAACAGACGGATGCCGCCAACCGGTAAATCCATTCGGGAAGATTTGGCCCGGGCCAAGTCCGCGTACGCAAAAAACGACGAACTGCGCGCCGTGCAGCTCGTAGCCGTATCCTTGCGCTCGTTTCTGGCCGTCAAACTTCCGGGCAGCGAACGCACCCCCATTGAGGGCCTTTTGCGCGAAAGCCTCTCCAACATCAGCAAACTGCCAAGCGTCAAGAAATACGTGCCAAACGGCATCCCCTACACCAAGGGCCAAGAGCAAAAGCTGGCTGCCTTCACGATCTCCCTGGCCCAAAAGATCGAAGCCGATCTGGCCGACGAAGGCCTTGACGCCATGCGCCAGCGCAAGCTTCGCATCGACCATGCCATCATCAAGGGAACCAAGCTGTTGGCAGAGGGCAACCTCTTGGAAGCCCAACGCAATTTTCGCGCGGCAGTGGATGAATACGTCGATGAGAAGGGGCTTTTTCCGCTTATTGCCTCGCGCCTGATCGATGCCGGGCAGTACAAGGCCGCCTTTGAATACCTCAAGCGGGCCATCGACGAATCGCCCGAAAATCCCAGAATTTATGATTTTCTGATCCTGGCCGGCAGCAAGGGCGAGGAATGGGCAACGGTGGAACGGCTGCTCCTTGAGGGCAAACCGCGCAGCGGCTCCCTGCCGCTCTACGACCAGACCCTGGCCCTGGCCGCCTCCCGGCTCGGCCACTGGGATCTGGCCCGCTCGGCCGCAACCCAGGCCCTGACCGCCGATCCGAAACTGGAAGAGGCCAAGCGGGTCCTGGCCGCTGTTCACAAGCAGGCTGAAGGCAGCGCCTAGCGGCCGGAGAACCGGGCCAGGGCGGCGACCAGGGCTCGAGCATGGCCGGGCCAGGCCCGGGCCAACAGCGCCGCCTCGTCCTCGGGACACGGCCAGCCAAGGCCACTGCCGGCCCGGGCCAGTTCCTCAGGCGAAAACGAACCCAGAAAGTCCAGGATGCCGCGTTGGGTTTCGGCCGCAAGCCCCTGGGCCGCCAGTCCCGAGACAAAGCCCTGCACTGCCGTCTCGGCCACATCCTCGCCAGCCAGCACCAGTTCCCCCACGCCTTCCACCCGGTCCAGACGCATACGCAGGGTCATGTTGGTGAAAAAGGCCAGGGCCGCCAGCTTGTCGGCGAGTTGCCCGGCCTCGGTAAAATCCTGCCCGGCTCCGTAACCGCGAACGGTAATAAGCCGCACGGCAACCGCCTCTCCGGCCACCCTGGCCACGAAATCCCCGGCCGCGTGGTGCCACGGGCCGATGCCGGCCCCGGTGTCGGCATGGTAATAGCGCGTGAGGATGTGGGCCGCCTGCCGGTAGATCTCCAGGGCGGGCCGGGCCTCCAGGCTGCGCTCGCCGGCATCGTAGTCCCAGAGCCGGACCCGGCCGGTCCCGTCCTGGTGAAATTCATGAAAGCCGGCAAACCAGTCCTCGAGCAGGAACGCCATCCCGCCGGATGTGGCAAAGGCATGGGGACAGGGCAGATAGTCCGGCGTAAAATGCGTACGCAGGCCGGCCAGCAATCCGGCCTCCTGTTCGAGCAGGGCGACAGCGGCCGGGGTGGCGGCCACGTTGACGCACAGCTTCACCTCGACCCCGCCCCCCCGCACGGTCAGGCTGGCCGGATGATACAAGGCCCCATGCTTCTCTGCCCGGATGACCAGTGCATCGATCCCGGTTCCCGCTGCCGGACAACCAGCGGCGACGAGGGCGGCCAGCAATGCCGCCCGGGCCTCGCCGCAGGCAAAGGCCTCCAATCCGGCAAAATAGGTTTCATAGGTCAGGCCGTCGCCGCCTTCCACAGCGACCGCCCCGAGTTCGGGCCGATAGTCCAGCAGGCCTTGCGGCGAAGCGATCTGGCGGGTGATGCTCATCGGGGGCTCCTTGGCGGCAAGGGACAGATGTGGAAAGAGGGCGCGGCCGGAACGATACGCCTCGGGAAAACAGCCGAAGAAAGCGTGCGTTGCTCCCTTGGGTCCGCGTCACAGCCCAGGGGCCACACTGCGGCCAGGGGCAAGGCCACAGGGGAAACCGTCCGGGCGGGTATCAGCCCCGTGCAGTGCAGCGGGCCAGGGCGGCAGCCACAAAATGGTCGGCCCAATGGGGTGCGCCGTCGGCGTGGATGTGGGTGTAGGCGGCAAAGGTATTGGCCGTGACCAGACCGTCCAGGCCGTCGAGCATCCCCACGCCGCGCTCCATGGCCAGGGCAAAGGCCTCGGCTCCGGGCAGGCCCGGACCGGTGCCGGAGCAGGTCCCAAGCGCGGCCTGGCATTTGGAATAATGAAATTCATGGCCGCGAAGGACCGTGCCCACGGGATGGTAGGGGTTGTCCCTGACCACCCGGGCCACGCTGTAGCCCAGGCCTTGCGGCCGGGCGCACAGGGTCGTCGTCACCGGAAAGACGCCGGCCATGGGGTAGACCGTGCCGGCAATGTCGAGCCCCTGGCACAGGTACATAAACCCGCCGCACTCGGCGTAAATGGGCAGGCCGTCGGCGGAGAGGTCCCGCACCCGGTCGCGCACCACGGCATTGGCGGCCAGGGCCTCGACATGGGTTTCCGGGAACCCGCCGCCGAGATACAGGCCGTCCAGCTTTGGCCAGGGCGCGGCATCGAGGATGCTGACCGTGACCAGCCGGGCTCCGGCCCGCTCCAGGGCTTCGAGATTTTCCGGATAGTAAAACCACAGGGCGGCGTCGCGCACCACGCCGATGACCGGCCGGGTCCCATCGCCCCGGGGGGCGGGCCGGACCGGCGGGGCGGCCTCGGCCAGGGCCGGCGCGGCCCGGGCAATGGCCAGCAGGCGGTCCAGATCGACATTGTCCCGGATCACAGCGGCAATGCCGTCCAAAATGGGGTCCACGGCGTCCTGTTCGCGGTTGGACACCAGCCCCATGTGGCGTTCGGGAATGGGATTGACGGAAATTTTCGGCAGTAAGCCAAGCACCGGCACCCCGGCCAGGGATTCAATGGCCTCGCGCAGGATGTCGCGGTGGCGCGGACCGGCGGTGCGGTTTAAGACCACGCCGGCCAGATGGAGCCCGGGCTCGAAGGCGGCCACGCCGGCCACGATGGCGGCCGCGGTGCGGGTCATTTTGGTGGCGTCGAGGATGAGTACGACCGGGGCGGCCAGGGAGCGGGCCAGGGCAGCGGTGGAGCAGGAGCCGGCCACGTCCATGCCGTCGAAGATGCCGCGGTTGCCTTCGATGATGCTGATGTCGCCGTCGGCGGATTTTTCGAGGAAAAGTGAGGGAATCCGGTCCGGGGGCAATAAGAAAGGGTCCAGATTGGTGGCGTCGTGGCCGGCGGCAAGGCCGAGCCAGGCGGCGTCGATGTAATCCGGACCCTTTTTAAAAGGGCGGACTCGCAGACCCGCAGTGGCCAAAGCCCGGCAGATGCCGAGGGAGAGGATCGTCTTTCCGGCCCCCCCGGAGAGTCCGGCCAGGACCAGACGCGGGCGATAGTTCACGGCGCGTGTCTTTGGGCGCGCATTGCGGCGCGTCGGAGAGTTCGGGTTTCACGAGCAGGTCCCACAAAGGCCAAGAGGGCACATCGGGAACGGCAAAGTTCGAGGCGTGCCGCCAAAGCCGAAAGATCCGACTCGCAAAACGCTTCGCGCCGCTTTGGGCTATTCTTCTTCGGCCTTCTGCTTGCCGGCGCCGGTCAAGCCGTACATGGTCGTGGAGCCGCTCGACCAGAATTCCAGCTTGCCTTCGTTGACCAGCTCGGTGAGGACTTTTTTGACTTCGCGCTGCTTTTTGTCCGGAAAAACCTTGCAAAGATCGCTGAAGTAGAACTTGGACTTGCCAGTTTTCCCCGTAAGGAATTCGAGAACTTGCTCTTTCTCGGAAGGCATAGCGTCCCCTCTTTGTTTGTTTCCGGGCGGGGATCGCTCCCCGCCCGGAAGTTGTTATTAAGCCTCGATGTGCTTGGTGAACTTGAACTGGGTGCTCTGGCGCCACGTGTAGTAGGCCGGATCACGGAAGTCATCGATGCAGTGGTGGGTGAACTCCAGGTCGCACAGCTCGAAGAACTTCTCCCAGCCAATGCGCTCGGCCCACTCGCCCAGGCGCTCGTACTTGCGAGCTTCCTTGGCGTACACTTCGACGATCTGCTTGACCATCTTGGTCAGCGTCGGCCAGCGGGGCGGCTCGTTGGGGATAAAGGCCACAACGACCTTGGAGAACTTGGGCATGGAGATGCGGTTGGACACCTTGCCGCCGACCATGAGCACGATGCCGTCACCCTCGCCGGAAGCGAGCGGCATGGCCGGGCACATGGTGTAGCAGTTGCCGCAGTACATGCAGCGCGAGGCGTTAACGGCAACGGAGTTGACCTTCTTGCCGTCGATCTCGACCTTGGCCGGCTTGATGGCGCCGGTGGGGCAGGCGGAGACAGCCAGGGGCACTTCGCAGATGTTGTCCAGGCGGTCGTGCTCGACGATGGGGGGCTTGCGGTGGATGCCGACGATACCGATGTCGGAGCAGTGCACCGCGCCGCACATGTTGAGGCAGCAGGCCAGCGAGATGCGGACCATGGCCGGCAGGGTCATGGACTGGAAGTACTCGAACATGTCGTCCATGACAGCCTTGACCGGGCCGGAGGCGTCGGTGGCCGGGGTGTGGCAGTGGGCGTAACCCTGGGTGTGGACGATGTTGGAGACGCAGGCGCCGGTGCCGCCGACCGGGAACTTGAAGCTGCCGCCAGCGAACTTGCGGGAAGCCAGATCGGCCAGCAGGCCGTCAAGAGCGGCTTCGGTCTCGACCATGAACTCCACGTTGTTACGCGTGGTGAAGCGCAGGTGGCCGCCGCAATGCTTCTCGGCGATCTCGCAGATCTCGCGGATGTGCGTGACGCTCATGAGGCGGGCAGCGCCGACGCGCACGGTGTAGACCACGTCGCCGGACAGGCCGACATGCTTGAGCACGCCGGGTTTGACGATCTCGTGGTAGTCCCACGCGCCTTTGTTTTTCTTGATGACCGGCGGATAGAACTCCTCGAAATGACGAGGACCGATATCCGTGATCCGGTTTTCCATGGGCTTGTCGGGATTGTATCCGGAAGAGATGAATGCCATTTCTTATGTCCCCCGCTTATCTCATGTGTCTCTGGCGATAGGCCTTTTCGTCATGGGCAAAGCCGCCGGGCACTTCCTCTTCCTTGAAGAAGATGTACGGGTTGGAGCGCGGCTCTTTGACATGCTGCGGCATAGCCTTGATGTTGGTGACCTCGAGCAGCTTCTGGAAGGACAGACGCTTCATGGTCTCGCCCACGCGCTCGCGGTTCTTGCCTTCTTCCATCCACCAGTCCCAAATGTTCTCGATGACTTCTTTGATCTCGTCGTAGGGCTTTTCGACCACGACGAAGGGAACGAGCAGCGAGGACATCTGGGCGCCGTCAAGGATGGGGGCCTTGGCGCCGAGCAGGATCGAGGTGCCGGTTTCTTTGCCGATCTTGACCGCTGCGGGCATGGTGTTGATGCAGTGCATGCAACGGGTGCAGTTGGCATTGTCAATGGACAGCTTGGCGCCGTCGTAGCTCATGCAGCCGGTGGGGCAGCGATCCACGACTTCCTTGACGATGTCGAACTTGCCCCAGTCGCGGCCGGAGTGGGAGCCGCCGCCCGGCTTGAACTCGCCGGCGACATAGGCCTTCACGCGATCCTGGTCGATGCGGATGTCGTCCTTCCAGGTGCCGATGACCGAGAAGTCGGAACGGGCGATGGAAGCGACGCAGCCGTTGGGGCAGCCGTCGAACTTGAACTTGAACTTGTAGGGGAAGGCCGGACGGTGCAGCTCGTCCTGGTAGTCATTGGTCAGGGTGTGGCACAGGTCCTGGGTGTCGTAGCAGGCGAATTCGCAGCGCGACTGGCCGAGGCAGTCAGCCGGGGTGCGCAGGTTGCCGCCCGAGCCGCCGAGGTCGGTGTTCATCTTGTGGGTGACGTCGAAGAAAATTTCTTCCAGCTGCGGGGTGGTGGTGCCGAGCAGCACGATGTCACCGGTGGAGCCGTGCATGTTGGTCAGGCCGGAACCGCGCAGGTCCCAGATGTCCATGATGCCGCGCAGGTAATCAGCGGTGTAGTACTTGCCGGAGGGCTGGGCCAGACGCACGGTGTGGAAGTGGGCAACGCCCGGGAACATCTCGGGCTGGTCGCAGTAACGGCCGATGACGCCGCCGCCGTAACCGAAAACGCCCACGATGCCGCCGTGCTTCCAGTGGGTCTCTTTGTCCTTGAAGGAGAGTTCCAGCACGCCGAGCAGATCGTCAGGGCAGTCAACGGGAGTCTGGTAATCCAGGCCGTCGGGGTTAGCGGCCCGATGGGCTGCTTCCTGTTTGATGTCGGACACGAAGCTGGGCCAGGGCCCAGTTTCGAGCTGGTCCAACAAGGGAGTTTGGTGTTTCGCCATTTGCTTCCTCCAGTGGGGTTTGAAGAGTTACCGCCTTAACCAGCTAACACGCGCTCCGTGCGGGCTTGCGCGCCGCTTAGGGCGCCCTCCCCACCGACCGACCCTGCTCGCCGACGTGTGGGGTGTTATTCATTTGGGGGTCTCTGAACGAAACGTGAACTTTTGAACAATCGCTCCCGATCTAAAATGACAACAGCCGTTATGTCAACGGCAAACCGGGCTTAGAGCGAGAACTCCCGGAACATTGTCCCTATCACGAGACCCCCCTCGTTGCAAAGCCTATTTCCTGCCAGCCCAGAACCACGGCCCAAAACTTGCCAAACGCCGCCTTTTGAACCATCACCCCCCCATGCCGTCGCCCACCCCTGCCCCGACCTGCCGCCGCTGCGGCCGCTGCTGCCGCCTGGGCGGTCCGGCCCTGCACGCGGCCGATCTGCCGCTCATCCACCAGGGCCGCCTCACCCCGGCCCAACTGGTCACCCTGCGCCGGGGGGAAGGAGTCACCGACAACGTCGCCGGCACGGTCGGGCCCTCCCCGGCCGAGCTGGTCAAGGTGCGGCCCGTAGCCGGCGGCCGGGCCTGCCTGCTCTATCGCGACCCGCCGGCCTGCGCCATCCACGATGCCGGCCCGCTGGAATGCCGCGCCCTTTTTTGCGACGATCCGGCCGCCCTGGCCGCCCTCTACGCCGCCGACCGCCTCACCCGGGCCGACCTCATCGAACCGGGCAGCGCCCTGGCCGAGTTGTGCGCCCATCACGAGGCCGAGACGGATCTGGCCCGGCTGGCCGGGCTGTGCCGGCTGGCTGCCGCCGGCGATCAGGCCGCCCGGGAACAGGTTGCCGCCCTGGCCCGCTTCGACGCCGCCATGCGCGAACTCCTCCCGGCCCGCCTCGGCCTGGACCCGGACACCCTGCCCTTCTATCTCGGCCGGCCCCTGGCCGAGGCCCTGCCCGCCCTGCGCGCCGCCGTCATCCCGGGCGGCCTTTACAAGCGCCGGCCATAAGCCTACATCCGAACCTGCCAGTTTTGCCGGCGCTCCGGCCTGGGGGAGTTCACATGATGTTCAAAGCCTTGCTTGTCAGCCTCTGCCTCTTTTTCGCGTCGCCGCTGGCCGTCGTTTCAGCGGCCGATTCCCGGCACACCTTCGGCAAATACAGTTT
>NZ_MLBG01000032.1 GCF_001936595.1 Desulfovibrio sp. DV
CCAAGGCCTGCACCCGGGTTCTGGCCTTGCTGCGCAACAAATTCGGCGACCGTATGTTTGAAACGGTCATCGGTTTGGACACCAAGTTCCGGGAGGCCAGCGCTCTTGGCAAAGTGGTCCAGGAGGTGTCCCCGGAATGCCGGGGAGCCTGCGAATATGCCCGATTGGCCGAGGAGGTGGCGGTTCTGTGAGTCCGAGCCTGGAGCAGTATTTCGAGGAGTCCGTGCTGTTGCCCGAACAGGGCGGCAAGACATTTTCCGAGACGGAACGGGCCTTTTTGTCGCGCTATATGGGCGACGATTTCGAGGCCGCCCTGGAACGCCAGGGCCTGGCCCGGCCGGCGGTCGTGGAGTCCGTCACCGGTGAACTGGCCCCGACGCCGACGCCGGACGGGCCGGGCGGGGCGATGGTCGAGGCCGAGGGCGATGTGGCCCTGGAGGCCGGGTTGCGCGATGCCCGGGAACTCAAGCTGGTGGGTTTCCGCGTGGCCGGCCAGGAACTGGCCGTGCCCATCGCCCAGGTGCAGGAAGTCATCCGGGCCATGCCGCTGACCCGCCTGCCGGCCGCGCCGCCCTATATCGCCGGCATGACCAATCTGCGCGGCCGGGTGGCTCCCATGGTCGATCTGGCCAGGATCATGGATTTTTCCGGGGCCTGCGGGGAAAACAGATTCATTATCGTCTGCCGTTGCCGGGGGATGCTCGTGGGGCTTTTGGTCGAGGCCATCGCCGCCATGCACCAGGCTGACGGTCAGAATATCGAGTGGGGGGTCGAGGCGCGGGTTGGCGTGGCCTCGGACCTGGTTTTGGGCCTGCTCAAGGTGGGCGAAAAACTGGTTGCGATCCTCTCCGTTGACAGCCTGTTCCAAAAGGTTTTGAAGAGTTGAGGAGGTAAAGGGATGCCCAAGCATATCCTTATCGTGGATGATTCCAAGACGGTGCGTAATCTCGTGGCGTTTATCATGCGCAAGGAAGGCTTCAAGGTGACCGCCGCCGAGGACGGCCTCGACGGACTGGAAAAGCTGTACACCGATCAGCAGGTGGATCTTATCATCACCGACATCAATATGCCGCGCATGGATGGCATCACTTTTATCAAAACTGTCCGCGAGCAGGACAGTTACCGCGATATCCCCATAGTGGTGCTGTCGACCGAAGGCGAGGAACGCGACATTCATGTCGGGCTTTCCATTGGGGCAAACCTGTACATGGTCAAGCCCGCCCAGCCCGAAGTCATGGTGCGCAACGTCAAGATGCTTTTGGGATAAGTCGGCGACACACCTGCAAAACGCCGCGAGGTACCTTGATGAGCCAGGATTTCATGGATCCGGAACTGTTTGCCGACTTTATCGTCGAAGCCCGGGAGCACCTCGAGACCATCGAGCCCAATCTCCTTGAGCTTGAGCGCAATCCCGGCAACCTCGCCCTTTTGAATGATATTTTCCGGCCCATGCACTCCCTCAAGGGTGCCTCGGGTTTTCTGGGCTTAAACGCCATCAATGGTCTGGCGCATAAAGCCGAAAATATTCTCGACGAACTGCGCAAGGGAAACATTCCCGTCAACCCCGAGATCATGGACGTCATCCTCTCGGCCACGGACATCCTGCGCACCATGATCGAGAACCTGGAGCAGACCGGGGTGGAGGGCGACCTCGACACGGCCCCGGTCATCGCCCGCATCGCCGTGCTCCTGGAAGGCGGTCCGGTCGCTTCCCCCGAAGCACCGGCCATGCCTTCGGCCGGCGACTTCCCGCCCGAAGACGCACCCGCGCCGCAACCTGAGCCGAAACCGGAGCCCGTCGCCCCGAAGCCGGCCCCGGCCACACCGGCCAAAACGATCATCAATATCGAAGACCTGCCGCCGTTTCTGCCCGACCCCTATCCGCTGACCTCCATCGGTGAAGGCCATATGGCCGATTTCATGGAGGAAGCCCGGGAAATTATCGAGCGCTTAAATGCCGCCCTGCTCGAACTCGAGGCCACCGGCGAAGGGCCAAACGAAAGCATCAACGACATCTTTCGCTATTTCCACAACCTCAAGGGCAACAGCGGCATCATCGGGCACAAGGAATTAAACGGCCTGACCCACGAAGCCGAAACCCTGCTCAACCGGGTGCGCAAGGGCGAGATGGTCGCCACCCCGGCCATGGTCGATCTGCTCCTGGCCGTGGTCGACCAGGTCGAAGCCCTGGTCACCACCATCGACTCGGGCACGAGCATTGCCACGCCGCTGGACATCCGCCCGCTGGTGGCCCGGCTCAAGCAGGCCAGCGAGGATGGCTACGTGGCCGAGCCGGGAAACGGCGTCGCTCCTGAGCCGGAACCCGAGCCCGAACCCGAACCGATCCCCGAACCGCAGCCGCAAAAAAAGGCCGCCGAGGCCGGCAAGGGCCCGGCCACCGCACCGGGATACGATCCGGAAGACGTGGCGGTTTTCGAGTCCACCATCGACCAGCAGATCACCTACATGACCCAGGCCCTGGCCGGGCTCAATGAAAATTCCGAATCCAAGGAAATGGTGGACGGCCTCTACCGGGCCCTGGTCACCATCCAGAATTCCTCAGGCTACATGGGCCTGACCGACCTCAAGGTCCAGGCCGAACGCACGGCCGGCCTCGTGGACACCGGACGCAAACAGGGACTGCCCTTTGAACTGCTCCTCGACATGCTGCGTCAGGAGTGCTCCATCCTCGGGGACATGCTCGCTTCCGCCCTGGTCAAACTGCGGGCCGCCCCGGCTGCCGCCCCGGCCGAGGCCGCAGCCGAGCTGCCGCCGGCCACATCGGCAAAGCCGCAGTCCGAACCCGAGCCGCAGCCGGCGCCCCAACCGGAACCGCAACGCCAGCTGCAGCCTGAGCCGGCCCCTGAACCGGCCCCGGCCGCCGAATCCGAACCGGCCCCCAAGCCCGAGCCCAAGCCCGAGCCCAAGCCTGAACCGGCCCCGGCCGCCAAGCCGGAACCCAAGCCCGCGGCCAAGCCGGAACCGAAACCGGTTCCCAAGCCGGCGGCCAAACCGGCGCCCAAACCTGAGCCGGCTGCGGCCGCGCCCCAGGCTGAGGCCGGCAAGCCCAAGGTCTCGGCCACCATCCGGGTGGACCACGAAAAGCTGGACCACCTCATGAATCTCATCGGCGAGTTGCTCATTAACCGCAACCGCTTCACCATGCTGGCCCGCGCCCTGGAAGAGGGCAAGGACAGCGGCGCGCATATCGGCCAGCAGCTCACCGAGACCACCTACGCCATGGCGCGCATTTCCGACGACCTGCAAGACACCATCATGAAGGTGCGCATGGTCCCGGTGTCCACGGTGTTCTCCCGTTTCCCGCGCCTGGTGCGCGACCTGTCGCGCAAATCCGGCAAGGAAGTGTCGCTGATCACCGAAGGCGAGGAAACCGAACTCGACAAGTCCGTGGTCGAGGTCATCGGCGATCCCCTGGTCCACCTCATCCGGAACTCCGTGGACCACGGCATCGAAACCGAGGCCGAACGCATTGCCGCCGGCAAGCCGCCGGTTGGGCGCGTGTGGCTTCGCGCCTACCACCGCGGCAACTCGGTGGCCATCGAGATCGAAGACGACGGCAAGGGCATCGATCCGGCCAAGATGCGCGAAGTGGCCGTCAAAAAAAATCTCATGAGCCCCGAAGAAGCCAAGGCCATGGACGACCGGGACGCCATCGACATCATCTTCATGCCCGGCTTTTCCTCGGCCGAGACCATCACCGACATCTCCGGCCGGGGAGTCGGCATGGACGTGGTTCGCACCAACATCAAAAATCTCAAAGGCACGGTCAACGTCAGCAGCGAAGTGGGCAAGGGCACGAAATTCACCCTGTCCCTGCCGCTGACCCTGGCCATTATCGACGCGCTCATGGTGGTCGTTGCCGGCCAGACCTACGCCTTGCCGCTCGATTCCGTGTCCGAAACCACCAAGATCGAAGTCAGCCGCATGACCGAGATCAACAAGCGCAAGGCCGTCACCCTGCGCGGCGAAGTCCTCGGCATCGTCGAACTGGCTGAAATTCTGGAACTGCCCCAGAGCCAGGACAAACAGGAAATCGCCCCCATCGTCATCCTCCAGGATAACGAACGCCGACTCGGCCTCATCGTGGACCGGCTGCTGGAACGCCAGGAAATCGTGATCAAACCCCTTGGCAGCTATTTGTCCGAATTCGATATGCGCGGCATCTCCGGGGCCACCATCATGGGCGACGGCTCCGTGGTGCTCATCCTCGATCCGCACGAAATCTACATGATGTCCACCCCTGGCGGACGGTCCAAGGGATAGGCTGCCCCGGGGCGCGGCCCGGCCCGGCCAGGAGGGACGCTGTCCCTCCTGGCCGCCAAAACAGCAAAATCCCTCACCCCTTCCGGGGGTCCGGGGGATGATCCCCCGGCGGGGTTCGGGGCAGCGCCCGATATTCTGCCTTTCGCCTCCCATCGCCTCCTGCCGCGTGCATCCCCTTGACGTCCGGCCCGGCCCGCAGTACATCCAAACGAACGATTCACTCCACCAAGGAAGCCTTGCCATGACGACTGCCAACCGCGCCCAGCTATCCTGCTCTCTGCAGACGACGTGCGCGGTCGTAGTAGGCGTCGTTATCGCGGCGCCTTAGCGGGGGATTTTTCTTTTTTGTGACAACCCAGTCCCCGCCGGCGCGCCGGTGGGGGCTTTTTTTGGGGTCTGTCCACCGCGCGCCATGGGGCTTTACGGAGCCTTGCATGATACGGTTAACGGGTGCGCGCATCATTGCCCAGAGTCTTCTCCGCCACGGCATCACCACCGTGGCCGGCATTCCCGGCGGGGCCAACCTGCCGCTTTTCGACGCCATAGCCGAGACGCCGCTGCGCATTGTCCTGGCCCGCCATGAGCAGGGGGCCGGGTTTATCGCCCAGGGCCTGGCCCGGGTGACGGGCCGGCCGCAGGTGTGTCTGGCCACCTCCGGCCCGGGGGTCATGAATCTTCTCACCGCCATTGCCGATGCCAAGGCCGATTCCGTGCCGCTGGTTTGCATCACCGGGCAAGTGCCGCGCGGACTCCTTGGGACCGACGCCTTTCAGGAGGTGGACGTCTACGGCCTGACCATTCCCATTGCCAAACACAACATGCTGGTGCGCCGGGCGGCCGATCTGCCGCGCCTTATGGCCGAGGCCTTTGCCATCGCCGCATCGGGCCGTCCGGGGCCGGTGGTCATTGACGTGCCCCGGGACGTGCAGACCGAGGAAGCGGCCTTTGACGACTGGCCGGCGGCGGATGCCGGGCCGGTTCCCGCGCTGCCCGGTCCGGCCGATCTGGCCTTTGCGGCCTCGCTTTTGGCCCGGTCCGAGCGGCCGCTTTTGTATTGCGGCGGCGGCGCGGCCCGGGCCGGGGCGCAGGTTGCCGCATTGGCCGGGATGTTGGACGCACCGGTGGTGACAACGCTGATGGGCCTTGGCCTCCTGCCGCCGGACCATCCCCGGTACGCCGGCATGATCGGGATGCACGGCGCGCCGGCGGCCAACCATCTGCTGGCCCGCTGCGACATGCTGGTGGCCATCGGGGCGCGTTTTGACGACCGGGCCACGGGCGACGCCAAGCGGTTTTGTCCGGGGGCGTCGGTGGTCCACATCGACATCGATCCGGCCGAGCACCACAAAAACCGCCAGGCCCATGTGGCTCTGGCCGGGGATGCCGGCCGGGTGCTGACGGCGCTTTTGCCGCTGGTCCCGGCCCGGCCGCGGCCGGGCTGGACCGCCATACGCGAGCGTGTGGCCCTGGAGCATCCCTTTGTCCTGCCGGGCCTTGGTGATCCGAAAAGCCCCTATGGAATGCTGGCCGCCGTGGCCGGGATGCTTGGCCCCGACGCCGTGGTGGCCACCGATGTCGGGCAAAACCAGATGCGCGCCGCCCAGGCCTGGCCCTGCCACCGACCCGGGAAGTTTCTGACCTCGGGCGGGCTTGGCACCATGGGCTTTGGCCTGCCGACGGCCATCGGCGCGGCCCTGGCCGATCCCGGCCGGCCGGTGGCCTGTGTTGTCGGCGACGGCGGGCTTTTGATGAACGTGCAGGAGCTGGCCACCCTGGCCGAGCTCGGGCTGCCGGTCAACATTCTGCTCATGGACAACGGCGTGCTTGGGCTGGTGCGCCAGCAGCAGGCCCTTTTTGTCGGCGGCCGGTATACCGCCTCGACCTTTGCCGCCCGGCCGGATTTCGTGGCCCTGGCCGCATCGTTTGGCATCGCCGCCCTGGACCTCGAACCGTGCCGGGATGTCCGGTCGGCCCTGGCCGCCGCCCTGGCCGCGCCCGGACCGGCGCTGGTGCGCCTGCCCGTCGATCCCGATGCCCACGTCTATCCCATGGTGCCGCCCGGCGCCGCCAACCATGAAATGATTCTGGAGAAACGCCATGCCCACGCCTCGTAGCGACCACAATCCGATGGATGCTTCCCGGGCCGTGCTCGAACTGGCCACCCGCGATGCCCTGGCCGCCTTGCGCCATGTGGCGGCCTGTCTGGCCCGCCGCTCCCACGAACTGCTTGGGCTCACCTGCGAACCCGGAGTGTCCGGGCCGGGCCGGCTCCTGGTGACCGTGGCCGACGACGGGCGCCTCGACCGGCTGGTTGCGGAACTGCGCGGCCTGCCGGAGGTGTGCGGGGCGCGCCTGGCCGGGACGGCTGCCGGCTGCGGTCTGCGGCTGGCCGAGCCGGCCGCGGCCTGACGCCGCTCTGGACGGCCCTGGTTGCCTGGGGTATGAGCCTTGAGGCGGCTGCGGCCGTCTGGAGGTTGTATGGTGCACGCGCGGCTTCTTCCGTTTGTAACGGCCGAGCGGACGCCAGGGCCAACGATGGACCGGCAGGTCAGGCTTTTTGCGGAAAGCCCGGCGGTCGGCATCCTCGACCGGTTGCCCATGGGCGTAGCTGTTTTCAACACGTCCCGTCAGATCATCTATGCCAATGAGGCCTTTTGCGCCCTGTCCGATTCGGGGCGCGGCGTTGTCGACGTCATCGGGTTGCGCCTGGGCGATGCCCTGGCCTGCCTGGGGGCGCGGCTTGACGACGGGGTGTGCGGCACGACGCAGTTGTGCCGTTCCTGCGGGGCGGCCAAGTCGTTGGCCGCGTCGCTTGCCGGGGCTGCCAGCGCATCCGGCGACTGTTCCATCAGCCGCCAGGGTGTCCAGCGCCTGGATAATCTGGATTTCCGCATCTGGATCTGGGCCTTGCGCCATGGCGACGAGACGTTCCATGTGGCTCTTTTGTCCGACATACGGGCGGAAAAGCGCCTTGATCTCATGGAGCGCATTTTCTACCACGACATCCTCAACCTCGTTTCCGGGATGCAGGGCGTGTGCGAGCTTATGCGCGAGGAAGAGGAAGGGACGCGAAACGCCGAACTCGATCTGCTGCTCTTCGCTGTGGAGCGCGTCACCGACCTCATCTTGTCCCAGCGCGACCTGAGTTTTGCCGAACGCGGCGATTACGAGGTGGCCGTCAACAAGATGGGCACGCTGTCGCTCTTATCCGACATTACTTCGCTTATGCGCCGCGAGTCGTCGTGCCGGGGCAAGACTCTGGCCATCGCGCCGGACAGCAGCGACGTGTTTTTCGCCTCGGACCGCAAGCTTGTGACCCGCATCCTGGTCAACATGCAGAAAAACGCCCTGGAGGCCACGCCTCCCGGCGGTACGGTGACCGTGGGCTGCGGCCGGACGGACGGGCAGGTGCGGTTTTGGGTGCACAATGCCGGGATGGTGGCCGAGGAGGCGCGGCCGCAGATTTTCCGCCGGGCCTTTTCCACCAAGGGCCGGGGCCGGGGGCTTGGCACCTATGGCACCAAGCTTTTTGCCGAGAGCTATCTTGGCGGCACGGTCGGGTTTACCACGGATGCAACGGACGGCACCACGTTTTACGTGCTGCTGCCGGGCGGGGAGCCGGCAAACGACTGAACCGGACTGGCGGGGATGGAATTTTTTGGCCCGGCCGCTGCGTCCCTGGACGCGCGGCCGGGCTTTTTTTCTGCCGGCTAGAAGCCGGGTATTTCGTTAAAAAGCGTGACGGACATGGGTGTCGTCAGCAGCCCGGGGGCTGCGGCCTTGAAGCCGTTTAAGTGCGGCGTATCGAGGTGGGCGGCCAGCAGTTCCTTGGTCTCCCAGGCCTCGATCAGGACGAACTCGCCCGGACGCTGGGTGGACTCGTAGAGGTCGTAGGCAATGTAGCCGGGATCTTTCTGCGTCGGGGCGATAAGGCCGGTGATCGCGGTTTTAAGCGCGGCTTCCTGGCCGGGTTTGGCCACGAATTTGGCCACAACATGCACGGTGTCTGCTGCCATGGAATCCTCCTTGTCTGATTGGCTCCGATGATTCCGGGAGCTAGGCTCTTTTCCCCGGCGGGTCAACGGCTGGCGGCCTAGAACAGGAAGTCCGTGGACAGGAAATTGGATCGGCGGAACTTGACGATATTGGTCAGTAATTCCTTGTTTTGGGACGAGCCCTTGGCCGCAACCAGGGTGCGGATGGAAAAGGCCCGCAAGGCGTCGGACACCGAGAGGGTGCCCTCGGCCGAATCCTTTCGCCCGGTGAACGGAAAGGTATCCGGACCGCGCTGGCACTGGCAGTTGATGTTGACCCGGCAGACCTGGTTGACCATGGGGTCGATCAGCGCGGCCACGGCTTCGGGATCGGTCCCGAAGATGCTCATCTGCTGGCCGTAGGGCGAGGCCGTAACCGCCCTGGCCGCCGTGGCTGTCTCCGCAAAGGAGGCTACCGGCACCACCGGGCCGAACTGCTCCTCGTCGTGGAGCCGCATCCCCGGGGCCACCCCGGCAACCAGGGCCGGGTAGACCAGGGTCCGCTCGGTCGTGCCGCCAAGCGGATTGGCCACCCGGGCTCCCTGGGCCACGGCCTCGGCCACCATGGCCGACAGGGCCTCGGGTTTGCCCGGCACGGGCAGCGGCGTTATCCGGACGTTTTCCTGCCAGGGCAGGCCCATGGGCAGGGCGGCGATGCGTTCGCCGGTGCGGGCCAGGAATTCCTCCAGGCGCGATTCGTGGACATAAAAAAGTTTCAGCGCAGTGCAGCGCTGGCCGCTAAAGGTGAGCGCCCCGGCCACGGCCTCGGTGGCCGTCAGTTCCATGTCGGCGCACGGCAGGACGATGCCCACGTTTTTGGCGTCCAGGCCAAGGACGCAGCGCAACCGGTGGGGGGCGGGGTGGTGGCGGCGCAGGGCGTCGGCCGCCTGGCTTGAGCCGATAAAGGCCAGGACGCTGATCTTGCCCGAGGCCAGGGCCGGGATGGCCACTTGGCGGCCGCCGAAAAGGATGTTTATGACGCCCGGGGGAAACGAGTCGGCAAAGGCCTCGAGCAGCGGGGCATAGAGCAGTTTGCCGATGCGCGGCGTCTTGACGATGACCGGATTGCCCATAATGAGGGCCGGAATAAGCGTGGTAAAGGTCTCGTTGAGCGGATAGTTGTAGGGTCCCATGCAAAGGACCGGGCCAAGCGGGGCGCGGCGGATCTGGGCATAGATGCCCGATTCGATGACAAAGCGCGAGGAGGCCCGGTCGAGGTCTTTAAGGGCCTCCACCGTGGCCAGCATATAGTCCACGGTGCGGTCGAACTCGGCCCGGCAGTCCGGGAGCGGTTTGCAGATTTCCCAGGCCATGAGGCGCACGACCGTATCGCGCACGGCAACCATGCGCCGGGCAAAGGCCTCGACATGGCCGATGCGCCGAGCCACGCTCATGGTCGGCCATTCGCCCCGGCCGTCGTCCCAGGCGGCGCTGACGGCGTCCACGGCGGCCAGGGACTCGGCCCCGGTCAGATCCGGGCAGGAGCCAAGGACGGCCTGTTCGTTGCCGACGTAGATCGGGGAGGTCACGGTCTGCATGGGACCGGGCCAGGAGAGCAGCTCCCCGCCGATGAGATAGCGGCCCTCCTCCAGCGGGGACAGGGCGCACGCGGCGGGTACGTCCCCGGCGTCCGGGGAAAAACCCTGGGGTAGGCGGGGTTGCGACATGAAACCTCCCTGCTCCGGCGCAGTTTGCGTCCGGATGCGTTGTGTCGAGAGTGACATAGTGACCGTCCCGGCAGGCATGTCAAGTCTGTAACCCGGTCCCGTCCCGGTGCGAAAGTATTGACCCCTTGGGCGTTCCCCCGTAATTTCAATGCGAACACATGCTTGACGCAAGGCGGCC
Organism: Desulfovibrio sp. DV; assembly: GCF_001936595.1. Taxonomy (GTDB): domain Bacteria; phylum Desulfobacterota; class Desulfovibrionia; order Desulfovibrionales; family Desulfovibrionaceae; genus Solidesulfovibrio. Next base: position 10,164 of record NZ_MLBG01000032.1, read on the forward strand.
AGATGACCAGCAGCGGTCGTGAGGACGAAACCCGGATGCGGCTTCTGGACGCTGCCGGCGAGATTTTTTCCGGCAAGGGATTTCACGCCGCCACCGTTCGCGAGATAACGAAGGTCGCCAAGGCCAACGTCGCCGCCATCCATTACCATTTCGGCAGCAAGGACCGGCTTTATCAGGCCGTTCTGGAACATGCCCACAACGAGGCGTTGCGCCGCTATCCCCCGGATATGGGGCTGGCCGGCGACGCCACGCCCGAGGTGCGCCTTTTTGCCTATGTGCGCGCCTTGCTCCTGCGGCTGGCCGACAAGGGCCGCCATACCTGGTTTTTCCGGCTCATGGCCCGGGAGATGGCCGACCCCACGCCTCAGTTGGCTGCGGTGGTCGAACGCAGCCTCGCCCCGGCCAATGCCGTGTTGCGGGCCATCGTGGCCGAGTTGCTCGGTCCCGGGGCCGAGCCCCTGGCCATTGCCCGCTGCGTCCAGAGCGTGGTCGGCCAATGCCGCCATTTCTCCATCGACCGACCGGTGCTGACCCGGCTCCACCCCGGCAATGACCCGGGGCAGGGCGGCATCGACGCCGTCGCCCGGCACATCACCCGGTTTTCCCTGGCTGCCCTGGCCAGCTATCAAGCCTGCGATTTTACTCCGCCACAACTGGAATCCCATACAGGAGATTTGTTTTGAGTCGTACCCTTCTCCTTCGCGCTGCCTTGGCAGCGCTTCTTTTTTGCTTGTGGGCCTGCAGCGGCAATGGCGAACAAAAAGCCGGGCGCGACAGCCGGCCCGCCCCGGTCATGGCTGTCCCGGCCCGGGAGGCCAGCGTGCCGGTGGTGCTCAAGGCCGTTGGCAATGTGGAACCCATGGCCACGGTGGCCATCAAACCGCAGGTCGGCGGGGCCATCGTGGCCCAGCTCGTTCAGGACGGGGCCAGAGTAGCCAAGGGCGACGTGCTTTTTCGCATCGACCCCCGGTCCTTTGATCTGGCCATCCGCGAATCCCAGGCCAAGCTCGAACGCGACAAGGCGCTTCTGACCAAAGCCGAGGAGGACCTCAAACGCTACGTCACCCTCAAGGCCAAGGACGTGGTGGCCCAGGAGCAGTACGACCAGACCTATGCCGCCGCCAAGACCCTGGAAGGCACCATCAAACTCAATCAGGCCACCCTGGATCGGGCCAAGCTCGATCTCGAATACGCCGATGTGCGCGCGCCCATTGCCGGCCGGGTCGGCACCGTGATGCTCACCACCGGCAACGTGGTCAAGGCCAACGAGGCCGTGGCCTGCGTCATCAATCAGATAAGCCCCATTTTCATTTCCTTTTCCATCCCAGAGCGTTATCTGCCGGCGGTCATGGCCCGGCAGAAAAAAGGCCCCATGGAGATCACCGCCTCGGCTCCGGGCGACATCGAGTCCGATCCGATCCGGGCAACCATCGCCTCGGTGGACAACGCCGTGGACACCAAAACCGGCACCATCCGCTTAAAAGCCCTGTCGCAAAACACCGACCACCGCCTGTGGCCCGGCCAGTTCGTGCGCGTTGGCCTGACCATTGCGGAACTCGACAAGGCCGTGCTCATTCCCACCCAGGCCCTGCTCGACGGTGTCACCGGGCCGTATGTCTATGTCATCGGGGCCGACGGCAAGGCCGAGGCCCGGCCGGTCACCCCCGGACCCATCGTTGACGCCGAGACCGTCGTTGAAAAGGGGCTGGCCGCCGGCGAAATGGTGGTCACCGACGGCCAGGTGCGTCTGGCTCCGGGGGCCAAGGCCGAAATCAAGGGCGCGGCCGGGATCGACGCCAAGCCGGCCGACGCCAAACCAGTCGACGCCAAGCCGGCCGATGCCAAGCCAGCCGCCGCCAAGCCGGCCGGCGAAGGGGCCAAGCAGTGAATCCGGCCGCGATATTCATCACCCGGCCGGTCATGACCACCCTGGTCATGGCCGCCATCCTGCTTTTCGGCGTCATGGCCTACAACCGGCTGCCGGTGTCCGATCTGCCCAACGTTGATTTTCCCACCATCGAGGTGCGTGTCTCCCTGCCCGGGGCCAGCCCCGAGACCATGGCCGCCGCCGTGGCCAACCCGCTGGAAAAACAGTTTTCCACCATTGCGGGCCTTGATTCCATGACCTCGGTCAACACCCTTGGTTCGACCCGGGTCACCATGCAGTTTGCCCTGGACCGCAACATCGACGCCGCCGCTCTCGACGTGCAGTCGGCCATGACCACGGCCAGCAAGGACCTGCCCGACGATCTGCCCTCGCCGCCGTCGTTTCGAAAGGTCAACCCGGCCGATTCGCCGATTCTCTATCTGGCTATTTCCTCGGCGGTCATGCGCCTGTCCGACGTCAACGAATTTGCCGAGAACATGATGGCCCAGCGCATCTCCATGGTGCCGGGCGTGGCCCAGGTGTCGGTGTACGGCTCGAAGAAATACGCCGTTCGCATCCAGCTCGATCCCGAGGCCATGGCGGCCAAGGGCATCGGCGTTGACGAGGCGGCCGAGGCAGTCAAGCGCGGCAACGTCAACCTGCCCGTTGGCACGGTTTCCGGCCCGGCCCGGGAATACACCGTGCGCTCCAGCGGCAAGCTCCTTGACGCCGAGGCCTACCGTCCGCTCATCGTGGCCTGGAGAAACGGCTCCCCGGTGCGGCTGGGGGAAATCGCCAACGTCACCGATTCCGTCGAGGAAACCCGGCGGTTCAACTGGTTCTCCGGCACCCCGGGCATGGTATTGGCCGTGCAGCGCCAGCCCGGCACCAACACGGTCGAGGTGGTGGACGCCGTCAAGGCGCTGCTGCCGCACTTCCAGGCCCAGTTGCCGGCCTCGGTGTCGCTGCGCGTCCTGTACGACCGCTCCATCTCGATCCGCGAATCCGTGGCCGACGTGAAGTTCACCCTGGTGCTCACGGTCTGCCTTGTGGTCATGGTCATCTTCCTGTTTTTGCGCAACATCCCGGCCACCATCATCCCCAGTCTGGCCCTGCCCATGTCCGTTGTCGGCACCTTTGCCGTCATGTACCAGCTTGGTTTCAGCCTGGACAACATTTCGCTCATGGCCCTGACCCTGTCCGTGGGCTTTGTGGTGGACGACGCCATCGTCATGCTCGAGAATATCGTGCGCCACATGGAAATGGGCAAATCCCCCCTGGCTGCGGCCATGGAAGGTTCCCGGGAAATCAGCTTCACCATCGTCTCCATGACCATATCGCTGGCCGCCGTCTTTTTGCCGGTCTTTTTCATGGGCGGCGTGGTGGGGCGGCTGTTCCACGAATTCGCCGTCACCATCATGGTCTCGATTCTCATCTCCGGGTTCGTTTCCATTTCGCTGACCCCCATGCTGTGCAATCTGGTGCTCACCCCGCACACGGGCGGGCGCCACGGCCGGGTGTACAACGCCATCGAAGGGGCCTTTAACGGCCTGCGCGACGCCTATGACGTGTCTCTTCGCTTTGTGCTGCGCCACCATGTGGCCACCATGTGTTTTTCGCTGCTCCTCTTTGGCCTGACGGTGTGGCTTTTTGGAGCCATTCCCAAGGGCTTTTTGCCAAGCGAGGACACCGGCCAGCTGGCGGTGACCACCGAGGCCGAGGAGGGCGTGGCCTTTGACGTCATGTGTGAGCGCCAGCAACGCTTAAACGCCATTTTGCAAAAGGACCCGGACGTGGCCGAGTTCATGTCCGTGGTCGGGCCGGGCGGTCCGAACAATACTTCGAATAACGGCCGGCTCATGCTGTCGCTTAAACCCCTGCACGAACGCACGGCTTCCGCCGATCAGGTCATGCAGCGGCTTCGCCGCGAGTTTGCCGAGGTGCCGGGGCTGCGCTCCTATCTGCAAAATCCCCCGCCCATCCGCATTGGCGGCCGGGCCTCCAAGGGCCAGTACCAGTTCACCCTGCAGGCCACCAACACCGATGAGCTTTTCAGCGCCGCCTCGGCTTTCGAGGCCAAACTGCGCGGCCTGGACGGCATCCAGGACGTATCGAGCGACCTACAGATCAAAAACCCCGAACTTCGCATCGACATCGACCGCGACAAGGCTTCGGCCCTGGGCATCAGCGCCTACCAGATCGAAAACGCCCTGGCCTCGTCCTATGGCAACCGGCAGATCTCGACCATCTACGCCACCAACGACACCTACCAGGTCATCATGGAACTGGCCCCGACCTATCAGGCCAACCCCGAAGCCCTGTCCATGCTCTATGTGCGCTCAAGCGACGGCCAGCTCGTGCCCCTTGATACCCTGATCACCCGGGCCGTTGCCGTGGGACCGCTGTCCATCAACCATTCCGGCCAGTCGCCATCGGTGACCATCTCCTTTAACCTGCGCCCGGGGGCGTCGCTCGGGTCGGTGGTCGATGCCATCGAAAAAGTGGCCCGCCAGGAGCTGCCGGCCTCGGTCTTCACCAGCTTCCAGGGCGAAGCCCAGGCCTTCCAGAGTTCGCTGACCGGCCTGTCCGTCCTTTTGGGCATGGCCGTGCTTGTCATCTACATCGTCCTTGGCATCCTCTATGAAAGCTTCGTCCATCCCCTGACCATCCTCTCCGGCCTGCCTTCGGCCGGGGTCGGGGCTTTGGCCACGCTCATGCTCTTTGGCATGGACCTTAATATCTACGGCTTTGTCGGCATCATCATGCTCATTGGCATCGTCAAGAAAAACGCCATCATGATGATCGACTTCGCCCTGGAGGCCCAGCGCGGCCAGCACATCACGGCCCGGGAGGCCATCTATGAAGGGGCGCTGGTGCGTTTTCGCCCCATCATGATGACCACCATGGCCGCGCTCATGGGCACGCTGCCCATTGCCCTGGGCTTTGGGGCCGGGGCTGCGGCCCGGCGGCCGCTCGGGCTTTGCGTGGTGGGCGGGCTGGTCGTGTCCCAGCTTTTGACACTCTATTTCACGCCGGTGTATTACATCTACCTCGACGCCGTGCAGGAGTGGTTCAAAAAGCGCCTGGGCGGCAAAAAGTCCAGGCCGGCGGTCGCGCCGGGCGCGACTGCGTAACCCTGGCTGTGCAGCAGGCTCCGGCAGGCCCGGACGCCCTGCGGGTTGACCGACGAATGGTGCGTTTCTAAGCCAACGGTCGGGCTGATGGAGACGTGGCCATTTCGGTCGTTTGACGCGCAACACGGGCGGCTTGGCCGCTGTGGCATCCATGCAATGGGAATTTTGGGTTCTGGGCGGCCTGGCCTTGGGGGCCGGTCTTGTTTTTGTTGTGGCCTGGCGGCGGCGATCCGGGGCGGCTGCTCCGGGGTTCGACGCCGAGACGGGGCCGGCTCCGCTTCGGGCCGGGAATTGGGGCCGGCCGGTGGTGTCCGGCCAGCCGCCGGCCGTGCGTCCCGGTGAGGCTGAGGCCTTGCTTGAGCGCCTGGGCGCGGGGTTGGCCCGGCTCTACGACGACCCGGTCACGGTTGCCGGGCAGGAGTGCCACCTGTTTGCCCCTCGCGGCCGGACCCTGCCCCCGCCTGTTGCCGCAGCCGTCAGGCAGGTGAGCGGCGACGCCACCAGCGGTTCACTCCTGACCCGCTTGAGCAGCCCCCATACCATTCTGGCTGCCGTGGCCGACCTCGTGGCCGCCAACCCCGTTCTGGCCGGCAATGTCCTTAAAATCGCCAACAGTCCGCTCTATGGCCTGCGCGCCGGGATTGCGACCGTGGAGCAGGCCCTGGCCGTGGTCGGCCTTGGCAACGTGCGCGCCCTGGTCTTTGCCGAACTGCTGGACCGGGCCGAGGTCCCGGGCGGCCCGACCCGTCCGGCCCGGGGGGCCATGTGGGTGCATATGGCCAAAACGGCCGTGCTGGCTCGGCGCATCGCCCCGGCCTTTCCCGGACTCGATGCCGGCGTGGCCTACACCGCCGGCCTGCTCCACGACGTCGGCAAGCTGACCCTGCCGGCCGGCCGGATTGCCGCCACGCCCTGGCATCCGCCGGCCGAAAATGCGGCCTACGGCGTGCATCACGGTCTGGCCGGTTTTGCCGTATGCGGCGGCTTTGACCTGCCGGGAATCCTGTCCCAGGCCGTGCGCCTGCACCATGCCCCGTCCTGGGTGGAAATGGAGGATCTGGAGGCCGGGATGGCCGACATCCGGCTGGCTGTGGCCGTTGGCATGGCCGACGCCCTGGCTCTGTCCCTGGATGGCTGCGATCCGGGCTGCCTGCTGCCCTTGCACCATTCCTACCGGTTTCTGGTCAACGAGCCGACCCTGGCCGAGGTCCTGGCCGATCCGGCCCTGGTTGGCGAACTGTCCCGGGCGACCGCCCTGGTTACGGTGTCGCGCAGCTGAGGCCTGGCCGGCCACAGGCGCAAAAAAAGCGCGCTGCCGGTTTGCCGGTGGCGCGCTTTGTCATGGCGTGGCGCTGTCGGGACTCATGAAGGGCCAGGGCACGGCGGGGCCCCGGCATTGGGTTTTTTTAGCCGGGCGGTTCGAGGGCAACAGCCGTGGGGACGGGCTGGCCGCCCTTGACGGTTACGGCAGGATGCTGCCGGCCAGCCCCGGGACGACAAGCCCGGTCAGGCCGGCGCACAGGCCGGCAAGGGCCAGGAGCGATCCGAAAAAGGCGGCGACGAGCAGCACCTTGTGGCGCAGGGCGTTTTCCTGGGGCATGATAAAGCCCAGACAGACCAGGGTGATCAGCACGCCTGTGCCGTACAGGCCCAGAGAGACGGCCAGCCGGGTGGTCAGTTCGCCGGCCAGGGGCAAGAGGGCAAGGCCCAGCCAGCCCATGGCGACCAGGGACAGGACATGGCCGACGAAGCCGACCCGGGCCGACAGGCGCATGGTGAAATTATAGTAGTCGCGGCCGAAATCGTCCCTGTCGCGCCGCCAGACCAGCCACGCGCCGGTAAACGTCCCGGCCAGTCCAAGGGACAGGGGCAGGCCCAGGGCGAACAGCCGCCAGACCAGCGAATTGCCCGGCGGCAGCAGGAAGGACGGGTCGGTTGCCGGGGGCAGGGCCAGCACCAGGGGCCGGGCCGCGGCCAGCCCGACATACAGGGCGGCCCACAGAAGCAGGGTGGTGGTGAGGCCGATGGCCCCGTGCAGGGGCTTTTGGGCCTTGAGGCGCTGCCAGGAGCCGCGATAGGCCAGAAAGGCGAAGGCGCCGGCCAGCACCGTCCCGGCCACGGCGGCCAGGGGAAAGGGAAGGCCGAGGTAGTAGGGGGCCTTGGCCGGGGCCAGGAAGCGCAAGGCCGCAAACGCGGCCACAAGGACGAGAAACACCCATACGCCGCCAAGCAGGGCAAAGGTTGCGGCCTGTTGGCCGAACTTGTCGGTGAAAATCTTCAGCCGCTTGACCTTGCTAAGGCCCACAAGCGACGTGATAAGCGGAATGCCTGCGCCGGCCAGAGCCAGACCCAGGTGTACGGCGAAAAGGACCATGGCCGCCCAGAAGACGGCAACGCGGACAGCCTCGGGCATGGGGAGCGTTCTCCTTTCGGCCTGTAGGTTCGGTGCGGGTGGTTCGGCCGGTCCGGCCTGATGCGGAACCGGCTTTGCAGACGGCTTTTGCCCTAATTTTGCGTGGGATGCAACAAAGCCGGAGGGCTGTGTCGGCTTTGGCCAAGAATCGGCTTGCGAAAAGCGTTCCTGTGACGTAGTTGCTGGTGGAACGTGAAAGGATGTAAAGCGTTAGGATTGATGCGTCCATGAAGCGTACGACACTGGTTTTGGGGGCGCTGGCCCTGTGCCTGACCGGTCTGCTTGGGGCTTGCGGACCGGCCAATACGCTTGCTTTGGGCAAAGGCAGCGAGGATTTCCGCCTCAAGGCTGTCGAAGCCAATCTGCAAAAAGCCCAGGACGACCTCAAGGCCCTATCCGGCCAGCAGCAGCAAAACGACGCCAAGCTTTCCGATATCCAGAAACAACTGGGTGAAGTCCGCACCGTTCTCGAAGGCCAGGGACTGAAACTGCCGGCGGCCGGGGGCCGAGGCAGCGCTTTGGGCGTCGGGTTTGCCCGCCCCGGCGCGGCTGTCGCGCCGGAGCCGGCCGCTGCCGACAAGCCGTCGGCTGTCCCGGCCGAGCCGACCTCGGGGATGCCGGGCGGGCCGACCCAGTCGGCAGCTGGCGTTCCCGGCGCGGTCGGCGGCCAAGCCCCGGCAGCGGCCATGCCGGCTGGTCTGCCGGGCGGCCTGTCGTCCCGGCCGGCTCCCCCGGCCATCACCCGCAACCCGCCTCCCCCGGCTGCCGAAGCCCGCGGACGCCACCCCCAGGGCCGGGTCGGTCCGCCCGAGACCTCGCCCCCGGCCACCCCTGAAGCGGCCATTGCCGCAGATCGCGGCGAAGCAGGCCCGGGACCGAAACCGACGGCCGGCCAGGTCCCCAATGCTCCCCAGGCGCCGAGTGCAGCGCCGGCCCCGGTTGCCGCTGTTGCGCCGCAGCCGGCTGCGGCCGAGACGCCGCCGGAGCCCAAGCCGCAGGAGCCGGCCGCCAAGGGGTCTAGCCCGGCGCCCGGGTATGCCCAGTCGGCCACCCCGGCCGAGAAGGCCGAGTACAACAAGGCCCTGCAACTGGCCATCAACGGCCGGGCTGCCGAGGCCAAGTCCGCCTTCGACCAGTTTCTGGCCGCCAACCCGGCCAGCCCGCTTGCGCCAAACGCCTTGTACTGGGTTGGCGAGGGGGCCTTTGCCCGGGGCGACTACCAGACCGCCATTGCCGATTTCGACAAGGTGGCCAAGGGCTGGCCCGGCCATCACAAGGCGGCGGATTCGCTCTATAAGATGGCCATGGCCCAGGAAAAGGCTGGGGATGTGCCGGCGGCCCGGGCCAGCCTCGAGCGCTATCTCAAGGATTATCCCAATGCCGAACTCGCCGGAGTGGCCCGCCAGAAGCTCCAGGCCCTGCCCAAATGACCGACCCGGCTGCGCCTTCCCCACCGGACGCCTGGACCGCTGACGCGGCCTTCGTGGCCGAATGCCTGGCCAGCCTGCGCCTGCGCCATCAGGCCGGCGTCGGGCCGCGCACCATCAAACGCATTTTCGACCGCTATCCGAGCGCCGTGGCCGCCCTGGCCGACGCCCGCTCCTTTGGGCCGCAAGGGCTTTGCGACGATGCCGCCGCCGGCTCCCTGGCCCGGGGCCTGACCACCCCGGCTGCCGAGGCCGAACTTTCGGCCGCCGCCGCCAAGGGCCTGACCCCGCTGCCGTACTTTCATGCCGCGTATCCTTCGCGGCTGCGCGAGCTGCCCGATCCGCCGGCCGTACTGTACGTCATCGGCGAGGCGCGTCTGCTCGCCGGACCGTGCGTGGCCATGGTCGGGGCGCGCCAGTGTTCGCGCTACGGCTTCGGCGCGGCCTATGATTTCGCCGTCGGCCTGTCTGCGGCCGGCATCACCGTGGTCTCGGGGCTGGCCTACGGCATCGACCGGCAGGCCCATCTCGGCGGTCTGGCCGGACCGGGGCGGTCGGTGGCGGTTCTCGGCACCGGCCTTGATCTGGTCTACCCCGACGCCAACCTCGACGTGTGGCGGGAGCTGGCCGCCGGCGGGGCCATCATCAGCGAATTCGCCCCGGGCACGCCGCCCCGGGCCGCCAATTTTCCGGTCAGAAACCGCATCATCGCCGGCCTGTCCCTTGGCGTCATGGTGGTGGAGGCGGCCGACCGTTCCGGCAGCCTCATCACCGCCCGGCTGGCCCTGGAACAGGGGCGCGAGGTCTTTGCCCTGCCCGGGCCGGTCAACTTGCCGACCTTTTCCGGCTGCCACGCCCTGCTCTCCCAGGGGGCGCGGCTGGTGCAGACGGCCGGGGATATCGTGTCCGGTCTGGCCCGGGAGCTTGCCCCCTTTGTGGACGCCCCCCGGCCTGTGCCGCCGGGACGCCCGGCCCGGACGCCGGTTCCGGCCGCGGTGGCGGCAACGGCCGCCCCGGCCTCCCCCCAAAAAGGTCCAAGGCGGCCCCCGAGGCCGTCGCCAAAAGGCCGGCCAAAGCCGTTTCGGCCGCGGTTTCGGCACCAAAGGCCGTCCCCCGGCCGGTCCTGGGGGGTGCCCGAGGGGCTTGGACCGGTGGAAGCCCGCGTCCTGACCCTGCTGGCCGACGGCTCCCGGCAGCATATCGACGCCCTGGGCACGGCCCTGTCGGTTGCGGCCAAGGATCTGAGCAGTGCCCTGGTCCTGCTGGAACTCAAGGGTCTTGTGCGGAAATGGCCGGGCATGTACTACACCGGGGAAGCGCAAGGATAACCCGGACGATGCAAAAAATCCCCCTGACCCTGGCCAAGCCGGGCATGATTCTGGCCAAGCCCGTGACCCGGCCCGATGGCATTGCCGTGGCCGGCGCCGGCTCCGAGCTGTCCCAGGGCATTCTGGATCGGTTCGATTCCATGGGCATCAGCCATGTGGTGGTGGAAGGCGAGCCGGTCAAACTCGACGGGCAGCCGGGCGGCACTTCCTATGACAAGCGCCTGGAACGCCTGGACTTCCTTTTTCGAAGATATCCCGACGACAAGTGGATGGGCCAGATCAAGCGTCTGGTGGACCATTATTTCCGCATGAAGGCTGCGGCCAGCGCCGCCATGGCCGAGGCCGCCCGGGCCGCCAGCCAGCCCGAAGCCGCCCCCGAAGCCGACAACGCCCCCAAGCCCAAGGACGCCTGAGATGGCCGAGGATCTGCGTACCGAACGCAAAGGCCGCATCCTGGCCGTTCGCGATCTGCCCACCCTGCCCAAGGTGCTTGAGGAGGTGTCCAAACTCGTCGACCGCCCGGACTCCACCACCGAGCAGGTGGCCAAACTCATCAGCATGGACCAGGTGCTTTCGGCCAAGGTCCTTAAAATGGTCAACTCGCCGGTCTACGGCTTTCCCGGGCGCATAAGCTCCATCGGCCACGCCCTGGTCCTTTTGGGCTTTAACGTCCTACGCTCGATTATCGTCTCCACCTCGGTGTTCGAGGTCATGACCGAGAACATGGTGGGCCTTTGGGAACACAGCCTGGGCTGCGCCATGACCTGCGGTTCCCTGGCCCGGATGCTCAACCTCAAGGACGCCGAGGAATATTCCGTGGCCGGCCTGCTCCACGACCTGGGCAAGGTGGTGGCCACGGTGCAGCTACCCGACCTCAAGCCCGAGATCGAGCGGGTGGTGGCCGAACGCGACGTCTCCTACCTCGAAGCCGAGCGGGCGGTCCTGGGCTTTGGCCACGACCGCATCAACGCCTGGCTGGCCGACCACTGGAAGCTGCCGCCCAACATCAAGGAAGGCCTGTCGTACCACCACAAGCCCCATCTGGCCCAGCTCTACCCCGAGATGGCCTGCGTGGTGCACATCGGCGACTTCATGGCCCGGGTGTTCGAGTACGGGTATTCCGGCGACGTGGGTGTGAATTATCTCCAGCCCGAGGCGCTTAAGATCCTCAAGATCCGTCCGGCCGATTTCGAAAAACTCCTCGACGAGTTAAGCGACCAATTCGTGGAACTGGCCGAACTGCGCTTTACCTGACCCGTATGGCCGCCGCTCCCCTCTGCGCCTTCACCCGCACCCAGAAAATCCTGGTCTTAAGTCCCGATCCGGATCTGGCCGCCTTGTTTGCCGCCGCCTTTTCCTCGGCCGAGGCCGAAGTGTCCGTGCTGGCCCGGGGCAAGGGGGCCATCGAGGCCCTTTTCATCGATCCCCCGGACATGCTGGTGGTGGACCAGAAGCTGGCCGACATTCCGGGTCTCGATCTGGTCGCCATGGTCAAGAGCGAAAACGTCTACCGCCAGTTGCCGGTGGCCCTGGTCATGGAAGAGTCGCAGCTTGGCACGGACATCGACTGGTGCGCCGCCGAGGTGGACGAACTGCTGACACGGCCCATGACCGCCCCAATGCTGCGGGCGCGCATCACCTTGTCCCTGGCCCGGGCCACCCGGTCCCTGGACGCCAATCCGCTGACCAAGCTGCCGGGCAACACCTCGATTATCGGGCGCATCCAGGATCTCATCGACCGCCGCGAAGACTTTGCCCTGGCCTATGCCGATCTGGATTATTTCAAGTCGTTTAACGACAAGTACGGCTTTTCCCGGGGGGATGAGGTGCTCATGATGACGGCGCGCATCATCGTCAACACCGTGCGGGCCGTGGGCGGTCCAAAGGCCTTTGTGGGCCATGTGGGCGGCGATGATTTCGTCTACATTATGGCCATCGACCGGGTGGAGGAAGCCTGCCGGGCGGTGGTGTCGAGTTTTGACGGCATCGTGCCCCATTTCTATGACGCCGACGACCGCGACCGGGGCTTTATCCAGTCCGTGGACCGGGAGGGCAACCGCCGGGCCTTTCCCCTCATGGCCATCTCCATTGCCGTGGTCTTTAACCGCGACGGACGCCTCAAGCACTTTGGCGAGGCCTCCCAGACGGCCATGACGCTCAAGAAAAAGGCCAAGGAAAATCCCAAGAGTTGCTATGTCCTCGACAAGCGGCAAGGCTGACCCTGCGGCTGCGGTCGCCAGGCCTGAGAGCGTGGCCGGATTTCTGGCCTATCTGTCGGCCCAGAAGGGCTACAGCCAGGCCACCCTGGACGGTTATGCCGCGGACCTCGACCAGTTCGAGCGCTGGCTGGCCGGGCGCAACCTGACCCTGGCCGCCCCGCAGGACCTTGGCCGCGACCATGTGCGGGGGTTTCTGGCCGAGTTGCACCGAAGGCGCATCGCCAAGTCGTCCATGGGCCGCAAGCTCTCGACCTTGCGGGGTTTTTTCAAGTACCAGTTGCAAAAAAAACGCCTCATTGCCGACCCCATGGCCGGGATCAAAAATCCCAAGGCCGAACGCCGCGGCCCCAGGGCGCTCAATGCCGACGAGGCCGTGGCCCTGGTCTCGCCGGCAGCCGGGCAGGCGGCGGCCGACGGATCCGTTGAGGCCTGCCGCGATCTGGCCCTGGCCGAACTGCTCTACGGTTCCGGGCTGCGGGTGAGCGAGGCCCTGGGCCTTGACCTCGATGACGTGGACCTGTCCCAGGGCATTGTCCGGGTCATGGGCAAGGGCGGCAAGGAACGCCTTTCCCCGTTAAGCGACGCCTCCCGGGAGCGCCTTGGCCAGTACCAGCGCCGGCGCGGCGAACTGGCCCCGGAGCTGACGGAAAAGGCGCTGTTTCTCGGTGCCCGGGGCGGCCGCCTCAACCGCCGGCAGGCGGCCCGCATCATCGACACCCTGGCCAAAGAGGCCGGGCTGGCCCGGCACGCCCACCCCCACATGCTGCGCCACAGTTTCGCCACCCATATGCTGGAGTCCGGGGCTGATCTGCGCAGCGTCCAGGAACTGCTCGGCCACGCCCACCTGACCACCACCACCCGCTACACCCATCTCGATCTGGCCCGTATCATGCGTATTTACGACAAGGCCCACCCCCGTTCCGACGAATCCGATTCCTCGTAAGCCCGCCGTCCGCCAGGCAATACAGCGACAGGCGACTGGTGCTTTTTTACCCAAGCGCTGTTCCGTTCTTACCCATTGCAGTGAGAGTGTCTGCAACGGTGAGATTTTGTATTGCCTGTCCCGGATAATACGGCTAGATGGAGGATGGATCAAAAAAGTAGCGGCGGTTTGGAAGACACAGCAACCGGAGGACGGACATGGACGTGTCCAAACAGGTGCTTGTGGATGCGGCGGTACGACGGTTCGACGCGGTCGGCTGTGAAGGGGTCGCAACGAGCGATCTCGTGCGCCGGCTCGGGGTGTCCCCCGGCCTGGTGTACCGGCATTTCAAGAATCGCGACGAGCTGTTGGCGGCCGTGCTGGCCCGGGTGCAGGGGGAACTCTTTGCCCACATCGAGGCCAGCTGCCCGGTTGTGCCCGGCGAACGGGCCTTGTCCATGATTCTGCGTCTGGCCGAGGCCTACAGCCGTTTTCTGGAGTCGCGGCCGCAGGTGTACAGCGACATCCTCAGTCCGCAGGGCCGGGGGCGGTCTCCGGTTGCCGGGGAATCCGGCCTGGAACTTGCCCGGCTGTCTGCCCGGGTGGTCAAACAGTTTGAGGTGCTGCTGCTCCTGGGGCGTCTGGATGGCTCGGTGCGGCCTGAAGCTGCCGGCGACACGGCCCGTCGCATCGTGTGCGTGCTGGTCGGGACGGTGCGCCTTCGGCTGACCCATGTCCGGGCCAGGACCAGGAACCTCCGGGCCATGCTGATTGCCCTGGCCGGAGCGCGAAGCGCCAACAGAGCCGCCTGAGACCGAATATCCCGAATGTAGTCCGATCCGGCCTCCTTGCCCTCAGCCGTCATTTCCTTTACGATTTCAGGAAATCGATATGGCGTATGGGTGTCCGGCACTCGTAACGTTGGAGGCTGTCATGGTGTTCCGTTTTCTGGTGTCCTGCATATTGGCGACACTTCTTTTTGCCGCAACCGCAATGGCTGGTGAATTCGACTGCGCCAAGCCGCAGTACGGCAAGCCGCTTGCAACAATGAATGACAGCGGCTATTTCGTAAAGTTCAAGGATGCGGGCGGTGTCGCCTATTATAACTTTACCGGACCGTGCAAACTCGGCGTCCACGAACGCCTGGCTCCAACGATTGTGTACGGTGTTGTGAACGGGAACCTCTACAGCCGGGTCATGCGGACCGAACACGACGACATCGCGATCATCAAGCAGGTGACAACCAAGCTGGCCGGTACGCCCAAGACCACGGATGAAGGGGAGTGGACGGTCATGCGTTGGAATTTTCCAGAAAAGCAGATCAAGATGAAGCTCAAATACAACAACGCCACCAAGGCCACCAAGTCGGCCCTCTATTTTGAACCCCTGCGTCCGGGCAAGGGGGATGGCGACGGCCAGGAAGATACTCTGGACGACTAGGCTGGCCGTCCGTGCCGCTTTTTGGCGCAGTCCGCCGTCCGGGTTCCGGGCGGCGGACTTTTTTTTGGGTCGCCTGTCGCGGCCCGGGGTCAGGCCTGGCAGGCGGTCTTGAACTCGCAGTAGGGGCAGCGGCGCTCGTCCGGGCGCGGGGCAAAGCGTGTGGCGGCGCGCAGGCTGCGGATGAGGGCGGCCAGGAGCCGGGGCGTATTGCGCCGGATGGCCTCGTTTCTGGCGTCCGGGTCCAGGCGGGGGCCAAACAGGGGGCGCTCCTGGCCCCGGTCGCGCAGCTCCACAAAGGCGGCGTCAGCCGGCGTCTCGCCCCGGCTGGTGGCATAGAGCCAGCAGTAAAGGGGCAGCTGCACGCTGCCCAGACGTCTGGCCAGGGTGTCCAACAGCCCGTCGTCGGCCACAAGCCCGGTGCTCTGGGCCACCCGGTCCCACAAGGCCTCATCGGTCCAGACCGTGTTTTTGGGCGCGGACAGGCCGCCGGTCTTGTAATCCAAAATGACGATGCCTTCCTGGCGCTGGTCGATGCGGTCGGCCCGCCCGGCCAGGGGGTAGCTGCGGGCGTCCACCTCCAGGCTGGCCACGAGTTCCGTTTCCAGGGCCAGGGGCGTGGTGCGCGGGGTGGCGGCTGCGGCCTCGGCCAGCCGCGCCCGGCCCGAGCGCACAAGCAGGAGCTGGCCGTCCGGCGGCAGGGCGGCGTAGGCCGGACTGGCCCGCATGTGGCGCTCGTAGCAGTCGGCCAGGGCGACCGGGTCGAGGTCTGCGCCGTCGATGTCCCGGTCGAGAAAGGGCGTGAAATACTCCCGCAGCACGGCGTGGACCACCTCGCCGACTGCCGCCCGGTCGCCGTCCTCGGCCACCTCGTCCAGGGCGGCCAGGGGGGAGAGGTAGCGGTAGAAAAAGCGTAGCGGACAGGCGAGGTAGGTATCGAAAAAGGTGGCCGAAAGGCGCTTGTCGGCCAGATAGGCGGCCAGGCGCGCGGCCACCTCGGCCGTGACCGGCATGGACGGGTCGCAGTGGGGAATGGGGCAGGGCGGCAGGCGCACGATGGAGACCGGGTCCTCGCCGGCGGCCAGCACCCGGCCCAGGCGTTTCTCCTCTTCCCAGAGAAGCTGCTCCACGAACCGGCTGCGGCTCGGCCGGTCCTCGAAAAGGCCGGTGCCGGTGGCCCCGGTGCGGTAGAGCACGGTAATCTCGCCGGCCCCGAAAAAGAGCCGGTAGAGGTTGTAGGCGGCCACGATGTCGCTCTCCCGGGAGTCGGGCAGATCGAGCAGGCGGCGCAGGGTGTCCGGGAGCAGGGCGTCGTAGCGCGGCGCACCGGGAATCTTGTCCTCCACGGCGTCCAGGAGAAACACCCGCTTAAACGACAAAAGGCGCGTCTCCAGGACGCCCAGGACCTGCAGCCCGGTCAGCGGCTCGGCCTCAAAGGGGGCGCGCTCGTCGGCGAGCAGGCGGCGAAGCAGGGCAAACAGCGTGGGCGTCGGCAGGATGGCGTCGGCCAGCCGGCCGGCGGTCAGGGACGGGATGACGTCCGAGGCCAGCCGGAACAGGCATTCGGCGTCAATCAAAAAGCGCTCCCAGGCGTCGCCGGCGTGGTCGGGATCAAGGAGCAGTTCGGCCAGCCCCATAAGGGCGTTGCCCAGGGCGCGCGGCGTGTCCACGGCCTCAAAGGCGGTGAGGCAGACGGTGAGCGTCTGCCCGGCCAGGGCCAGGACCTCGGGGGAGGGCGGATTGTCCTCGTCGCTGCCGGACAGCGGCAGGGAAAAGGGCTCGACATAGGCCCCGCCCTGGCGAATGGCCGCCTCCAGGCTGTGAAAGACGGCGCGCAGGGGCTCGCTGGCCCCGGCGCGCAGCATCTTGAGATAGGGATGGCGCAAAAGCGCCACCAGTTCGCGCCAGTGATAGCGCCCGGCGGCCAGACGGGTTTCCTGGAGGCTTAAGATGGTCTCCAGAAGCCGGGCCAGGGCCGAGCGGGCCAGCGGATAGCCCATGGAGATGTTGACGTCTTTTTTAGGCAGGATGTGCAGCACCGGGGAAAGCAGCCCGGTGTCGGGCAGGACGATGGCTGTGCCGTCCAGGTCCGGGGCTTCGGTGAGATGCTGTTCCAGGGCTTTTAATTCCGCGTGGAGATCGTGGGCCTCGATGAAGCGCAGTTTTTTCGAGGACAGGTTGGCGGCGTCGGCGTCCAGCATCAGGGTGGCCCGGGCCGGGTCGGCCTTGGTGCGAAGCCGGCGGGCCTTGCCGGAGGTGACGACCATGGCCCGGGCCTTCCAGTCCCGCAGCCAGCGCTCCTGCTCCCGGCAGGCGAAATGGACCGGCCGGCCGCCGTCGGCCAGGGCCGGATCGGCGTGCCAGACCAGTTCCAGCAGATCCTTTTTCCACAGGCCGTGGAAGACCTTTTTCTCGGCCCCGGACAGCACGGCAAAACCGCAGGCGAAGATGCGCCGGCCGGCAAACCGGGCGGCAATGTCCGGGGCATGTTCGGCGGCCAGGGCGGCGCACAAGCCCGGCGTGCCCAAGCCTTCGGCGGTCAGGCGCTCCCGGTAGCGGTCGTGGATGGTCCCGAGCCGGGCCAGGAGGGCGGCAGCCGGCAGCAGCACCTGCCCTTCCATGTGGGCCAGATCCCGGCCGGGCACGCCCTGGCGAAACAGTTCCTCCATGAGTTCGGCCAACTCTAGGCCCCAGGGGAAAAAGGCGCTGATGTCGGTGGGGAAATCGCTTTCTTCCCCGGTCTCGGCGGCCAGACCGGCCACGATGTCGTGGAGGATGGCCACCCGGTCCAGGGCGTCGAGCATGACCGGCGGGGCCGGGGCATAGGCCGCCCCGAGTCCGGCCGTCCATTCCCCCACGGCCGCGATTTCCGGGAGCACCAGCGGCTTGGCCAGGTCGGGCATGGCGGCCAGCCGGTCGCACAGGTGCCGGGCGGCCCGGCGCAGGGGGAAAAGCACCAGCACGTCGCGGAAATCGCCGCCGGTTGCGGCCACGAGGCGCTCGGCCAGACCGGCGAAGAACTCCTCGGTCCAGGGAATGATGCTGACGGGTTTCATGAGGCGCACTCCACGGGGCGGCACTCCCGGCGGTCGAGGTAGACGAGGAAGCCGGCGGCCGGGGCGTTGGCCAGTCCGGGCAGGCGGCGGATCAGGTCGCAGTAGCGGCGCACCTGGGCTTCGTGGGCGGCGTCGGGGCGGCCGGTCTTGAAATCGGCCACAGTGATGCCGGACGGGGAGGCGGTAAAGATGTCGGGCCGGTGGCGCTCGCCGTCCTCGGCCAGGATGTCGCGCTCGCAGTAGCCGGCGGCCAGGATCGGGGCGATTTCCGGCAGTCCGGCCAGCCACAGGAGCATGTCGGTGAATTCGCCGGCCAGGCGGCTTCGCAGCCGGGCGTCCAGGCGGGCCGGGCCAAGGGCTTGCCCCACGGCCTTGGCTGCGGCCGGCCGGGGATCGTCCGGGAGAAATCCGGCCCGCACAAAGCCTTCGGCGGCCAAGGTGGGCCAGTTCGCCGCGGCGTTTTTCGGTAAAGCGCATGGCCTCGCGGATGTCCCGGGCGACGTTGCGATAGACCTTGAGCCGGGGCAGCCAGGACAGCGGCGGTTCGGGATCGACCAGGGACGGCCGGAGGTCCGGTGGGCCGGGCAGGCCGACCCGGCCCCGGCCGGGGTCTCGGGCGGCGTGCCGATGCGGATTGGCGTGCCGTCGGCCGGATCGTTGCCAAAGGCGGCAAAAAGCACGGCCATGGCCCGGGTGAGGGGATAGGCGGCCTTGTCGCGCAGGGGGCCGTGGCCGGGCACGAAGGCGTGCAACTCGACCTGCGGCCGGGTCCAGGCCACGTAGAGCAGATGGATCTGTTCGGCCAGCTCCCTGGCCCGCCGCGCCGCATAGGCCCGGCCCAGGCCGGGCTGGTCCGGGACCAGCAGGGTGCCCTCGGGCAGGTGGGCAGCCACCAGCTCGGGGTGGCGGTTGTCGGTGTGGAAATGGTGGTAGGGGACGACCACGGCCGGGAACTGGAGCCCCTTGGCCTTGTGGATGGTCATGACCCTGACGGCCCCGGCGTTTTCGGGCTGGGGGACCTTCTCGTCCTCGCCGTGTTCGTTCCAGAATTCCAGGAAGGCGGAGATGGAGGAACGGCCGTCGTTCTCGGCCAGATAGGCGATTTCCAGGAAGCGGCGCACAAAGGCCTCGTCTCCGGGCCGACGCTCGATCAGGCGGTAGCCGGAGACCACCGAGCGCAGGACGTCATAGGGGCCGGCCAGGCCGGTCTGGCGCAGATAGGGGCGGATGAGCCGCTGCCAGACCTCGGGCCAGCGGGCGGCAAAGGCCAGGGACAGCGAGGCCCGGCGCGGCAGCCCGGCCAGCCAGCCGGCCAGTTCCTCGCGGCCGAGGCCCGAAAGGTCGCCGAAAAGCTCCTGGCCCGAGACAAAAGCCCAAAAGGACAGGCTGTCCGGCGGATAATCCAGAAAGGCCAGCAGGGCGGCAAGCTGGCGGATCAGCGGATGGTCGGCCAGACGCAGGCTGTTTTCCGTCACCACCTCAATGCCGGCGTCCACCAGCCACGAGGCCACGCGTCCGGCCTGGGGGTTGGTGCGGGTGAGCACGGCCACGCCCCCGGCCCCGTGGCGCGGAAGCAGTTCGTCGCGCAAGAGTGCCAGCAGGCTGTCCCGGGCAGCGGCGTCATAGTCCTCGACCGCCTCGGCCGGCAGGGCCGTGACCCGGACATGGCCCGGCGGGCCGGCATAGGTATCGGGCACTTCCTGGGCCGCCCCGGCAAAGGCCCGCTCAAGGGCGCCGGCCAACTGCGGCGCGGCAGCGGCCAGATCCGGGCCAAGGAGGGCCTCGGCCGTCAGCCTGGCCTGGCCGGGATCGGCCAGGGGCGCGAAAAAGCGGTTGTTGACGCCAACAATGGCCGGGGCGCTTCGCCAGTTGCGGGGCAGGGCGTCGTAGTGCGGCGCGGCCACGGCGCACAGCTCGGGATCGGCCGGGGCCTCGTCAAAAAGGGCGGCATCGCCGCCGCGCCAGCCGTAGATGGCCTGCTTGACGTCGCCAACGAGATAGAGGCTCCCGCCGCGGGCCAGGCTTTCCAGGGCCAAAAGGCGCAGCACCGCCCATTGGCTCCTGGCCGTGTCCTGGAACTCGTCGATAAGCATGTGGGCCAGCCCCGAGCCCATGCGGCACCAGGCGTCGGGCACGCCGTCCTCGCCGGAAAGCCGGGCCGCCACCAGACGCGCCCACTGGGACTGGGGCAGCATCCGCATCCGGGCCAGATAGCTCGGAAAATCTTCGGCCAGACGCCTGGCCAGGGTCAGAAACGGGGCCAGCCCCATGGCCCCGAGCAGCACCGGGGCCTCCCGGCGGCAGACGGCGTGGGCCGCAGACAGGGCAGCATAGAGGCGCTCCAGATCGGGCGTGACCCGGTCGCGGGAGGCCTTGAGCACGCACTCGGCCAGGGAGGCCTTGGCGGCAAAGGCCGAGGTGGGAAGCTCGGCGGCATTGTCGCAGTCCCGGCTTTTACGCAAAAATGTCAGGAAGTTGGAACTGCCGGCCAGACCGGCCGTGTCCAGGGCCAGCAGCATGGCTCCGGCCGCGTTTTGCACCGCCCCAAGCCGCCGGGTCAGGCCCAGGCGCAGGGTGTCGGCATCGACGCTGCCGCAGCCGGGATCGGCCAGCACATGGCCGGCCACGGCCAGCAACTGGTCGCGAAAGGGTTGGGTCGGCAAAAAGCCCTTGGTGCGGCCCAAAAGCGCCCCGGCCGCCTCGGAAAACTGGCGGGCCAGCCCTGGATCGGCCGGCAGGGTGGCGGCCAGCCGGTCGTAGAGGTCGGCCAGGATGGCCTTGTCATCGAAACACGGCTCGAAATCCGGGCGCAGCCCCAGTTCCAGGGCGAACACCCGGGCCATGAGGTAGAGCAGGCTGTCGATGGTGCGGATATTGAGGCGTTGGGCATGGATGAGGAGCGCTTCCAGCTCGCGCCGGGCCGTGCCCCGGTCCCGGGCGTTGCCGCCGCCCTGGCCCAGGGCCATTTGCTTGAGCGCCTCGATGACACGCTCGCGCATTTCGGCGGCAGCCTTGTTGGTGAAGGTCACCGCCAGGATGTCCGGCACGGCATAGGCGGCGTCGCCCACATCGCCGCAGGCCCGGGGCAGGTCGCGGCTGGCCCCGAGGACGAGGGAGAGGAAGCGGTGGGTCAGGGCATGGGTCTTGCCCGACCCGGCCGAGGCCTTGACCTGGATGAGCATGGGGCGGCTCCTTGACGAAATGGTGGGCAAGGCTACCCGGAACTGCCCGGGGGCGCAATGTCGCGGCCCTTGCACTTGGCCGGGCGAAGCCTATGATAGCCGGATGCACAAGGAAACTGACAAACTGACGGTTCCGGCCACAGCCGACGGCTGGCGGCTGGACCGGGTAATGGAACTGCTTTTGCCCGACACCGGGCTTCGCAGCCGGCGGCGGCTGGTGGAATCCGGGGCCGTGGCCGTGGACGGACGGGATAAGCCGTGCGGCTATCGGGTGCGGGCCGGGCAGGAAATCGTCGTGTCACCCGTGGTCCGGCCGGCCAGCTTTGGCCCGGCCGACGTGCCGGTGGTCCTCATGGTTGGCGACTATGCGGTTGTGGCCAAGCCGGCGGGCCTTCATACCTCGTCTTTGGCCCACGGCGGCGGCGAAAGCGTCGAGGGCCTGCTCCCGGCGCTTTTCCCGGGGCGCCAGGCCGTGCTCCTGTCGCGTCTGGATCGGCTGACCACCGGGCTTTTGCCCGTGGCCTTTTCGGAGGAGGCGGCAGCGGCCTACCGGGATATGGAAGAGTCGGGCAAGGTGGTCAAGACCTACATGGCAGTGGGCTGGGGCGAGACAACCGGCTGCTTCCGGGTGGAAAACGACCTGGACGTGGCTGATCGCCGCAAGACCCGGGTGCTGGTGCGCCTGTCGTTTGACTCCCTGCGCATGACCGATGTGGAGGCTGTGGCCGCCGGCGGCGGGGCAACGCTTTTTCGCTGCGTCATCAACAAAGGCGCGCGCCACCAGATCCGGGCCCATCTGGCCCATCTGGGCCACCCGCTGGTGGGGGACCCGCTCTACGGCTACGGCGAGGGGGAGCGGCTTTTTCTGCACTGCGCCGGCATCGACTGCCCGGCCTTTGCCGCCCGGTTGGACGCACCCTGGACGATTGGCGACGCCACCTGGCTGATTTCAGGGGATGCGGCGGAGTAGGTTGCGATAAGAAACCGTGTTTGCGATAGTGCTTCGGACAAGGACCGGCCCGGCCGGCAACAGACGGGACGCGTCCTAGTCGGTTTCGGTGGCCAGGGCGTCGAGGAGGCCTTCGATGATCTCATAGCGCTGGATCAGGTAGGTGCCTGATTCCACGCGGCGCTTGAGTTCCTCGATGCGTTGGGCGCGTTCGACCGGATCTTCCTGATGGCCGATGGCGACGCCTCTGGCGCGGTGGTGCTTGGCGGGTGCGTTCATGACGGACTTCCTTGTCGGAGCAGCCCCGGCCGGCCGGGGCGAAAACCTGTGTCGCTGCTCTCTTCGGTTGTCTTGACCGGCCTCTTTAGCGCGACAGCGAAATAATCGGAAAATGGCCCTGGCCGCAAAAAACACTTGCGGGCCGGGGAGGGGTTGTTTATAAAACGCAACATGATTGAACGCGATGGGCAACACCAGCCTGGCCAAAGCGGCTTTGAGGGCTTTTTCGCCAGAGCCGCCAAGGCGGCAGGGCTGACCAGCCAGGCCGAACTGGCCGCTTTGCTCGGGGTGCACCGCTCGGCCGTCACCCAGGCCAAGCGCAAGGACGGCGTGCCCAAGGCCTGGGTCCTGGCCGTGTCGCGGCGCACCGGGGCCGATCCGGACTGGCTGGAATTTGGCCGGCAGCGTCCGGGAGCGGCCGGAGGTGCCTGTCGGGCGCACAGCGACGGCCGGGCGCGGCCCGACGCTGCGGACAGCGCCGCCTTTGCCGCCGTGCCCAAGGTCCGGGCCAGGTTGTCGGCCGGCGGCGGCTCGTTTGAAACCGGCGGGGATGTGGAGCAGTTCTATCCCTTCCGCCAGGACTGGCTGCGGGCCAAGGGACAGCCGGCCCGCATGGTGCTCATGGACGTGGTCGGCAACAGCATGGAGCCGGAGATCCGCCACGGCGACATGGTGCTTATCGACCAGGGGCAGATTGCCGTGGTGGCCCATGGCGTCTATGCTGTGGGACTGGAAGACACGGTGCTGGTCAAGCGGGTGGAAAAGCGGCCGGGGCAGCTCGTGCTTTTAAGCGACAACCGCGACTACGCCCCCATTGTCCTGGCCGGGGACGAGTTGGACGCCTTGCGGGTCATTGGCCGGGTCTTGTGGGTGGGTCGGGAACTGTAATTTTTTTCTCCAACGTGTTTATTTAAATAAACTATTGTTGCACAGATTGCGCAACAAGGAGGCGGACCATGCAACGTCGCTACTGCCGCTGCGGCAAACCCATCCTGGTGGATTACCGGCCCTGCGGCCCGACCTGGCGGGCAGTGTTTTTCCGGCCGCGGTTGCTCTTTAAGGCCCGGGTGCAACGCTGCCCGTGCTGTGGCGAGGCGCTTCATATCGACAGTCTGTTTTAGTCCGCCGCCGTGCCGGCCGCATTTCCGGACACCGCCCGGGTTGTTGCCAAGCCCTCCGGCCGGTGTCCGGTGCATCCGGCGGTCCGACGCCACGCGCTCTTTTGGCCGGTCTCCCCCGGGCATGGCCTAAGGGCGCGATCCCCGGGCGTCCGGCCGCCCGTGCCCCTGCCTTCGGCGTCGTTGCCTTGGGTGCGACGCCGAAGGTTTGTAAGCCCCGGATATTTCTCATTGCGCTCTTTTCTCCGCTGCCGTTCGGGAGTATGTGAACCAAGGCGGGACGCTTGGGAGGAAGGGATGGGGATCTGGACGCTTCTGGTACTGTACGCCGCAACGGTCTGCGGCATTTCCTCCATCTATGCTCCCCAACCCCTGCTGCCGCTTCTGGCCGAGACCTACGGCGTATCCCAGTCCACGGCCTCCCTGGCCGTCACTGCCACCATGCTGCCGCTTGGCATCGCTCCCCTGGCCTACGGGTTTTTCCTCGACGCCGTGCCGGCCCGGCCGCTGATCGGCATTTCCCTCGGGCTGTTGTCCGTCGCCACGGCCTGCCTGCCCCTGTGCCCGGATTTCGAGACATTTCTGGCCCTGCGGGTGGTTCAGGGCCTGATGGTGCCAGCACTTTTGACGGCGCTTATGACCTATCTGGCCACGGCCGCCTCACCGGGCGTGCTGCGCCGGGTCATGGCCGCCTATATCGCCGTGACCGTGTTCGGCGGTTTTTTCGGCCGGTTCTTCTCCGGACTGGCCGCCGGGGCCTTGGGCTGGTCCATCCCGTTTTACGCCCTGGGCGGGACGCTTTTCGTCTGCGCCCTGGCCTGCCTGACCCTGCCTCCGGACGCCAGATCGGCCTTTTTGCCCATTCGCCTGGGCGATGCCCCCCAGGTATTGCGCAAACCCGGTTTCCTGACCACGTATGCCGTGGTGGCCCTGCTCTTTTTCGTCTTCTCCGGGATGCTGAACCTCCTTCCCTTCCGGCTGGCCGAACTTGAGGGCGGCTATTCGCCGTTTCGGGCCGGGGCCATGTACTGCGGCTACCTGATGGGCATCATCACCTGCCTGACCTCCCACCGCCTTTCCCGGCGTCTGGGCGGTTCGGCCCGGACCATGGCCCTGGGCGGGGCAGTGGTCATCGGGGCGGCCGGACTTTTTGCCCTGCCGGCCCAGGAAGCGGTTTTCGCCAGTGTTTTCGTGCTGTGCACTGGCATGTTCATGGCCCATTCCGTGGCCCCGGGTGTGCTCAACTGCGCCGAGGCCGAGCACAAGGGCCTTGTCAACGGGCTCTATATTTCATTTTACTATTCCGGCGGCGCACTTGGCACCTACCTGCCCGGACTGGTCCTGGCCCGGTTCGGCTTTTCCGCCGCAGCTGGGGTGCTGGTGGCCGCTGCCGTGCTTGGAATGCTGGCGGCCTTGTCGCTGCGCCGGGTCGCCCTGGCCGGGGAGGCGTAGGCGGCGAGAGGAGCGGAGGATGCCTGCGGCGGCCGGGCGGGATGATCCCCGGCCTGCACCGGGAAAAATTCTGTATGGGGCGCGATACGGGCCGGTTGGAGGGAACATGGGACGGGTTGTGTGGATGGCTGCGGTCCTCTGGCTGGCAATCCTGGCCGTGCCGGCCGGCGGGCTGGCCCAGGGCGAGCCGGTGGTGCGCGGCGGGGCGGTGACGTATCCGGGCTTTGACGTCAATATCGACGACGGCGGGCGGCTTGGCCGGTTGCATGTGGCCTTTGAAGTGCTTTTTACCGACGAGCAGGGCGCAAAACTGGCGGCCACGCCCCAGGTCAAAGAGACGCTCCTGCTTTTTTTGCGCGAAAAGACCGCCGCCGAGTTGCTGGCGCCCAAGGGGCGGGACACGCTTCGCCGGGAGCTTTTGGCCCAAATCAATGGCGCAATCGGCGGGCCTCGGGCCATCAGGCTTTTTTTTATGGACTATCTCGTTATCAAGGCAGGAACGCCATGACCGTTATCCGCTGCATCCGCCACGGCCAAAGCGCCTCCAATGCCGGTGAAATAACCCAATACCCGGATACCATTCCCTTGACCGGCCTCGGCCATGCCCAGGCTGCCCTGGTGGCTTCGTGTTTCAACAAGCCGCCGCGGCTCATCGTGTTTTCCTCCTTCGACCGGGCCGTGCAGACGGCCATGCCGCTGTGCGAACGTTTCACCGACGTGCCCGTGGCCGTCTGGCCGGTGCAGGAATTCACCTATCTGGCCCCGCGCCATTATCTGGGCACCCGCCGGGCGCAGCGCCACGAGGCGGTGGAGTCCTATTGGCAACGCCTCGATCCGGCCTCCCGGGACGGGGAGGGGGCCGAGTCGTTTATGGGCTTCTGGGACCGGGTGGAGTCCTTTCTGGACCGCCTGGCCGGCGTGTCGGGCCATGTGGCGGTTTTCACCCACGGGCAGTTCCTGCGCGGGGTGATGCTGCGGGTCCTGTGTGGCCGGCTGGGCGTGGAGGAGGCCATGTTCCGTTTCCGGGCCTTTCGCCAGGCAGTGGCCATTCCCAACGCCGCCATGGTGGTCCTTGGCCTGTCCCGACGCACCCCCATGCTCGGCCCGGTGGTCACCGATCATCTGCCGCCGGAACTGCTTTCCACATAATAAATCAAAAGCAATGGTCTTTTTTGCATCGACCCGTTGAAACACCGTATCCCTTGCTTTACAAGGATGGTGGTTGGCACTGTGCGGGAGCGGGCGAAGGGGTGATGATGGGAGCGGATGTATGATGCGGGGGCAGTTTTTGTTACGGGTGCTGCTCGTGTGGTGGCTGCTGGCCTGGGGGCTGACGGCTGGGCAGGCGCTGGCCGCCGAGGCCCCGCGCCGGGCCGGAGGGTATTGGACCGGCCTGTCCCGGGAACAGAAGACCGATCTGGTACTGGGTATTTTCGACGGTTTTAATTTAAACGAAAATATCCTCGGCATTACCCTTAAAAACGAATACACGATCTGTTCCGACATCATGGAAAGCATCATGCGCCAGTCCGACGCCTATTTCGCGGACATGCCGGCCGGGCGTATCGTCACCGGACTGGACGCCTTTTATGCAGAGCGCAAAAATAAAAACATTCCAATATCCTGGGGCGTCTGGGTGGTGGTGCGTAAAAATCGGCGTGACCCGACACTGCCTGAATTCCTTGAAGAATTGCGGAACCTGTATCCCTGACCGCAAAGCGCCTTGCTTTTTTGGGGGACGCGATTAAAAGGACTTGCGCCGCCGGTCCGGGCGGGGCAAGGAGGCGTCATGCAGGCTCCCATTGACGCGTATTACGGCAAACGACTGGAACAAACCGCCAAAGCCCTGGCCGCCAACCATTTTGTGCCCCATCTGGTGTCGGACGCCGAGGCTGCCTGTGCCCTGGTCCTGGACACCATTTTGCCCCAGACCGCTGCCACGGTGGTTTCCTTTGGCGGCTCGATGACCCTTCTCGCCACCGGCCTGCCGGCCGCCCTGGGAAAATTGCCGGGCCTGTCGGTCATAGACACCCTGGACCACAGCGTGTCGGCCGAAGCGCTGTACGAACGCCGCCGCCAGGCCTTGCTGGCCGACCTGTTTCTGACCGGCACCAACGCCGTCACCGAGGACGGCGTCCTCGTCAACCTGGACATGATCGGGAACCGGGCCTGCGCCATCGCTTTTGGCCCCAGGCATGTCGTGGTCATCGCCGGGCGCAACAAGATCGTGCCCGATGTCGAGGCGGCCATGGGACGCATCAAGAATTTCGCCGCACCGGTCAATGCCCTGCGGCTGTCGAAGAAAACGCCGTGCACCGCCACCTCCCACTGCGAGGATTGCGGCAGCCCGCAGCGCATCTGCAACGTGTGGACCATTGCCGAGAAGTGCTTCCCCCGGGGACGTGTCTCGGTGATCTTGGTCAATCAGGATCTGGGATTCTAACAAGGCCGTCTCGTGCGGTCGGATGAGGAACCGGCATTGGTTTGGAAGAAGATACCCCCGGAAGCGGATTATTTCCATTGCGAGGCTGGAACGGACTACTTCATCTGTGAAGAGGGCTTCGTCGTCGAAGGCCGCTTTTTGCAGGATGGGCAGGCCAACCTGGACAAGGCCATCTGGCCCACGGTGCAAGGCAGCCGGGCTTATATCCGGGTGCGCCGCAAGGGTGTGGACAAGAAGTTCCAGTTGGTGCGGATTTTTGCCGAGTTGTTCCCGGAATTGCTCGACATCGAACTGACGCTGCGCACGCGAAAAGGGCCCTTTACCCTGCGCATCGAGGCTGAAGCCGGCGAGGAGGAAGCCCCCCGCGCCCGGCCCCGGCCAAGGTCCGCAAGGAAAAGCCCGTGCGCAAGGAGCGCGAGGATGAGCGCGTGGAGCCGGCTGAGGAACTCCCGGAGCTGCCTGAAGAGGCCTTTGCCGAGGACGAGGAAGATGACGAACCCTCGGTCCCCCTGGCCGACAACCGGTTGTGCCGGGTCTGCAACCTGCGCAAACGCTCTTCGGAATTCAGCCCCCGCGAAGACATGTGTCTGGACTGCTACATGGGTCGTGATGAACTCTTAAAGGAAATCATTGCGCGTCGCCGCCGCAAGACCAAGACCGCCGCCCCCCGGGCGGCCGAGGAAAATGCCGAAGGCAGCGGCATGGAAGACAATCTGGATTCCTTTGGCCGCATGGATTTCGGTATTTCCCTGCCCGAATAGATCCTCCGGGCGCGTTCCACACCGGGTGGAGCGCGCCCGGTTTTCTTCCCCAGGCGATGGAATCTCGCGGCGCTCCGTTGCCGCGCCAAGCCTTGCCTGGAGGCATCGACTCCGGTCGGCACGCTTCTGGCGTCAGCACGGGCAACGCTCCAACCCCAGGAGGGAGCCATGCCGATCCCGCCCGACCCTGTTTCCTCCGCTCCCGGCGACAGCCCGTCGCCAGGACGCCGCCTGCGCGAAATCGACCTGATCCTGCCCCTGGCCGCCGCCATCTGCATCTTCCTTGGCTGGTACGTGATCCTCGACTACGAGCGCGTGGTGGTGCCCCTGGCCGTCGGTTCGCCGGCCGTGGCCAGCCGGCTTGTGCTCTTGCGGCTGGTCATGGGGCTTTTAAGCATCGGCGGCCTGGGCCTGTCCGTGCTGGCCGCCCGCGACGCCAGACGCCGGCGCCAGGCCGAAGCCTCGCTGTTGTTGGCCCATGCCGCCCTGGCCCGGCGCATGGCCCGGCGCACCGACATCCTGCGCGTGCGCACCCGGGCCCTTCGCGAAGCCAGGCTGCGCGAACGTCTGGCGGAAAGCGAGGCCGAGACCGCCTTTGCCGCCGGCCGGGTGGAGGCGGCCGGCGCGTATCTGCACGAGGTGGGCAACTGCCTCTCCGCCCTGGACCTGGAACTGTTGCGCCTGACCCGGGCCCTGGCCGCCGGGCCGCGTCTGGAAGCCGTGTTTCGGACCCTGGAAAGCGACATCCGGTCCGGCGACGCGGACACGGCGGCGCGCACGGCCGGTCTGCTGGAGCAAACCCTGCTTGGCCGGGCCATGCCCCGCCTGTCGGCCGGGGTTGCGGCCATTGCCGAGGTCAAGGACCGCATGGCTGGCGATCTGGAACGCCATCGGGGCGAGTTCGAGCGCCAGGGCAAAGTCCAGCCGTATTTGCAGGAAGTGCGCCTGGACCTGGAGGTGGCTGCCATTCTGGACCGGATGCCCCGGGTGGCCGGCAGCGATCCGGTGGCCCGCGAACTGGCCGGGGGAGTGCGTATCCGCACTCGCAAGCAGCCTTTTCTGGCCGGACTGGCGGCGCTTTTGCGCCAGGCCCTGGATACGGCCCCGGACGCCGTGACCGTGCGCCTGACCCAGGGGGGAGACGGGGCGGTCGTTCTTGCCCTCGACGGGGCCGGAATGCCCGACGTCGAGCCCGGAGCCGTGGCCGACGGCATCAACTTCATAAATGAGAACAGCGGTTCCCTGCGCTATGATCCGGGTGCTCCCGGCCGGCCGCCCTGTCTGATCATTGAGCTTGACGCCCGATTGCCCAAGCCTGCGGCCCCTGCTCCCGGCCTTTCTTGACAGCATGGCGCAAACCCGTATGATTACGAAAATCACTGGTGTACTATTTTCAAAAATGGAAACGATGG